>CAYSZB010000105.1:0-5775 GCA_964435475.1 uncultured Anaerolineaceae bacterium | reverse complement strand
TCAGGTTTGCCAGGGCATGGTCGAGGTAACCCACCTGTCCATCAAACACATAACCATAAGCAGCTTCGCCCTGGAAGAATGCGATCAAGTCGGTGTAGTCATCAGCGGTATCAACCAGGTCATCCGCACCCAGTTTGATCATGTCAATGGGGTCTTCCTTGTCGTAGGAGTTCAGATCGCCTATGATCAGTGAAGCTGTTACGCCTGGGAAAACAGTCGCATCAGCCAACCAGTCCACCAGGGCTTCAGCAGCAGACTTGCGGGTCATGGGGCAGTTGCCCTGTCCATCACCCAGGTCCGGGTCTCCGGTACAGGCAGAACCCTTGGATTTCAGGTGGTTGACCGCCAGCACAAAGGTCTCACCGGTGATGTTATCCTCAAAGACCTGTGCCAGGACCGGTCGATTGAGATCGTCCAGGAAACGCGGGTCGACGGATGAGTCAAGAATCTCGTAATCGCCCACAGGGGTCACCGCAGCGGGTTTGTAGATGATGGCCTGCTTGATGGCATCGGTGCCGATAAAGCCGGTGTCGAGGTAATCATAGGTATCAGAACCAAAGAAGTCATTCAGACCAGATACCAGGTCAGCCGTAGAGGCGCCGGTATCGTTCTGGATCTCCATCAGGCCAAAGATGTCGGCCTCGATACCTTCCATGGCCGCCAGGATCTTGGCGCGCTGGCGGGTAAGTTCTTCGGCACTGTCCGCACCGCGGCATTCCATATCCCCGGACGGACCACATATCCAGCTACTTGAGCCGGTATCAATGTCCAGGAAGTAATTGAGCACGTTAAAGCTGGCAATGGTCAACTCACCCGGTTCCACGTCTGGTGCAAGGGTACGCGGGTTGGTATCGGTATAAGTGGCTCCCTGGGTCAGCTGGATGCGGTAAAGGCTGGAATAAGAATCCAGGATGCCGGTCACATCGGTCAGGATGGATCCCCCGCGGAACAGGTTGGTCAGATCAAATATTGAGCCATTGGGATGAATTGCCGGATCAGGGTTCTGGGAGGTCCTGGCATCGTCCAGGGTGATCCTGTCGAGGAGGTTGGCCTGAACAGCCGCAAAGTATTCGGGCGAGCCGGGTTCAAACTGCGCGGTTGGGGTCAGGTTGCGCTTCGATGTCAGAACGATCGACCCATAGCGGTCATAATCGAAGTACTCGGAGATGACCAGGTCCTGCGGGTAGGTGACCAGCATGCCTTCGTAATCTTCGTAGTCAAAATCAGCAGCGACGGGCAGGGACAACACGGTCGGGGTAATCACCTGGCCAACATCACAGGTCCATATCTGGGAAACCGAGGTGATCTGGGTCAGACTGCTTGTGCCGGTGACATATTCAGCCACCTTGCCTGCCACGCGTACATGGTCACCCGCCTGGACATCCTTGAGATTGGAGTAAATAAAGAGACCATCTGAGGTGGTGGCGTCACTATCGCCTGTGGGGTCCTGGATATAGAAACCGTTCTTGCCACCGCTCACATAAGCGCCAGTGGTGAAGTCACCCACCACAATGCCTTCAACCGCAATGATGCTGCCAACCAAAGGTGAGGTGGCCCCGTCACCCTGGATGGTATAGGTCGGGGTGTAGACATCACCACAGGCTTCACCGGTGGTGAAGCTGAAGACATAATCAGCAGTCATGAAATCATACGTGCCATCATCCGTGTCATCATCATTGACACCGGTCGCCAGGACGGTCACCGTGCACACTTCATTGGGCAGGAAGTCGACAGCCGGGTCAAGGGTAAATTTGGGGTCCGCATCGGTCACTGTGGCGGTATGGACACCCGAGGTCGCACAAGAGATGGTATACCAGGGTTCGGTCAAGGTGACCGGCTCGCTGAAGGTGATCTCGATATTGGTATCCGTGGCTATGGCAGTTGCGCCATTGGTGGGCGAGGTCAAGGTTACGGTGGGAGCCATCTCAGGGGGTGGGGTATAGGCAAGGTTGGTCGTCCCGGGGGTGTTGTAAGCTTCACCCAGGACGATCGTGCCAGTGAAACCGGGGATGCCCACCAGGCTAAAGTTGTTGCGCACCCAGTCAGTGGTAGATTCGGTGTCAAAGCCATCCGGGATGCGCGAGGCACCGCCGGGGGCATATTGTAAACCATCATAATATGGATAAAGGAGTGGCGTTCCATAGGCCTTGTCTGAAGATCCGCCATCATTAATCGCTACAGAGTCAATAATAGCTGTCCAGGGTGTAAATTCAAGGATGCCATCATCATTTGTGTCAAGATCCTGGCCAAAGCTGCCTGAAAAGCCACTGACAAGCAGTAAGGTTATAGAACCATTTTCGAGCGTACCGTTTGCCAGGTTCTTCAAATAAAAACCAAACTCATCTGTGGTTCCCAGGGTTACAACCTCATCAATGTATCCTTCATAAGCATTTGAAGTAGAAGAATCGCCCTCAATTTCAAGAAGAGTATATGCAGAATAGTCTGTATCTGGATCACCAAAGATTTCGATGTACTCAACATCATCCCCCGCCGTACTTGCCGAGAACTCATTGATCTTCGGCAAAAGGAGCGCGCTGAAAGTAAAAATGAAGTCCTCTGCCATGGTGTCTGGCGGGTCGATCGTGTCATCATCCGTCACCTTGGCGGCAAAGACTGTCACCTCGCAGACATCCCCCATTACAAAGTCGCTGGCGGGGTCGAGGACGATCAGCGGGTCGGCGCTTTCATCCACAGTGGCGGTATGCAGACCAGAAATGGAGCAGTCGATCTCGTACCAGTCGGCTGCCAGGGTCACTGCCTCGCTGAAGGTGATGCTGATGTTGCTGTCGAGGGCAACCTTCAAAGCGCCATCAACCGGGCTGGTGCCGGAGACGGTGGGGGCAGGATCATCGGGGGCGCAACTAGCAGTGTGTGATCCTATGTTGGATATTGTGTTTGTTGGGTATCCTTCCCATTGAACTGAAGGATCGAAGGCATCGCTGCCAATTGGATCGCCCGAACATACTGTCGCCTTCCGAACCAGGGTTCTATCAGCCGTGCTAAGGCCGCCCCCAGTCCAAGCAGTGCCGGGGTCTGTGCCAATTACGCCAAAGACATCCAATACTATCCCGCCCTTCCGCAACACAACAGCATCATCGCCATTAAAATTTATAACTGTACTGTTGATAACATCTGCAAGATCCTTTAATTCCTGTACGGCGCTCCCATGCACAAGGACCAAGACATCGTTGTTGCTTAGTGGCGGTAAGCCTAGGTTCAGAGATAGTGTCTGTGATACTGTCGGTGAACCATTTGAATACAATTCCAAGGTGTATGATGAAAGATCAACAGAAACGCCTGTTCCATTGTAAATTTCTATGGCTTTATAAAAGCCGCTTCCCTCAATATACTCAGAAATGAACAAATCCGTCGGCAGTGCCGCCTCCACTGCCCTTGGCATAAATCCCAGCGCGCCAAAACATAACACAAACATCAGAATAAAATTGATCGATCTCAGACTGCGTTTCATGAAATAAATCCTCCTGGTCAAAAATAGTTTTAACGGGGTATTAACTGCA
This sequence comes from uncultured Anaerolineaceae bacterium, assembly GCA_964435475.1. GTDB lineage: Bacteria > Chloroflexota > Anaerolineae > Anaerolineales > Anaerolineaceae > CAYSZB01. The sequence continues at coordinate 2,257 of CAYSZB010000105.1, read as the reverse complement.
CATGGAATCATGATATCACAATTCCCGGCTCTGGCAAGCTGTACTGCGAAAATTTAATAAAAACTTCACCATCTCCATCATTAAAAACACAGCACCCCTTATCAGGGTGCTGTTAAGATCAGATATTAAAGCGGATCTCGAGGATGTCGCCATCGGCGACCAGGTAGTTCCTGCCTTCCACCCGCAATCTCCCTTTGGCGCGTGCCTCCGCCGTCCCGCCGTAGGTCACGATATCCTCAAACGAGATGATCTCGGCACGGATGAAGCCTTTTTCCATGTCCGAATGGATCACGCCAGCCGCCTCGCGGGCGTTGGCGCCCCTCTTGAGCGTCCAGGCATGCACTTCCTTGTCGCCGGCAGTGAAAAATGACTGCAGACCCAACAGTTCATACGACAAACGGATCAGGCGGTTCAGCCCGGGCTCTTCAATGCCGTATTCTTCCATAAATAGCGCGGCGTCTTCGGGCGGCAGCGCGGCAATGTCCATCACCAGTTTGGCGGGCATGCTGATCGCCATCGTATGCTGGTAGGGCGGGGTGAATTCGAAAGGCGCCTGGTCTTCGGTCTGGTTGAAGACGATGATCTGCGGTTTGCGGCTCAAAAAGCCATAGCTGGAGAGGATCCTGTCGTCCTCCGCGGAAAATTCAAAGTTGCGCAGGGGGGTTTCACTGCCCAGGGTGGCTTTGAGGCGCTCGAAAAGCTGGATATCCACCTCGATCAGTGCGCGGTCACGCGTCACCCCGCGGCGGTGTTCCTCCACCAGGCGTTCCAGCTTGCGTTCGACCATGATCAGGTCGCTGAGGATGAACTCGGTATCCATCACGCGGATATCGCGCAGGGGGTCGATGCTGCCGGAGATATGCGGCACGCTGTCGTTCTGGAAGTGGCGCACGACGTGGATATAGCCGTCCATCTGTGCCAGCTGGTTGAGCAGCGCGCCGCTGATGCCGCTGCTGCCGGCGCTGCCGTCCAACCCGGCGATGTCGGCATAGGTCACCTTGGCACGCACGATCTTTTTGGGGTGATAGATCTCGACCAGTTTGTCCACGCGCGGGTCGGGCACGTCCACCACTGCAGTGTGCACCTCCAGCTGCCCGGCGGACATCTGCGCGGGGATCTCGGCGCCGGTCAGCGCCTTGTAGAGGGTGGTTTTGCCGGACTGGGGTAAGCCAATAATTCCAAGTTGCATTTCAAACTCCATATTAGAACCGGATGCGCCATGACCTGGCATCAAGTGAAAAACGCTTTGGTCTTGACCGCATCCGTGGATTTGGTTATACTACATTTCTTATGCCGGAGTGGCGGAATAGGCAGACGCGCACGACTCAAAATCGTGTACCCTCGGGTATGTGGGTTCGATTCCCACCTTCGGCATTTGGGATTATATCACAGGCATCCTCCCACAAAATATCCCACCAATTTGGTAAAAATACAGTAAAATTGTTATTAATTTAACGCTGAGAACCTTATTAATGAATACAGGAACTTTAACGTCCCACCTTTGGTGACGCTGGAAAGACAGGTCAATTTGCCATTTCCTGCGATCAACCAGGCTGCCGGTATCCCATGACCCGACTGAAACTCTTCCTGCTTGGCCAGGCGCTGGTTACCTGGGACGACCAACCGCTCATCATCAGCCGGCGGGCAACCCGCAGCCTGCTTTTCTACCTTGCCAGTCAGCGTAAAGCGGTCAGCCGCAGTGCGTTATGCGACCTTTTCTGGCCTGACAGCCTTGAAAAGGAAGCGCGCAATAACCTGCGCGACCTGATCGCCAAGCTAAAACGCAGCCTGCCCGACCCCAACCTGCTGATCACCCACAATGACCAGGTCGACCTGGACCACGCAGCGATCTATGTTGACCAGCATGATTTCACCGGGCAATATGGCGCTTTGCGGGGCATTCCTTGGAATTATGCTGAGATCACTCCCCTGCCGAAACCAATCGAGGGTGCACTGATCAAAGCCCTGGGCTTGTGGAAGGGTGCGCGTTTCCTGGGGGAGGCCAGACTGGTCAACTCCATCACCCTGGATAACTGGCTGGTTTACACTGATGAATCACTGACCTTAATCAGACGCACCTGCCTGGACCGCCTGGCAGCCCATTTCTTGAGAATTGGCGAAACCAAGGCAGCGGTTGAGTGCCTGGTCACTCTCAAAGGATATGATGAAAGCAACCCCACCCTGCATCACCGCCTGATCTCAGCCCTGATGGATGGCGGATTCCTGTTCGAAGCCCGGAAATCGCTCGAGGGCAGCA
>CAYSZB010000104.1:0-6308 GCA_964435475.1 uncultured Anaerolineaceae bacterium | reverse complement strand
CAGCGAAACACTGGAATTTTGTTGCCTTTTGGCGAAAATTAATATATACTTATCTAAGTTCATTGTAATTTAATCAAAATATTTTTAACAACTGATTGATTGGAGGCAATTATGATCCAAAATTCTTCAGGCCCAATTGGGGTGGAACCGATGCTGCCGGATCTTCCGGTAGATTTCATGGCCAACAAACCCAAACTCAGTGGCGCATGCCCATCTAAAGCAACCTTGCTCATGTTCCTGGCGGCTGTCCCGATCAGTTTTGTCTTGGGAATGGCAGCCCATTATGTTGGGATCGCTGTAGGCTACCTGGCAGGTGTGGTTGCAATGATTCCCGCTGCCATGGCGTCTGTCTGCGGTTTTGTGGTTTGCATGTTCGTGGTCTTTGCTTTTATTGTTATAGTAGCGGTCTTTTTAGGATATCCATTCTTTGTCGGCTACTTGAACTCGAAGATAGTGGCAGAACTGGGTAAAAAAGGTCTCTGCCGTAATCCCAAAATCGCAGCCTGGGCAGGTTTGTGGAATGGTCTTTTTGCTTATGGTGGTCACGCCTTCATTTGCCTTCTGCTGACCCGTACGGTCTATTCAATGACCATTTCCAAGGAAATGATTGAAAATGCATTTGATACCACAGTTGGGGACGCCGCTTGGTTCTGGATAGTCCTGGCGCTGGTTGAGTTTGTCATGGTCCTGATCGGTGGCTACCAGGGTGGTAAGGAGACAATCACCGAATCAGCATTCTGCGAGGAACACCAGAAATGGTACACTCCCTGGCGTCAGGGCATCTTTGGTATTGACTCCAAGGAACCGGTGACCCTCGCCATCCAAGAAAATGATACCCAGTTTCTGGACAATGTGACTCTTTCTCCTGCGGACCAGTACCCTCACCTGGTCCTTAAGACCCGCAACTGCCCGGCCAGCCCTGATTGCCCGTTGGAGATGCGGGGGGATGTTTTCTGGCAGGTGGAAACGGTCAATAAGAAAGGCGAGAAGAGCCTCGAAACCAGAAACAAGACCTGGTTTGATGTTATGGCAGATTCCAGCCTGGCACATGGCATGGAGGAAAAACTATCCCTTAAAGAGGTCAAGCCAGAAAAGAAAACCAGGAAGATTAAATAACCTGCCAAGTTTGCAGCGCAGGTACTCGTGTGAATATTCACACGGGTACTTTTTTAAGTAGCCTGCAAGTCATAAAGCGTTATGTGGTAAACTATGACTCATTCGCTGGGGGGGTGTCCCCTGATCAGAATACTTATATGACTCAATGGCTATTACTGCACTCAAAAGCATTCAAAGAGGAATTTCTCTGGCGCGAGATCACAGCACGCCAGGTCGAGTGTTATTTTCCCCGGCTGCATGTCATCCCTGTCAATCCACGCTCACGAAAGATCGTCCCATATTTTCCAGGTTACCTGTTTGTCAAACTGGAGCCTGCCAGTCCCGAGGTCAATGCCCTGCGATGGCTGCCGGGAGCAACCGGTTGGGTTCATTTTGGTGACCAGGTTGCCACGGTACCCGACACCGTCATCAACGGCATCCGGCGCCATGTGGATGAATTGAATGCAGAACAAGCCAGGGGCGCTGATCGCTTTGCCAAAGGCCAACGCCTTGAGATCCTGGGCGGGCCATTTGCCGGCTACGAAGCTATTTTTGACACCCGCCTCTCAGGCCGGGACCGGGTGAGAATTTTGATACAATTAGTACATGCGCAGCAGTTGCCTGCAGTTATTTCTGCACGCCTGCTGAAAACCACTAAAAAACAGCGTTGACCAGGGACCGGGCAAGGTTCCATCAATGGCTGCCTGATACGCTTTAACCACCTGTGTGACATTGAAAGCCTGATGTCGCAAGGGCGGATGCTTTAAAGTCACCGAACATTGCTTAGAAGAATAATAGAGGTTTCCAAATGACAGGTACAAAGACAGCATTGATCAATAAGTTGCAGGATAGAACAGCCCGGGTGGCGGTCATGGGACTTGGTTATGTCGGGCTGCCATTGGCAACTGTCCTGGCTGATGCCGGTTTCATCGTTACGGGCATTGATCCCATTATCGAGAAGGTGGACATGGTAAACCAGGGGCACTCTTATGTCCTTGATATACCCTCAGACCACCTCCAAACACTTGTCTCGGCTGGCAGGATCCATGCCACCACCGATTTCTCCGTTCTGGCAGAAGTCGATGCGGTCTCCATCTGCGTTCCGACCCCCCTCCGCAAGACCGGTGACCCTGACCTCTCCTACATTGCCTCCGCCATCGACGGTCTGGCTCCTTATGTGCATGCTGGGATGGTTGTGATCCTCGAATCCAGCACCTACCCCGGCACGACCCGCGAAATGGTTTTACCCAGGTTGACTGGCGAAAATGGCCTGCTGGCCGGTCGCGATATCTTTATTGCTTTCTCTCCTGAACGCGTCGACCCCGGTCGCACAGACTGGACCACCCGCAACACCCCCAAGGTTGTTGGCGGCATCACCGAAGACTGCTCGGATGTTGCTTCCGCCTGGTACGCCCAGGCTCTCGAAAAAGTCGTCCGCGTTTCCAGTGCCGAAGTTGCCGAGATGGCTAAATTGCTTGAGAACACCTTCCGAATGATAAACATCGGCCTGGTCAACGAACTGGCCATCATGTGCGACCGCCTTAAAGTGGATGTCTGGGAAGTGATCGATGCTGCCGCTACCAAGCCTTTCGGCTTCATGAAATTCACGCCTGGTCCCGGTCTGGGTGGCCACTGCATTCCCATTGACCCCCTCTACCTTTCCTGGAAGATGCGCACTCTCAACTACAATGCCCGTTTCATTGAACTCGCCTCCGAGATCAACACCCAGATGCCGCGTTTCACTGTCACCAAAGTACAGGATGCCCTTAATGACCGCGGCAAGCCCGTCAAGGGCAGCCGCTTGCTCATCCTGGGTGTCGCCTACAAACCGGATATTGATGACCTGCGTGAAAGTCCTGCTCTCGACGTCATCCATTTGTTGGAAGAAAAGGGTGCCCATGTGCTTTACCACGATCCCTACATTCCCCACCTCCGCCATGATGGTCATGTCAAGGACTCGGTCGATGATCTGGCAGCAGAGGTAAAACAAGCGGATGCCGTCGTCATCATCACCAATCATAAGGTCTACGATTACGCGATGATCCTTGCCAACGCCCGCCTGATTGTTGATACCCGCAATGCCTTGGGTTCGGCGGGAAAGAGCAACCCAAAAGTGGTCAAACTGTGACCTCTAAAAAATCTAATGGTTAAAAGTCAAAAAGACAAGTCCAAAAAGCACAGCAGAAAGCCCATCCTCTGGATCGGGCTCAGCCTGCTTTCGCTGGGCGTTTTGGCTCTTCTTCTCTTTTACTTCCTGTGGCTTAAGCCCACGCTTACCACGCCCCTAGCCGATGTGCTCAACCTCCCCACCAGTCCGCTGGCGGTCCAGGAACCTACATCTACCACCCCCACCCAGGATCCGCCGACTCTTCCAACAGAACAGGCCGCTGAAACTGCCATTGAGCAGTTTTCAACAGGCACCACACCCGATACCACATCAGTGGCGGGTGAGACGCCCAACCCCACCGCAGAGCCTTCTAAAGAGCAGCCCACTCCGACCAACACTATCGAGGTGCCTGTATATGTAAAACCCACCATCCCGGCAGGCAAACAACCCATCTGTGGCGATGAATCCGAGTGGATCGTCTTGCTGGCTGGCGTGGATTACCAGGGCGATGGCTACCTCTACGGTCTGGCGGATGTCATCCGCCTGGCGCGCATCGACTTCATCAACGGCACGATTAACATGCTGGTCCTGCCGCGTGATCTCCTGGTCGACGTGCCTGTGGATCGCCTCAAGGTCGAAGGCCCCATCAAGCTCAACCAGGGCTACCTATTCGGCACCCCCGGCATGGGTCACTACGTGGGCAGCGGTTATGGTGCCGGCTCCCTCGCCGAGGTCATCCAATACAACTTCGGCGTGACCACCGACCACTACGCCGTGATCAACTTTAAAACCTTTGTCAGTTTTATCGATGCCATTGGTGGTATTGAAGTTGACCTGCCCCAACGGGTCACCGACCCGGACTTTGGCACCTTCCCAGCCGGCAGGCAGTGGCTCAGCGGTGAACAGGCCCTCAAGCTCGCCCGCATCCGCATGCTCTATTCCGATGCCTTCCGCATCTCCAACCAGACCCTCATTATGCGTGCCGTCCTCAACAAGATGATGCAGCCCTCCTTGATCCTTAAAGTTCCCGCCCTCCTCGTCCGCTACAAAGATGCCTTCCTCACCGATCTTTCCATCGAACAGCTCACTACCCTCGGGTTGTGTTTCCTCAATAAATTTGACACATCCAACCTCCAGACCTATGCCTTTCCCTATGATCTTGCCCGGGAAGGCTCTGCCTTCATACCGACTCTCAACAACAAAGCCTTTGTCTATAACTGGGATCCCCGTCTGATCGACTGGATTCACGAAACACTGGTCTCAGAATAAAGACAGCACTAACCCATCCCAGAACCCGCTAGAACATAATCATGGCATTTGCAAGCATTCACTTCATATTCCTTTTCCTGCCGGTCATGCTCTTGGCATACTTCATCATCCCCAAGCGCGGCTGGAAGAACCTGGTCCTCGTCCTGGGCTCGCTGGGCTTTTTTGCCTGGGCCGACCTGCGCCACCTCCCGCTCCTCCTGCTCTCCCTCCTGATCAACTACCTCTCCGGCTTGTTGATCCAGCATGCCAATGACCATGAGACACCCAAGCGCGCCAAAGCGCTGATGGTCATTGCCCTGCTCCTCAACCTCCTGATCCTGGCTTTCTACAAGTATTTTGGCTTTCTGGGTGGAATTGTCCAGTCAGTACTGCCCATTGAAGTATCGTTCCCGGAACGCGCTTTACCCCTCGGCATCTCCTACCTGACCTTTTCCGCTCTTTCCTACATTCTCGATGTCCATCGAGGCACCGAAAAGGCCGAAAAGAACGTCCTCAACTTCACCGCCTATCTGGTGATGTTTCCCAAACTGATCCAGGGTCCCATCACCCGCTATAAGGACGTCAAACCCGGCTTGCTCGAGCTCAGGGTCAACCTGACCGATGTTTCGCTGGGCATCCGCCGCTTCATTATTGGCCTGGCCAAAAAGGTCCTCATCGCCGACAGTCTCGCCATCGCCGCCAACAAGGTCTTCGCAGCTGATCCCTCGTCTATCGGTGCCGGAGTCGCCTGGTTTGGTCTGATCGCCTATGCCCTGACCATCTTTTTTGATTTTTCCGGCTACACCGACATGGCCCTTGGCCTGGGCGGCATGCTGGGCTTCAAACTGCCCGAAAACTTCAACTACCCCTACATCAGCCAGTCCATCACCGAGTTCTGGCGCCGCTGGCACATGTCCCTCACCGCCTGGTTCCGCACCTACCTCTTCATCCCCCTGGAGTTCAAACGCCGCAAGGTCAAATTCCTCCGCCAGCCGACCAACATTCTCCTCGTCTTCCTCCTGACCGGTCTCTGGCATGGCGCCGGCTGGAATTTCCTCTTCTGGGGTGGCTATTTCGGCCTTCTCCTGGCACTCGAAGCCAGTGGGCTCGAAAAGCTGCTCAAAAAGATCCCCCGTGTCTTCCGCCATCTCTACACCCTTTTCCTTGTCCTCCTGGGTTGGGTCTTTTTCCGTCTCACCAACCTGCAGAACTGGGGCGGCTTCCTTGGTGCCTTGTTCGGCCGCCAGGGCTGGACCGCCCTCGAGACCATGCGCTCGCTTAACATCCTTTTCTACATCCCCATTGCCGTCCTTGCCATTCTCCTCTGCCTGCCCATCCTGGAGTGGGTCAAAAAGGTTCAGCCTGCTCGCCCGTTTCTCTGGAACTCTGCGCTGGACCTGGTGCATATTGGCATCTTCGCCCTCTGCGTGGCGTACATCCTCGCCAATGGTTTCCAGGCCTTCATGTATGCCCAGTTTTAACCAATGCAAGCCAGAACAAACCGGTCATTCTCTCTCATCACGCTCCTTTTTTGCCTGCTCATTTTTACCGTCCCCGTTTTCTGGGCGTTGCGCGGCAATAACCCGCAGGGCTTTTCGCTCATCGAAAATCGCAACTTGCAGCAATTCAATCCCAAAGATTACGCCCTCAGCAGGGTGGTGGGATCCTTGCTGCGTAAAAATTTTGCTTCTGCCCGCGAATCCTTCCGGGGTCTTTTCACTGATCGGTCAGATCAGGTGCGCATTGAACAGGCTGCCTCCGACCAATTCCCATTGCGCATAGATATGATTAAGGCAGCCCGTGCGCTTGACCGCGCCTTCATCGATCTGGCATACTTTTCCGCCCCCGACCCGGCCAT
>CAYSZB010000103.1:0-6477 GCA_964435475.1 uncultured Anaerolineaceae bacterium | reverse complement strand
GGTTTAGGAATGCGGTGAAATCTGTATGGTATAATTTTTGACTGCATGTAAATTAAGTGTAAGTTAAAAGTTACCAGGAGAGCAATTTGGCTTTCAATCCTATCAATTGGTTACTTGGCCTTTTTTCCCTGGATATTGGGATAGACCTCGGAACCGCAAATACATTAGTTAACGTTCGCGGAAAAGGTATTGTCATCAATGAGCCATCGTGGGTGGCAATTGATAAGCGTAGCCGTGTGCCAGTTGCCATTGGCGCACAGGCAAAAGCGATGGTCGGGCGTGCCCCGATTAATATAGTCACCTTACGGCCTTTGCGCGATGGTGTAATTTCTGAATATGATATCACGCAAGCCATGCTGGAATATTTCATCGGCAAAGCGCATCAACAAAGCATCGTGCCATTACCCAGACCGCGAGTCATTGTTGGAATTCCTTCCGGTGCAACCGAGGTTGAGAAAAGGGCGGTTTATGATGCCGCCATGTCAGCTGGCGCCAGAACTGCTTACATGATCCATGAACCTGCGGCAGCGGCAATTGGTGCCGGGCTACCAACACACGATGTCACCGGCAATATGATCGTTGATATCGGCGGTGGGACAACCGAAGTCGCCGTGATATCAATGGGCGGCGTTGTTGTATCCAGATCCCTACGGGTGGCCGGGGATGAGCTGGATCAAGAGATCATCGAGTACATTCGAAGCAAATACAACCTATTCATAGGGGAGCAGATGGCCGAAAGGGTGAAAATCACCATCGGTTCTGCTTACCCACTAAGAGAAGAAAAAACCATGGAAGTCAGGGGTCGAAACCTGATCTCCGGGCTTCCAGAGTCAATCGAAATCTCATCTGTAGAAATTCGTGAAGCCATTACATCCTCAGTACAGGTCATAACAGAGACGATACGTGATGCGCTGGATGAATCTCCGCCAGAGATCCTATCCGACCTTCTGGACAATGGCATATGCCTTGCCGGTGGCAGCTCCCAGTTATTGGGGCTTGCGGATAAACTTGCCAGTGAGTTACATGTCAGGGTGTGGGTGGCTAAAGACCCAATGACATGTGTAGCGAGGGGATGTGGTTTGATCTTCGATAATATGGACCTATACAGCTCTTTCCTGGTTGGAATTGAAAGAGACCCATATAGTAAAATTAATCCATAGAAATGTCATTGTATTTACAATTTAAAATTCACTAAAGGAAAAAGATCGTGAAGAAGCTCTTCAGTTCAGGCAGTTTACGAACGCTTCTGATCGTTTTGATCATAGCTGGTGTATTTTTGCTTTCCATTGGCGGATACCTCACACCTCTTTACAACTTTTCTTTGAGCCCGTTGATCTCAACCCAAAGCTGGCTTTCGATGCGGTACATTGCATTAAGAGACTTCTTCACATCTCCGCGGGACGTTGCCAGTTTGCGTGAGAGAAATTCTGAGCTTGAGGTACAGGTTTCACAGCTGCAAAGCCAAATCATCCAATTGCAGGAACAGCTGAGCCAGTCAGAAATTCTTTATGCATTACTGGATTTTGCGAGAACAAACCCGCAACATGAATATGTGGCTGCTACTGTGATCGGTCGGGAAATCAGCCCTTTTATCCAATATGTCATCATTGACAAGGGCGTCAATCATGGGCTGCGGTATGGGATGCCAGTTGTCACCCAGCAGGGTTTGGTGGGCAGGATAGACGCTGTGATCGCAAATGCTGCAAGGGTGCAGTTGATCTCAGATGCCAATTCCACAGTAAATGTGCAATTGCAGAGCGGTAAAATCGAGGCTCAATTGAGAGGCTCCATAACCGGTGAAGTGACGCTCGAAATGATCCCCCAGGATGCCATCCTGGAAGCGGGAGAGGTCATATTAACATCTGGATTGGGAGGAAATTATCCCGCAAACATATTCATTGGCCAGGTGATCAGTGTCAGAAAACTGGAAAATGCCTTATTTCAAACAGCAAGTGTGCAGCCGATTATTGCTTTTGATTCGTTAAACGCAGTCCTGGTAATCTCCAATTTTGATGCGGTTGATACTTCCCCTTTGATCCCTTGATATTATAATGTCCGATCTATTAGCAGGTCTGTTACTCATCATAACCATCATGCTGCAGTCGGGAGTGGCTAGCAGGATAACTTTCTTATCTGGTGCTGCCGACTTGATACTACTTTTCATTGCAGCCTGGGGTCTTCAAGGGCAGACCAAACGTATCTGGTTATGGACAGTTCTGGCAGGATTTTTTGCCAGTTTACTTTCTGCCATGCCATTGTATGCGCCATTCTTTGGATACTTATTCATCACTGTTCTAAGCCAGATCATAAAAAGAAGATTTTGGGAATCGCCAGTTCTGGCAATGCTGATCGTGGTATTCCTGGGAACCCTGGTACAACATATCATCTATTACTTTGTTTTAATCTTTACCGGAACAGGGATAGATTGGCAGGAAAGCTTAAATATGGTTACATTACCAAGTTTATTGATCAACCTGGTGTTGGCTTTCCCTGTTTATATCGTAATCCGTGAAATTGCCCTGATCATAATACCTGAAAGTGCTTTGAGATGAAAGAAAATATCACAGAAAATCACCTCGAATCGAAAAGATTCTTACTGCTCTTTATCCTAATTGGAGCGATCATCGCTTTCTACATATTTCGTTTGTTTCAATACCAGTTAATTGAAGGTAAAGCGTATATGGAACAAGCAGAAGATAACAGAATGCTAGAGATCAGCGATCCAAGCCAGAGAGGGATCATTTATGATCGCAATGGGTATGTGCTTGCCAGGAACATCCCTTCTTATAATGTCGTTGTGACGCCAGCTGATTTGCCAGATGATGAAGGCGCTACCCAAAAAATCTACCGGGAGTTATCGGAAGTCATTGATATCCCGGTGAGCAAAGGTAATGTAGAAGAAGCAGCAAAAACCTTCAAACCCTGTGAGACAGACATAGGAATAGAGGAAATTGTCTATATTGCGCTGACCAACTGGCCTTATGATTCGACAGCCATTGTGTGTGATGTTCCAAAAGAGATTGCCATGATCGTATCAGAAAAGGGGAACGATTGGCCCGGAATCAGCATAGAAGTAAATTCCATCCGTGAATATCCAACAGGAAATATGACCTCAGAAATCATTGGATTTCTGGGTCCAATACCGGCGGCACTGGAAGAATATTATACGGACCTTGGTTTTGTCTCTGGAAGAGACAAGGTAGGATATGCAGGCATTGAGAATACAATGCAGGATGTGCTTTCCGGGACAAATGGACAGAGAATCGTGGAGGTCGCCAGTGGCGGTGAGATCATCCGAAACATTGAAGAGCCTATTGACCCCATTCCAGGTTCCGATATTTACCTGACCATTGATACCAGGCTGCAATCGGTAGCGCGGGAAGCCCTCATTGGCGAAATGGAATTCTGGAACAGGCAGGCTGGAAAGACATTATCTTCCAATGGGGTGGTGATCGCAATTAACCCTCAAACTGGTGAAGTACTATCACTGGTGTCATATCCTAATTTTGAAAACAACCGCATGTCGCAGATCATTCCCGGGTACTATTATGAACAGTTGAGTAAGGATGAAAGCCGACCTTTATTTAACCATGCAATTTCTGCAGAACATCCCCCAGGATCAGTTTTTAAATTGTCAGCGGCATTAGGTGTGTTAAACGAAGGCGTAGTTACGCCAGATTACCAGGTTGATGATCCCGGAAAAATCATCATTACCCAAAAATATTACATCAACGACCCAGGAAGTGAAAAAAGTTTTGTGTGCCACCTGGAAACAGGGCATGGCATGGTTGACTTTTTGCATGGCATATCCAACTCATGCAATGTGTATTTTTATAAAGTTACCGGAGGTTATAAAGACCAGGTTGAAGGAAACGGTTTGGGAATATGGCGCTTGGGAGAGTATGCCAGGGCCTTGGGGTATGGTGAAATAACAGGTATAGAATTGCCCGGCGAAGAAAATGGACTTATCCCGGATCCAACATGGAAGAGGTTAAACCTGGGAGAAAACTGGGCAACGGGCGATACTTATATTGCTGCTGTAGGGCAGGGATACGTATTAGCTACGCCCATCCAGGTATTGAATTCCATTGCGACAGTAGCCAATGGAGGCAGGTTGATGGATCTCAGCCTTATAAAGGAGATAGTCTCATCTGAAGGCGCTGTCACTCGATCATTTACGCCGTCTGTCAGGTGGGACATTACGAAGGATCCGGTAATAGAAAAGTTCAATGATAATATCCCAACCGGGGAGACCGTGACAGTCCAACCCTGGGTTATTGAACTTGCCAAAGAAGGCATGCGGATGGTCGTTACTGAAGGCACATCAAGCGCGCAATTTGAGGGAGATACAACTTTATCTGCCGGTAAAACTGGTACGGCAGAGTATTGTGATAATTTTGCCCAGGAAATGGGGCTGTGTGGCGAGGGCTTGGGTACCTGGCCGGCACACGCCTGGTATGTGGGATATGCACCCTATGACGTGCCCGAAATAGCAGTGGTAGCCTTTGTTTATAATGGCACAGAAGGTTCCACTTTTTGCGCACCCATCGTCAGGAAAGTGATCAACGCCTACTTTGAATTCAAAGCCATTGATGCGGCTAACAATAACCCTTAAATGAGTAGGTAGAGTTTATTACGAAGGCAAGAAGATCAAGCCATGCAAATTAAAGGCATAAACGAAGGCATTTTTGTGAAATTCCGGTCAACGGATTGGCAAGGACAATGTGCCGAGCTAATGACTGAAATATCAAAGCGAAAAGACTTCTTTGCTGGTGCCAGGATATCGATCGATATGGGGACGATGTCAATTCACTCGGCAGAGATGGGAAAATTGCGCGATGATCTGCTAGCGGCAGGATTAAGACTGGCAAACATATTTTCATCCTCAGTAAGCACAAGAGAATCAGCAAAACTGTTGGGAATTAATGCTGTCAGTGACCAAAATATTCTGAGAAGCTTGACCGGCAAATCCCCTGCCGCTGGAGCAAATGCATCTTATATTGATAAAGACCTCAATTCTGGTGAAGTATTGAAGACAAAGAACCACCTCATCATTAATGGCAACGTCATGCCTGGAGCCGAATTGATCAGTGAAGGCAATATCATTGTCTGGGGAAAATTGGCTGGCGCTGTACATGCAGGCAGTTCGGGGAACGAACATGCGATCATTTGTGCATTGCATCTTACACCAACTTACGCACAAATCGCAGATGCATACCTTACTCCCTCGAGACGCAAGTCATCGCAAAAACCTGAAATGTTAAGTTTGCAGGAAGGCAAAATTATCAAAACCCCATGGAAGGGGAAGTAAAGAGATTAAGCGATATATTTTTAAGGGTAAGATTATCCTTACATGCAATTAAGAGAAATTTGGCGTAAGTTTGACCTGTGGTTGTTTGGGGCTGTATTCATCCTGTCAATTTTTGGTGTGGCAATGATCAGTTCAGCCATTGCCGGAAACCAGGAACTGGTCGATCACCCTCGAAGGCAGGCTATATTTTTAATCGCTGGCATCGTGATCCTGTTCATTGCCACGGTGATTGACTATCATTATTGGCTTGTATTAACGACACCTTTGTACCTGGTGACACTGGTGTTCTTGTTATTTGTTTTTGTGTCAGCCCAGGCCAGGTTTGGCGCTGCAAGATGGCTCGAGTTTGGCATGATCCTGATCCAACCTTCAGAACTGGCAAAAATAGTGATCATCTTGGCACTTGCCAGATTCTTTTCCAGAAAAATCGGCGAAATCAACACAATAAAGGTGATTGTACAAAGCGTCCTGCTTGTTGCTGGTATTGTGGTGTGGATCCTATTGCAGCCCAACTTGAGCACATCGATCGTGATCCTGGTCATTTGGTTTTCAATGCTATGGGTGAGTGGTTTGAAGACTAAGATTATCCTGATAGTCTCCACCATTGGAATAGTATTTTTAGTCATATCTGCATTAACCGGTTTTTCTTATCTTGCTGAATATCAACAAAACAGAATTACAAATTTTTTCAACCCTGATGAAGATGCCAGATACGGGGATACCTACAACGTTGACCAGGCGCTGATCACTATTGGCTCAGGTGGTTTGCTAGGTCAAGGTTATGGTCAAGGGTCTCAAGTGCAATTGAGGTATCTAAAGATCCGGCATAATGACTTTATATTCTCAGTTGTTGCCCATGAGTTCGGGTTCGTTGGCGCTGTTGTGGTGGTATTACTACTGGCATTTGTTGTATACCGCTGTTTCATGATCTCCAAGAAAGCATCTGATAATTACGGCGCTTTGATCGCTTTCGGTTTTGGCATATTGATTGCTTTTCAAAGCCTGGTCAATATTGGGGTTAATTTGAATGTCATCCCTGTAACAGGCTTAACCCTACCATTTGTCAGCTATGGGGGCAGCTCGCTGGTTTCATTGCTGCTGGGAATTGGTCTGGTTGAGAGCATCCGCATGCGTAGTGAAACTCAACGTCATTGATATTTGATTAG
>CAYSZB010000102.1:0-6479 GCA_964435475.1 uncultured Anaerolineaceae bacterium | reverse complement strand
TTTGGTTGAAATGGAAAGTAGAACCAGGCACAAAAGCAGAAAAACAATAGATTTCTTCAAGAGATTCCTTTATCAATGTAGGCAGCGAGTATGATGGACAATTATACATCCACGGTGCATGCTGGTGTTGTCAAAGAACAAAGCATTATCTTAAATAGATGGGCCGATCTTCCACATCGCTTTTTTATTTATGGAATTAGGTAATTTTTAAACCAACTCCTGTTTTCCTGTCACTTTCCGCCTTCCCGCCCAAACATCCTGTACAATTAGCCCCATGACGAACCAAACCTCGCAACCCCGCCAAACCGGCAAAGGCTTTGCCCTGGCCGTTTTTTCCGCCCTGATGCTGGCCACCACCGCCATCATCATCCGCCACCTGACCGAAACCTACCGCATACCCGCCCTGGTGCTGGCATTCTGGCGCGATGTCATCGTCACCATCGCCCTGGCGCTCATCCTGCTCATCTTCCAACCGCGTTTGCTCAAAGTAGAAAGACGCTTTTTACCGTTCCTGGCCTTCTATGGGCTGGTCTTTGCCTTCTTCAATGGCCTGTGGGTCGAGTCGGTGGTCCTGAACGGCGCGGCGATCGCCACAGTCCTCAGCTACTCCTCAACCGCCTTTACCGTCCTGCTGGCGCGCTGGTTCCTCAAGGAAAGCTTGAACTGGGACAAGATCCTGGCAGTCGTCCTCAGCCTGATAGGCGTCACCCTTGTTTCCGGCCTGGTGGACCCCGCCGCCTGGCA
This sequence comes from uncultured Anaerolineaceae bacterium, assembly GCA_964435475.1. Taxonomy (GTDB): domain Bacteria; phylum Chloroflexota; class Anaerolineae; order Anaerolineales; family Anaerolineaceae; genus CAYSZB01. The sequence continues at coordinate 5,735 of CAYSZB010000102.1, read as the reverse complement.
TACCAATTTTGTCGGCGTGCTGGTGGGCGTTCTGTGCGGCCTGTCCTACGCCATCTACACCATGATGGGGCGCAGTGCGGCGCAGCGTGGGGTCAACCCCTGGACGGCGATCCTCTATTCCTTTGCCTTCGCCACCGTCTTCCTCTTCCTCTTCAACCTGGTCCCGGGCAAGTACTTTGTCGGCGGCACCATGCAAGTCCGTGATCTTCTCTGGCTGGGTTGGGACCCGCTGGCGTGGGGTATCATGTTCCTGCTGGCGGTGGGTCCGACCCTCGCCGGCTTCGGGGTGTTCAATGTCAGCCTGGGCTACCTGCCTTCCAGCGTGGTCAACCTGCTGATGTGCACCGAGCCGGTATTCGTGGTCATCTTTGCCTACGTCTTCCTCAAAGAGCAGCTGACCCTGGTGGAGATCCTGGGCAGTGCACTGATCATATCGGGGGTGATCATCCTGCGCATCAAAGAGGGGCAGATGCTGCGCAAAAACAGACCAGGCAGCACTCCCGGTGTTGAAACGGGTAAAAACTCCTGACCTGGTGGGTTGACCCGCCAATTCTCCCCGTAAATCTGCAATTTTCAGCGTGAATTCCATCTTTAACCGCATTCAAACGGTACGATTCGTCGTATAATCTGCATATCACTGTTGCCTTCACTGCCTGAATTGAATATTGTTGTATTGGACCCGGTCGTTGATCGGAATTTTGACCATTGTTTTTTGCAAGGGAGAGAAATGACAACCAGACAACGTTCCCCAAAGTATTTATGGCTTACAGTGCTTGTCTCAGCCAGCCTTCTTCTCATTGCCGCGGCAGCCCCCATCCTGATGGCGCTCAAGATCAGCCCTCCCCCAGTCCTTGAAGGGGATGTCTACGACTACGACATCAATTCCACCAGCCAGTACACGGTCTTCATGTCCGACCCGCTCATCGATCATGTCATGGAGTTGTACAGTGTGCCCACCTGGGGTGGCGATCCCATTTTGCTCTCACCGGGCATGACAGAATGGGTCGGTGTGTTGGGTTTCATCCTCTCGCCGGATGGCACCACTGCGGTCTACTGGACAGGCTTTGGTGAAGACGAGGACCGCCCGGAGGCGATCTATGCCGTGCCAGTTGCCGGCGGATCAGCGATCAACCTGACTGGCGATATTGACGCAGGTCTCTACCTGGAGGGTGAGCCGGGTATTGCCATCTCAGCCGACAGCCAATGGCTTTTCTACGTCCTGGGTGACGGGGCTGAGGAGCATGTGCTCTACCGTGTGCCCCTGGATGGCAGCGCTGAGCCTTCGGCGGAAAGCCCGACGGATGAGGATTGCCGGGAAGTAAAGTTCGCTCCCATGCCCAGCGGGCACGGTGTGGTCTATGCACGGACCAAACCGGTCCTGGCAGGGTCAGAGCTGGTCTACGTGGACCCGTCCGGTGTGCCGCTCACCCTGGTCACGATCAGCGGTGTGTTTGGGGAAGGCGCGATCAGCCCGGACGGGCAGTGGGTCCTGTACATTGAGGATCTTTACTTTTCAGGGAGTGATGACCTGTTTGCGGTCAGCCTGGATGGTGAAGCTCCCATCCCTCTCAATGATTCGCTTGTCATGAATGGTAATGTGGTTAATTTCCAGGTCTCGGATGACAGCCAGTTCGTGGTTTACAAAGCCGACCAGGATGTGGATGAACGATTCGAGATCTACTCTGTGAATCTTACAACCCTTGCCAGGCATGACCTGATCGGTACAATGGTGGCGGATGGGGATGTGCTGGATTACCAACTGGTCAATTATTTATCATATGCGATCGGTGTGGTTTACCGGGCAGATCAGCTGGTCGATGAAAAGATCGACCTCGGTTCTGTAACGATCAATGGCTCGGCAGCATATCATTTGAGCCCGGGCATGCCAGACACCGGTGATGTGACCGAATTTGAGGTCATGCCAAATGGAACAGGGGTTATTCTCACTGCGGATTATATGGATGAGTTATTTAACCTCTGGTTAACCACTACGACTGGAGGTGAACCCAAACCGGTGGGTACTATAAAAGAAGGCAGCAGCGTAGCTGATTGGCCTTTGACCGCGGATGTGGTCGATTTCAAGATCGGGCCGAACAGTTCATATGTCATTTTCATGGCCAACCTCGACGAGCAGTATGTCACCGATATATATATGGCTGGGAATATAGGTTCCGGGTGGTTTTACCGCCAGAAGATCAATCCGCCAATGGCCTACGAAGGGAATGTCGACTCATTCCTGATCACCCCAAACAGCCAGGGACTGGTCTATCGCGCCGACCAGGACACGGATGGTGTCTGGGAGCTCTATTCGGCCTTTTACCGCTACCCGCAGTACATGCCGATCCTGTTCAAGTGATAAGTATTGATTAATAGTAGGGTCGAAGCAAAGACCCGGTTCAGTTACCCGAAGGTGCCAGTTAATTCTCCGATGGTGCTGGTTGATTTTCCGAAGGTGCTGGTGGTTTTTCAGCACAGCACAGCACAGCACAGCATTGCATGGGTTGTTATGCCCTTCCTGAAACCGTTCGAGCATCACTGATTAATACATAGACCCCCTTGTGGGGGACTTTGCTTTCCACTTACGATAAAGGTAAAATTCGGTAATGAATCTGACAGAACCTTCACTCCATCGCCGCAGCATCCGTTTGCCGGGATATGATTATTCCCAACCAGGCGCTTATTTCGTAACCATGGTGACACATGGTCACAGGTGCCTGTTTGGCAGGGTGGAAGAGGGGGAAATGGTCTTAAATACCCTGGGTCGAGTGGCATCTGCACAATGGCATCAATTGCCTTACCGCTTTGCTGATCTTGAGTTGGGTGAATGGGTCATAATGCCCAATCACATTCACGGCATCCTGGTGATTACAGGTAAGGGCGAAGCATCCTCAGATAAACTCTTGCGTCCACAAAGTGAGTCTATCAAGGATGCTTCGCCCCTACGCCCGAATGGCACGATACCTGGATCGGTAGGAGCGATCATCCAGAATTTCAAATCGGTCACTTCCAGGAAGATAAACTCACAATTAAGTAAGGCTAAAGAACCCCTCTGGCAGCGCAATTACTATGAACACGTGATCCGAAACGAACAGGACCTGCAGACCATAACTGATTACATTATGACCAACCCATTAAATTGGGAAAAGGACGAGGAATATAGCGGGTAGACCATCTGGCTGGATATTACCTGCCCCTCAAGGATCCCCATGTGGCAGACTTTGCTTCGCCCTTACCTGTAATCACCACATTGCTGGCAGCCCGATTTCCTTTCTGCTTTCGACTTTTAGCTTTCATTTTTTAGCTTCCAGCTACCTTACCACCATCGGCATCCAGGTCAGGTAACTGTTAAAATGCCCGCCAGGTAAAAGATGCACAGACCCCGCCCCCATTAAACCACTTGAGGCTGCCCGCTAACTGCAGACAGCCCCAAGCATCAATCAACAACTTACATGGCAATGACTGAACCGGCAGCCAGGAACCAGATCATCAGGCTGGATACGACGATCGCACCCAGGTAGACCCGGCCTGTCTTGCGGTAGAACCACACCAGGATCCAGATCAGGATCAGGAACTGCGGGATGTAAACCTGCAGCATCAGCGGCCACAGCGCGCTGAATTGCGGCAGGCCCATCAGTTCAAACCCGGGACCGGCATTGAACACGTACCAGGGAATGTACTGGATCAACCAGACAATCAGCAGCCCGGTGAGGAAAGCGAAGCAGGCTTTCAACCACCAGATCCACTGGGTCTTGGCAGGCGTTTCATATTCCTTCTGATGGATCTGGCCGAAGAGGAACACACCACCATTGATCAACCAGAATAGCAGCGTCGGGATCATGTACAGGAAGAACAGGCCGACACGGGTCAGGCTCGAGAACTGGCGCATGTATGGCCAGACAAAGCGGAATTCCTGGCCGAGCATGCGTTCAAAGAAGCCTTCCACCAGGTAGAGGATCATGAACAGGATGAAACCCAAAAGGACGGTCTTGCCAATGATCTTCCAGTCATACTTGGTCTTTTCCTGGTCGAATGACACGCCCATATCATAGAGGGTCACATTCTGTTTCTTGTTGGCGCCCCTGTACCAGATGGTGAAGAGGATCGCGGAAATGACCACATTAACCAGCAGCCAGGCGAACACGCCGTTGCCAACCTGCAGGCGCAGCCAGGGGAAGATGCCCTGGTAAACATCGCTCAAGGCGCTCCACTGGGTGAAGATCGGGTAGGTAATGCCGCCGATCAGGAAGTTGATCGTCGCAAAGAGCCACCAGTTCTTCTTGCTGGCCACATAGCGGGTGGGCACGGGCTGTGCCACATCGGCAAAGAACTTGGTGGACAGGAACAGCGTGGCAAGCGGCAGGATCATCAGGATGGAGGTGAGCAGGGTGATCAGGCCAAAGATCTCTTTCCACCAGAACACATGGGCATAAGGATCCATGGCACCCTTCTTGCCCATCAGTGCCTGTTCCATCCAGCTGACGCCTTCAGCCACAGCTTTGCGGTTCAAGGGGGTAAAGTGGTGTTCCATCTGGATCAGGGTGGCGCGGCGGGCAGTGCCATCTTCAAAATTACCATAGGTGACGTCCCAATCCACTCTTTCGGTCTGACCAAAGGCTTCCACCCGCACAGGATGGGTGGGCAGTTCATCCACGGTCAGCAAACCTTCGCGGAAGATCGCGAATTCATCGTAGCGGGCCTGGGTGAGCATCAGGTTGCGCAAATTCATGGCTCCTGCATACCCACAGATGGGGTTGAGGGCATTGATGTCCGGGTTGATCGAGCCCAAGATCTGGGTCATGATCGCACCGAGTGAGTGACCCATCACACCGATGTTCGCCGCATCCACGTAGGGCAACCCTTTGACGTACATAACGAGGCTCTGCATGCCGAGCGTGGACTGTCCGCCCAGAACAGCACCCAGGTTGAATTCCGGGTCTGAATCGCCGTGCCCGATCATGTCGGGGGCTACGACCACAAACCCGCGTCGCGATAATTCGATCGAGAGCGAGTCGTTGACCAGTTTATCGTTCTGGTAGCCGTGAATATTGATCACCGCCGGTGCTTTGCTGGCAGCGGTCGCTGTCAGTGGTCTGTATAACCTGGCAACCACGGTATAACCGTTTTCATCAGTGATGTAAATATTGGTAACTTTCACTTTACCAAAGTCAGTTTCAATTAAATGCGCCATAACCGCTGCCACGGTGATGATCACCAGGCATAGGATGATGCGGTTGATCGCTTTACGTTGGGTTGGTGACATAAAAATCTCTCCTTAAAATGATCACATAATATTTCAATTAAATGTTGTCCGTGTTACCAGAAGATCATCATCCTCAGATAACAATATTTGGTCAAAAAGACCCCATCAAATAATTAAGTGGTTGGAATTTTATAAATTGGCTACCCGGCACCTCCTTACAAAGTCATGATCAGCAATTGAAGAATAGTAATTAATTCAACCTCTGCAACCACCTCCTTTACCGACCAGTGCCATCGCCTTGTGACCCAAAAAATGCTCGATTGGTCAAAGGCATGGTAAAAAATCACAAGAAGAACTCAGTTAACGCAAATATTATAGCACCCTACCACAAAATTCTGCGATTCAAGCAAAAAACTCCTCGTCCAGGATATTCTATATATTCCTCACCTGGCCATTTTCCCGTATATAATTCTCCTGACCAACAACTTTTCTCAACTTCGGAGGCACTGATGACTGAACACAGCATTTCCCGCAA
>CAYSZB010000101.1:0-6527 GCA_964435475.1 uncultured Anaerolineaceae bacterium | reverse complement strand
TATAGTTACATTTGGCGTTTCACTTACGCAAGGAGAAAATTATGAATTACGGAGATACACTTTCTAAAGCCTGGAAGGTCATTTGGAAGAATAAGATCCTCTGGCTCTTTGGCATCCTGGCTGGCTTCAGTTCAGCCCTCGGCTTAAGTGGCGGTGGTGGTTCCAGCAACGGTTCCTCTTCTGGAGGTTCTTCCCTTATTCCCAATACCAACCAGTTTGCTGACAACGTATCCCAGGTCGCCTTTCGGGCTGGTTCAACGATCGATAACAGCCCCTGGATCTGGATCCTGGTGGTAGCATTGATTTTTGGCTTGGTTCTCTTTTTTTTATTTGCCTCGATCTTTATTGGACCAATTGGCACAAGTGGTGTGATCAAAGGCACCATCATGGCAGATCAGGCAGATTCGGGATCTGCTCCTCTCTCGCTTAAGACAGTATGGAAAGGGTTGAAACCACATTACTGGAAGATGGTCCTTTTTGAATTGGCTGTGTTTGCCGGAAAATTGATCATTGGGCTTGTCCTTGCTGCTCTGATCATCGGGCTGATCGTCTTCACATTGGGCTTCGGTATCTTTTTACTGTTTCCTTTGATCATTTTGATCATCCCGGCGAGCCTTTTCATTTATTTGATCATTATCAACAGCATGATCGCCTTGATCGCTGAAGATTTACCAGTGTTTAAGGCTTTCGAACGAGGCTGGCAGGTCACCACAAAAAATCTGGGGCCAATGATCGTGATGCTCTTGATCCTCGGCGTCGGCCAGTTCTTTGCCACGTTCATTATCATTCTGCCCATTTTCGCTAGTTTCATCCCGATTGGGCTGGCAATTGCCATTCAGGACCAGGCTGCCATGATCACGGTCATTGTGATCTCCAGCCTGCTCGCCATGCTGATGATCTTTTTGGGGATCTTCCTTGTTGGGGTCATCCGCTCCTATGTCCTGGCTGCCTGGACGCTGAACTTTAACAAATGCCACATGCCTGTTGCGATTGATGCGGAAAAAGAAAAAATTGCCAAAGGACCGCAAGATCAGTTGACTCCATAATATAATTACACCTTGATGTCCGACTTACTGCCAGACTGTTCAAAAGACCAAATAAGAATAGTAAAGATCCAGGGGCAAAAGCACAAACCTGGATCTTTATTTTTTAGGTTAATGCCATTCTTATTGATTGCTTTTGGCTTTTTTTATCAATTTACTGGTTTGCCTGTCTCCGCCCAGGAGAATCCATCGCTTATAGTTCTTGGCAATCCCGATCTTACAAGTTTTCCTGAAATTTCTTTCTCTTTCAAAGCATGGGACGCAAATGGGCAGCCCTACCAGCGAGTGAACCCTGAACAGGTCGGGATCATTGAAGACAACAACGATATTGAGCCTTTAGCTGTAACACCTCAGAAGGGTAAAACGCATTTCATCCTGGCAGTTAACGCTGGCAGGGCGTTGGCCTTGCGAGATTCCTCAGGGGTCACAAACTATGATTACCTGATGAAATCATTTGACCATTTTCGACAAGAAGTGGCGGATGATGATCAAAATGAGTGGAGTTTCCTCGTAAACCAGGGCAGGAGCCTTTTCAAGATAAATGATCGTAATGTCTGGTATGCCGGGGTCAGTGCTTACCAGCCGGACATGCGCACTCTTTCGCCAGGTCTATCCAGTCTTATATCAGGTATCGATTTGGCAACGATCCAGGCAAAGGATATCACAACCGACCAGGTCATGTTGTATATCACACCTCTCCCTGAGCCCGGCGATCTCGAAAAGTTACTCTCGCTGAAACAAAGTGCGCTTAGTTCAGGCTTGCACATCAATATCTGGCTGGTCGGCAATGAAGTGGATTTCAACTCGCCCAGGGGTCAGGCTCTTTATGACCTTTCCAGGTCCACTGGGAGCAGTTTTTTCCTTTTTTCAGGGCATGAAACGGTTCCCGACCCTCAAAATTACCTGGCGCCTTATGGCACCTATTTTCGCGCTTCCTACCGGTCGATGGTCAGGCAGAGTGGAAAATTTAACCTGGCCATCAGGATATCCCAGGAACCCACTGACCTGGTTTCAGTTCCCTTAAGCATATCAATCAAGGTGCTTCCACCAGAAGCCGTCTTCTTGTCGCCCCCGCTTGAAATTGTCCGTACATTACCAGCACCAGCCGAGGATGAGACCCCCGACCAAAGTGACATCAAAAAGATCAGTGTCCTGGTGACTTTTCCGGATAGGCATCCCCGCAATTTGAAGTACCTAAGGCTGTACCAGGATGACGTTCTGGTTTTCGAAAAGAAAGAACCACCTTACAGCCATGTGGAATGGGATATCAGCCTGGTCGAAGTTTCCTCACTGGTCAACCTGAAGGTGGTCGTTGAAGACGAGATCGGGTTAACAGCCACATCCTCGGCTCTGCCTGTCATGGTCAATGTTGAACAACCCGCAACTCCGGGTAATAAGACAGGTATCTCTGCTGAGACGGTCAAATATCTCTTGTTGGGATTAATTTTCATCTTGATCATGGGTACTATCTCATTATTCATAGTTCAATATCATAAAAGGTCTCAAACCAAACAATCAAAAGGACCCTCTGCTCATCAATCCTTTGCACATCAAGATCGTGTCGATCCCACCTACCGGGGTAATGCACGCTTGCTATGGCTTGATAAGGATAACCAACCCCTGAACAGGGATCCATTCAAATTACCTGCACACCACGTTTTAATTGGCAGTCATCCCATCAAGTGCAACCTGGTCATTGAAGAAAAGACAGTTGACCCCCTTCATGCCCGGATCGATTATTTTCCCCAGGATGGATACCGCCTGTCTGATCTTGGGTCGGTCGCTGGTACCTGGGTCAACTACGCCCCGATCAGTCGATCCGGGGTCATTCTTGAGGATATGGACCTCATCCACATCGGGAGGGTATCATTTCATTTTTCCTTGTAGAAATCTGTCTAAAGATCCTTAACAGGTTTAAATACACCAGGCTATTCCTTGTGACAGGAATTAATCTATGATAAAATCACTTTTCTAACGGAGGGATGGCCGAGCGGCTCAAGGCGCCTGTCTTGAAAACAGGTATGGGGAAACCCATCGTGGGTTCGAATCCCACTCCTTCCGCTGGATGACAGTTGTTTACCGTTGGGGAGGTGCCAGAGTGGACGAATGGGACCGCCTGCTAAGTGGTTGTCGGGTGTAGAACTCGACCGAGGGTTCGAATCCCTCCCTCCCCGCCTGATGTCCACAATTAAACAAAAAAGAGCCTGCAAAAGATCAGGCTCTTTTTGTTCCTAACTTCGACTAATCGTCCAGCAGTCTTCTTTCACCTGTCAATCCCCGGATGCTGGTGGCATCCTGTGTCACCTCGATGGTTCCCTTATAAGCGCCTGAGTTGTCTCGCAGCGCAAAATAACGGATATGGATGAACTTTCCCCCCATCTCGATCCAGAATTCTGCCACATCCCTGGTTCCTGCTCTGAATGAATCAAGGATCTTCTGAACCACATGCACACTCTGTGGTGGATGGCAATTTTGGACTTTCCTGCCAATGATCGCCTCTGTACGGGTAAAGATGCGCTCTCTGGTTTGGGAGTAGAATCGCACCTCGTCATTTTCATCCACAAAAGTTACATCCACCGGCAGGTTGGTTAACAGCAGGTTGATCTGTTCCAGGGTCAATGCGCCGGTTGATAAAGGCAACCTGCCGCCAGTTTCTTCACTTGTTTCAGCAACCTCGCTTGGTTCCTCTACAGCGGGATAGGACGGCTTGACAAGTTGATATTCTGCACGGATGACATCCCATTCCTTTTCACTGAACCTGTTGAGGGTCTCAGGGATCATGATCTTCTCTTCTTTATAGATCATATCCCTTGTCTGGGTTGCCATTTCCTTGAATACCTGTCTGGCTCGCTCCACCGGGACAGTCTGGCTGTTCATCAGGACAATTAAATTCTTGATCTTTGCCCTGATCTCGTTATCCACTCCCCACATCACGGTGGAGGGTCCCTGGAAGTTATGATTTTCTAGGTAAGGGAAGAACAGGTTCTCCTTGCGGTCAAAATGCCTTTCGATCAGGTCAAGATTATGAAGGGTGGACCTGACAGCTTCAATGGATTTTTCATCCCCGGCTTGCATTTTCGACAGCAGGTCTTCCAATGATCCTAACATCAGGTCGATCAATTCATTTTCTTTCCGGAATTCGTAGACCGGGTGGCCGGGTAGGGATTCAGGTGCGGGCGCTGTCTCCAATGCCCCTCTGAATACAGCCACATGCAGATCGCACAATTGCTGGATATCCGTCACAGGTATCCCTTCTGAGATCATGTCTTTTTCCGCCTCTGCAATTTCACTTGAGTTTGTATAGCTGATGATCTCGCCAAACTCTTCAGTTAATGACTCAACCGATGCACCCTGGTGTAGTTTCTTGATAACCTCCCGCAAGGCCGCCTTGCGCTTCGATACATTATTGATATATTCGCTCATTTTTTTATTACTCCATGATCATTAATTTTTGCATATTTCATAATTGGCACATATATTATACATAACCAGCCAGGCTGATTCGCCATTGTATAAATTTTCAATCCCTACCAACGGGCATGGTGATCTTCTGCCCACCCAATGGCACCCTCAATTTTGATATCTTCACCTTCATCACTGCGGATGGTACCTGCAAAACGGCCGATCATCTGGTGTACCTCAGACCGGATGATCAAAGCATCAGTTTTGGCCACCCTTTCAAAGAATGGGGTAAAAACCAGGTCAACCCGGTCGGTGATGCTTGTTTTTATTTGCCAGGGAGCTTTAAAATTCCCCGTGTCGTATAAAAATGTGATGTCCTCGCTCAGTTTGACCAGGTGTCCATCTATGCACAACCCGTTTTCATTCATCCCTGTACCATCCGTCCAGCCTGCCCCCATATTGACCCCCACAGTTCTTCCATCCTCCAGGCGGGTTGAAAAACTCGACCAATTCCAGAAACAAGAGAAAGGCCAGATCCCCCTGCCCAGGTCAAGGCATGCAAATGCTGTCTGTGATTCGAAGTTGATGGTTTCTTCACCCCAGCGAATGGTGCCTTCGGTTGGCAGTGTGTTTTGTTTCGAAGTGAATTGAAAGCGCTTTTTTGACCAGGGTATCACCACGTTGAGAGACTCATGATTTTCCGGGTTTGTCACCCAAAGGTCTGCTTCCAGACCCTTACCCCCCAGGTCCTGGCAGCTGACCTGGATGTGGACCTTCATGCCCTCAGACACCATTGAGATCTGCATATCCTTGCTTTGGTAATGGGCAGGGTCGCTTGTTATCTCTCCCAGCTTGCAACCTTTGCCAAAAGGACTCAGAATGGTCTTTTCCGCAAACTCCCCGCTTTCAAAGTCAAGGATGTAGACAAAGGGCAGTCCCATGTAATCCACGTTGGACAGGGTCACAGAAAACAGGTAGCGCTCGTTTGTGACACACCAATAATTCCAGCGTTTTTTTCTTAACCAATGACCTTTCAGGTTGCAGCGATGCAGCGGGTACCTTGACCACCCGATGGCATCCTCGTTTAAAGACCCATCCTGTTCACACAGGCTTACTGTCTTGGTTAATTCAGGCTCATTTATCATTTCACTCATCAATGAAAATTCCCTTCGATTTTTTCTTATTGTAATGGTTGTTTAACAAAAAAGAGGTTTCTCCTCGAAACCTCAATTATTATGTGTTAATCCTCATCCTTCGGTCGGACCAGTACGATCGATTTTCCAGGCATCTTCTTTACATCAAAGCTGCCTCTCATTGATTTAACCAGCTGGCTTAATTGCTTAAAACCATACGTTCGGGGGTCAAAACCGGGGTCCACACGCCGCAGCGCCGTGCCGACCTCTGATAACTTTGTCCAACCCTCATCGTCAGTCTCGGTCATGTCCATTGCCTGGTCAATGAGTTTTACCAGTTCTGTATCCTGGGGAGTGACAACTTCAGCGGGTTTTTCCTCTCTTTTCTTCCCGACTTTGTGGATCTCCACCCGACTTAAGTTCTCGGTATAAATAAAGACATTGCACGCACTGACAAATGCCCGTGGGGTCAGTTTCTTACCGATCCCGATGACCAGTTTGCCACTTTCCCTGATGCGGGTTGCCAGGCGTGTGTAATCACTGTCGCTTGAAACCAGGCAAAAACCGTCCACCGACTCGGTATGCAGGATATCCATCGCATCAATGATCATCGCGGAATCGGTCGAATTCTTTCCCACTGTGTACCTGAATTGTTGAATGGGCTGAAAAGCAAATGAGTTGAGGATGTCCTTCCACGACTTCATGCTGGAAGTGGTCCAATCCCCATAAACCCGGCGGATTGTCGAATTACCAAATTTGCCAGCCTCAACCAGGATTTGTTCCATCAATGTGGATTGAGCATTATCACCATCGATCAAGATGGCAATTCTTTTTTCTGATATTGAATTTTCTGTAACCATAAAATTATTATACCTTCTCTTAATCCAATGTCATAGGGCAGATGCTGGAGCGGTTGGAGAAGGTATAACGGTATCAGCAGCGATAAATG
>CAYSZB010000100.1:2751-6536 GCA_964435475.1 uncultured Anaerolineaceae bacterium | reverse complement strand
GTTGACCGGGTTGATGGCATAAGCGCCGGTGAAGACGCCGGTCTTTTCCTTGTCGGTGGCTTCGCGCTGGATATCGGATTGGTGGATGGCCTGCTCCTGGTAGTCTTTGACCAGCCGGGCTTGCGCGGGTGTGGTCAACTGAGCGACCAGGGGATGTTCGGGCGCCAGCACCATGAAGGTCACGCCCCACAGGGTGTCCGGGCGGGTGGTGAAGACGGTCAGCTTCGCGCCGGATTCGGTGGTGAAGTCGACCGAGGCTCCCTGTGAGCGGCCGATCCAGTGTTCCTGGAGGGTGCGGATCATTTCAGGCCAATCCAACAGGTCGTAGTTCAGCAGTTCATCGGCATATTTCGTTGTCGTGAAGAACCACTGCTTGAGGTTCTTTTTGATGACGGGGGTCTCGCAGCGTTCGCAGTGGCGGTCCTCACCCTGCACCTGCTCGCGTGCCAGGGTGGTGTTGCAGTTGGGGCAGAAATCCACGGGGGCATATTTCTGGTATGCCATGCCGTGCTTGTAGAACTGCTCGAAGAACCACTGCGTCCAGCGGTAGTACTTGGGGTCGGCGCTGATGATCTCGCTGCGCCAGTCGAACATGGCGCCCATCGAACGCAGCTGGCGGCGCATGTTCTGGATGTTGGAGTAGGTCCAGGTTTTGGGGTGGATGCGACGCTTGATGGCAGCGTTCTCTGCCGGCAGGCCGAAAGCGTCAAAGCCGATAGGGAAGAAGACATTGTAGCCCTGCATGCGCTTAAAGCGGGCCCGGGCGTCGGATGGCGTCATGGCATACCAGTGACCGATGTGCAGGTCGCCAGAGGGGTAGGGCAGCATGGTCAGGGCGTAGAATTTTTGTTTGTGAGGGTCCCGGTCGGCGTGATAGAGACCATCGGCGTCCCAGCGTGCCTGCCACTTGGGCTCGATCTCGGCTGGTTGATAATGCGGTATCCTGGTTGGGTCGATCATATTCTCTTCTCCTTGCCTGGTTTTGCAGGCATTTAAAAATAAAAACCTTCGTCTGATCAGGGACGAAGGCGACTCCGCGGTACCACCCTGCTTCCCGGTTGGGACCGGGCTGCTCTTGGGATGCTGTAACGGGCTGACCCGCCCGGGGCTAGTGTTGGTTCACCGCGGGCACTTCCCATTGAAGGGAGGCAGGCGAGTTGGGCCTGGTGTGCTCCGCTGGGCACATGCCGGGTTCGCACCCGAAACCCCGGCTCTCTGGCGGATGGCTTGATACTCCTGCCGTGTTTGAGGGTAGATTATAGCATAAAAAGGGAGAAGTGAAGGGATGATAACTGTGTTAATGTATAAACACAGGAAGGGCTACTGGCCAAAGGTGCCAGAACTGCGTTCCAAGCCACCATCCAGGCTGGCGAACCAGAATGTATAGGCGTCGCTCATCAGGATGGACTGGTAACCATAGCGCTCAGAAAAGCCAGGGACATGAGAAGCGCTACTCCAATAGACATCCTGTTCGTCCATGCTGATGGCATAGATGCCCGAACTGGCAGTGGCGAGCCACAGGGCGTAAGGGGCAGGATGGATGCTGCGGATCTCTGAGGGCAGTTCGAGAAGGAGGGTGAATTGCGAACCGTCAAAAGCGAACAATTGGCTGCCAATCCCCACCAACAGCCCCTCACCGCGGGGAGATGGCGCCACCAGCCCTACCGAGGTCTGGTAGAAGGTAGAGATCTCCCGTAAGTCGTCGCTCCAGCTCTGTTCCAAGCGGCCATTGACAAATTTGTGCAAGCCGCTCACTGCGCCCACCCACACGGCCTGCCCATCGGCATAAATGGCGTTCACCCTGGAAGGGTAGGACTTCTGGGTGCGCTGGGTTTCGGTCAGGAGGTCAAAGAACAGGAAATTTTGACCATCCCAAATGTCCAGGCCGCTGTCGGTGCCCAAATAAAGCAACCCGTTCGCATCCCTGCCCATCGCCATGATCGCAGCCCCCGGCGGGGTGGCATCCCCACCCACCGGCAGATGGAGCACATCCTCGCCAATGTAAGGCAGGAAGGTCGCCCCACGGGTATGCCCGATCCACAAGCCATCGCTGGCCACCAGGAAGCTGAAAGCCACGGCATCCCCGGGCAGGGGCAACTCACCCCAAGGGGCAAGTGGCTGGTTGGCCTGGAAATACTGCAGGTGCCGCTTGCCCGCCACCCAGACCCGTCCATCCGGGGTATAGGCGATGGCATGGATGGTGTTATCGAGTGCCTGGTCTTTGGTCAACAGGTGGAACCACTCACCATCCACCAGCAGGTAGACGCCCTTATCGGGGGAACCCACAGCCACCCAGCCCTGCTTGTTGACGGAAAATGCTGAAAGGCTGATGTCTTCAGGCGGGAAAACAAGCTGCAAGCAGGTTTTACTGAGCGGGTCAAACTGGCAAAGGGTGCCAATGTGATCAGCCAGCCAGAAAGTGCCATCGCTGGCAGGCTCAAGGCCCAAAATGATGTCTGTCAGCCCCTCCCCGCCAATATCCTGCGCTTTCCAGGTCTGCCAGCCGCCAGGGACGGACTGGATCAAGCCTTCGGAGCTTGCCATCCAGACAGTGGAAGATTCGTCACTGGTGATGGCATGGATGAACATGGAGGGGATGAAGCTGTTTTCGGGAGTGTAGCCTTCAAGGGATTCAGCACCGCGCAGGATGGCGATCCCGCCAGTCAGTGCCACCCAGACGTCTTCATCGATAAAGCTGACCTGGCGCACGGTGCCGCCCGGCAGGCCATCGGTATAGTCATAATCAAGCCAAGAGTCAGTGGTAAAGTCATAACGGCTCAAAAAGCTGGTGTAACCCACCCAAAGTTGGCGGCGGGTCGGGTCACAAGCCAGAGCTTCCACCCGGCCATAAAACTCATCACCCGGATGGTCTAGCGGCGAGAAATAAGGCGAGCCATCGAGGTAAAGCAGGCTGACACCACCTGCACCACCGGCAGCCAGGATACCTCCCTCCCATTCGCAGTAGGCCAGGGCATGGGTGGCGTTGCCTGGCAGGCCATCGGCGTGGGTGTAGCTTCGAGGGGCCAGCGAGTCCAGGTCCCAGGCGGTCACCCCACCCGGACTGGCAGCCCACAATTGACCGAACGTGAAAACCAGGCTGGTGATCTCATTTTTGTTGCTTAAGTAGAGCGATTCGCCAAACTGGACCTCTTCGCCTTCTTCGACCAAGTTCATTTCAGGCTCTTCAAGCTGTTCAGAGACAAGCCCCCAGACACCCAACGCATCGACCTGGGTCCAGGGTTGGCCTGGTGGGCGTTTTAAGGTGATGCGCACCGCGCGGATGAGCACATCGACCTGGTTGGCGGAGAAAACACGGGTGACCGGGCAGTCTGTAATGTCAGGGTACGGGTCAAGCGCGTCATCATAGACAGGCAGAAGTTGGTCATCCAGGGTCAGCACTTCCACCTTTTGAACCTGGGCGGGATGGAATGATTGAACAAGATGGATTTCATACGGCAGGATATCCTGAGAAAAGCGAAATTCGATCCAGACTACGGTTTCAGCATCGTTGGGCTGCCAGGCGGTGACAAAATCACCACAGGCAAAGGTATTGGGCTTGCCGGCAGCCTGCCAGGCATCATAGTTGGGCGAACCCTGGCTCGAACTGGCAAGCGCCTCGGTCGACCAGAGCACCACCGCATCCTCCTGCAGGTCACCGCCTGAAGGCTGTGTCACGGGGTAAAGCAAGGTAGGCGTGAGATCTTCAGCAGGCGCTGCAGTGTTGGTCGGAAGGATCGGCTGACTGGTGGGAGTTAGCGGAGTGCAGGCAGAGACAGTAAGGCATA
>CAYSZB010000100.1:0-2651 GCA_964435475.1 uncultured Anaerolineaceae bacterium | reverse complement strand
GCGAGTCATCCTGCTGGTTCAAGCCCATGCCCGGGGTGCTGCGCCAGAGCTGAAAAACGGCCTCATAATCTGCGATGGTCATCAGGCGGATGTGCATGTGTACCTCAGGGGAAATTATAATCTTGACCGTCCAGGTTAGAAACCCGGGAATCATATCTCACGCAACACACAGGTGGGTACTTCGCCTGACAGGAGGATGCGGGGACGCGGAGGAAAATGAAAACTTATGATATGACCAACTCAAAGCAATTTGGTCAGATAGTCGAGCAATTTATGAACCTCACTTCATTTTTTTATATCCGGCAGGTAGTTCGGGTATCTATAGTCCACCCGCATACCAACCAGGGTCTTTGCCGATCCTTCACTGGTAGCCAACTCAACCTCCAAGTAATAAGCGTAATCCTGAAGATTGACCAGGGCATTTGAGATCGTTATGTCGGAGACATTACAGGCTCCACATTGCATGCTGGAAACAAGGACCGCCATGTCACTGAAAACGCCACCCGACAGTGGCCTGCGAACCAGGAATGCATCGATCGTGCTAAAATCGGAAGCATCATAGTAATAAAGGACAACCTTGGTGACAGTTGCACCATGCGGTAAAGAGACCGGGGCAAGGTAAACCCCGGGTACCGTGAAACTGGGGTTGTACAGTTCCATTGAGTGGACTTGATAGCGATCCAAATACGCCCATTCCATATTGGCAGCGATGGGTCGGAAGTCGATCGGGTGCACCGACACAAACCCCGGCCCCCCGGGGACTGTAACAGGAGCCCTTTCTTCTTCGGTCTCAAAGCCTGAGCGGCTGTCTCCACCCCCCTGCTGGGCGATGACAATGGAACTGGTGGCAATCAGGAGAAGCAGCAGGATGATCGCCAGGATCAAGATATGACTGAATCTTTTGGTTTTTTTCATTTTAACCTCCAAACAGATTAAGAATTAAAACCCCAGGGGCTGCAGTATTTTGTTGTTGACTATGAAGCGAATTACGATCTGGATTAGATATTAAGACTATAGCACAAATTGACCCGAAATCAAAATATTTCGTTGTTCCGATGGACAAAAAAGGGATGAGGTTTTCATGACTTTGCGGCCTCGTAACCCTACGGGCTTTTAAGCTTACAGCTCAAAACAGATCAGATCCCCCGGCCGTATTTAAGCCATTGAGACGCACTCCTGCGCTATTGGCAACAAAAAAGCGCCTTTTCAGACGGCTTTTGTAGTGGACCCAGGTGGCAACAGCCACTCGTGGCCTTCGGCCACTCGGGGACTCGATACCCCCGGCTTGCATAATGCCATTGAGACGCGCTCCCGTGTGCGCTATGGGCAACAAAAAAGCACCCTCACGGATGCTTTTCCAGTGGACCCAGGGGGATTCGAACCCCCGGCCTTCTCAATGCCATTGAGACGCGCTCCCAACTGCGCTATGGGCCCAGATTTCATAAATGATGTTAACTTGCTCCCACAACACACTTCATGAACTCCCTACCTACGGTAGGGACTGCGTGCGCTATGGGCCCATTCTTTAAGTATTCTTATGTTAACCTGCCAGTGGACCTGGAGGGATTCGAACCCTCGGCCTCTTCAGTGCGATTGAAGCGCGCTCCCAACTGCGCTACAGGCCCATTTTTGAGCCAAGACCTTCAAGCTCGAAACCCCAGCCCATTTCAGGGTCACAAGATTCTACCTGACAGGGTGCAAACTGTCAAGCAAAGAAATTTTCAACAATCAAATAACCTGTTTCGCTATGGCACATACGGCGGCAGATCCAGCACCAGGCACACATCATCATTATTACACCTGACCGTGACATCAAAGTATCTCACTGGTGGCATTTCGGTTTCGCTGGCGCCGCAGCACGGTCCCAATACAAACTCGGTGCCATCAGGGGCGCGGTAGGAGACCTTGAAATGGAAGATCAGTCCACCTTCAACACTGACCTGTTCGGCAGTCATTAATTGCATGCAAAGCAACCCGTTGACCTCACAGCCGGCTTTTAACAAGGTAACCTTGTCCGCAGCGTCTACATCGGGATTGAAATACTGCAGCTCCTCATATGACCCGCCGTAATGCAATGCTGCATCCTCGTACTGTGCATTGTTCAGGTCAGCGAAAAATTGGGTCATCACCTGCCGGGCAATGACATCAAGCGGAATCCCAGTCGGAGGCAACGGAACACTGGGCTGGCAGGCAGCAATTACCATGATCAGTAAAATGAAAACCCACATTTTCATAGCTTTTGTCAAGATCACCACTCCTTTTCAGAACGGGAAACTGACTTAATTATAGGGATTGTCCTGGTAAATGCAAGAGACACAACCAAATGGTTGTGTCTCTTATTAGTTTTTATTGATCTATACCCCGGGCTTTTATTTCACCCGAAGTTCACCAGTCTGGGACTGGGAAAAACCCCGCTACTGGATGAACTACGCAACTGTCGGCGTACCGGTTTTCTTTTCCTGCTTGAGCTTGCGCTTTTCCTTCAGTGAATGCTTGGGTTTCTTACGGTCTTCCCTGCCTGCCTTATCTTTACTACCTTTATCTCCCATGTGTTACTCCTTTCGTGATGGAGCGCTGCAGTTCTTATGCAGCACATATGATGGAGTATTATACATCAACATAAGAAGCGCATAAGAATGATCGGATAACCT
>CAYSZB010000099.1:0-6915 GCA_964435475.1 uncultured Anaerolineaceae bacterium | reverse complement strand
GCGCTTCCCAGCCCAAAAACCAGGCCTATAAGTTCGTTTAGATCCAAACCTGCATAAACTTCTGAAAAGGTCATAATGCTGCCGCCTTCCCGGTCGGGTAGTTAGTTGTTGTTTATTATAGACCCTTATGGTCGTCTCAAAATTCTTGATTTTTTGTACAACTTAACTTGTTTTTACCCTTGCATTATTTTTGGGGGTATGCTATATTAACAACGTCAGACGCTTGGGTGCCCCCCTCACCCAGGCGTTTGGCATTTTAATGGCCAAATTCATGATAACATTTGGGTTACCATATCAGCCCATTGGATTTAAATGATGTCAGACCGTTTTGAGATCCACCAGTGTTCCAACCCGCAGTGTGACCTGCGCTTTCCCCTCGATCCGCACACCCATGCCGGCCTGTATTGCCCGCGCTGTGGCTCGCCAACAAAATCAGTTATGGGCGCAGGTCAGCAATTCTTCCTGGCAGCACCTGAAAAGCACTCCCAACGCGTGCTGTCCTGCCTGTTGGATAACATTCGCAGTGCGCTAAACGTCGGTTCGGCTTTTCGCACAGCCAACGGCGCCGGGCTTGCCCATATCTATCTGTGCGGCATCACGCCCACCCCCGAAAACAGTGACCGTATTGCCAAAACCGCTCTTGGCGCAGATTTTTCGACGCCCTGGTCATACCATCCCAATGCCCTGCGAATCGCCGATCAGCTTAAATCATCACCAACCCGCCTGGTCGCCCTCGAATGCACGCCGAAAGCCATCTCCTTGTTCGATTTCGTCATCTCACCCACCGACCTGCGCCCGCTGACCCTGGTCGTGGGTAGTGAGCTGGCGGGCGTGGACCCCGGTTTGCTTGAGCTTTGTGAAGACACCCTCTTTATCCCGATGCACGGCACAAAAGGCTCTTTGAACGCCTCTGTTGCCCTGGGGATTGCCCTTTACTGGCTTATCCACTAAAAAAGACACCCTTTCGGATGTCTTTTGTTTGTGTTTTAAAGGTTGATTGGGTTAACTTTCCGGCTGGATGACCAACCCCTCTGGAACAACCTTGTTCTTGGGAATGATCACCACCCCATCCCGCACAGTGTACAGGTAATGATCGACGTTTGCGTTGACCGGGAAGGCTTTGATCACCACGTTGTCCCCGATCGAGGCGTTCTTGTCAATGATCGCGCAATCAATATCACAATTTTTACCTATCCCAAGCGGTGCATCGCCCTCATTGCGGTAGTAGTCAGCGCCCATCATCACCGTATTGCGGATGCGCGTGCCCTCCTTGATACGACTGCGTACGCCGATCACAGCGTGCTCAATGTCAGCTTTTTCGATGTAACACCCCTCGCCTACGATCACATTCTTCAATCGGCAGTCACAGACGTGTGAGCAGGGCAGGAAACGCGGGTGGGTGAACAACTTAAACTGTTGGTCAAAGAGGTCAAAGGGTGGGTTGGGTTCCGCCAGTGCCAGGTTGGTTTCAAAGAAGGAACGGATCGTTCCAATATCCTGCCAGTAACCGCTGAAATCATACCCATAAACCGAGGCGCCTTTCTTGATCAGGTAGGGGATGATGTCTCCACCAAAATCATCCAGGTTATTTGACTCGGGGTCGGAGGTTAAGACCTCCACCAGGGTTTTTACATTGAAAAGGTAGATACCCATCGACCCCAGGTAGGGTTTTTCCGGGTCGTCCCGGCTGACCAGGTCGTTCAAGATCCGTGGATCCTTGGGCTTTTCCGCAAAATCCGTGATGCGGTAAGATTGATCCCGCTTGAGAATGCCAAAACGGGAAGCATCCTCGGTTGAGACGGGTTGCACCGCCACGGTAATATCCGCCTTGTTATCCCAGTGAAATGCCGCCATCTTCGAGTAGTCCATTTTGTACAGGTGGTCACCCGCCAGGATCAGCACGTAATCACATCGCGCCGACTGTATCTCGAAGATCTGCTTGCGCACCGCATCTGCCGTCCCCTGGTACCACTCCATGCGTTCCATGGTCTGTTCGGCTGCCCAGATCTGGACGAAACCCTGGTGAAAGGCATCAAATGTGTAGGTTGTGGAAATATGCCGGTGCAACGAAACCGAGTTGAACTGCGTCAGCACGGCAATGCGGTAAATATTGGAGTTGATGCAGTTGCTGATCGGGATATCGATCAATCGATATTTACCGGCAATGGGTACCGCTGGTTTGGAACGCATGACCGTAAGGGGATAAAGACGTTTTCCCTGTCCTCCCCCCAAAATTACCGCTAAAACATCCTTCATACTGGGCATATTGCAATCCTTTCTCTCTCGATTAGATCAGAACATGGTTTGATATTCAGTTGTGCAGCGTCAAAAATGATCGCTGTTTAGTTAATTGTATCCTTTTTCCTGGCTGCAAGGGCAAGTGTTTCAGCAGCAGACTTTAAAGTGCCCTCGGTCACCGGTCCCAGCATTTGGGCAAGTTCATTTTGTCTTGCTTCGCCTTCCAGCATGGTCACCTCGGTCAATGTACGTCCCTCGTGGATCTGTTTGGAAACATGGTAATGCTGGTCGCCAAAAGCGGCCAGCTGAGGCAAGTGCGTCACGCACATTACCTGGTGGCTTTTCGACAGGTTCCACAGTTTTTCGCCCACCACCATGCCCACACGTCCGCCCACGCCCTGGTCGATCTCGTCAAAGATCAACACCGGTATGGTATCAGCTGCCGCCAGGACGTTCTTAAGCGCCAGCATCAAACGCGAGGTCTCACCGCCGGAAGCGATCTTGATCAGTGGCTTCAGTCCCTCGCCCGGGTTGGGTTCCACCAGGAAAGCCACCCGGTCGATCCCACGGCTGTCAAAAGACACTTGCCGACCATCCGCCAGCAGCAGGCCGTTTTCATTCTCTTCGGCCCGGATATCCACCTTAAAGCGGGCTTTGACCATGTGCAGTTCGCTCAACTGGTCCTCGATCTGTTCAGATAATAGAAGTGACGCTTTCTGCCTGATAGTTGAAATTTCTGACGCCTGAATTAATATCACTTCTGACAACTGGACAATAAAACTTTCCAGTTCACTCATCTTCTCTTCTGAGTGTTCGATATTGTTTAACTCTTCCCTTGCCCGTTCCGCATAAGCTAAAATTTCCTCGATCGTGTTCCCATATTTGCGTTTCAACCGGTTGATCAGGTCAATGCGTTCCTCGATCTGGTCAAGGCGATGCGGATTGAATTCGATCGCCTCGGCATATGAGTGCAACTCCATGGCCAGGTCGGATACCGTGCTCAGGCAGCCGTCTGCTCTCTCAACCAGCGATTGTGTGGAGCGATCAATGCGTGCCAGTTCGCCCAAACTGCGTAATACTTCTCCCAGCAGGTCTGATATGGAACTGACCTCCGGGGTGCCTTCGTCCAGCAACATCAATGCCTGTTGGGTCAAACCGCTTAAATTCTCGGCATTGGAAAGTCGTGTACGCTCCTGCCGCAGTTCATCCTCCTCCCCGGTCTGCAATTTGGCCGCCTCAATCTCTTTGATCTGGTAGGTCAGCATGTCGATCCGCCGGGCGGAGTCCTTCTCAGATTGGCGCAGGGTATCCAGTTGCTTTTGAGCTGCCCGGAGTTGTCGATAATTGGCACCATACACCTCCAGTTGTGGACCGGTGCTGGCAAAACGGTCCAATAGGTCAATATGGTTTTGTTCTTTAAGCAGCGAGAGATGCTCGGATTGACCGTGGATATCGACCAGGAAGGCGCCAAGCTCCCGCTGCAGGCTGGCACTCACGCTATGCCCGTTGATGCGTGCGATATTGCGCCCCTCGCTGCGGATCTCGCGGGTCAGCACCAGGAAACCCGGTTCGTCCTGCAGGTTTTCCCGTTCCAGTACCTCGTCTACTTTGCCTTTAAAGGGCTCCTCGAGCTTAAAAACCGCCTCAACCACCGCTTTGTCCGTCCCCGTACGCACTGCTGTCACGTCCACCCTGCCGCCCAACACCGCTTCCAGGGCGTCCAGGATGATCGATTTGCCGGCGCCAGTCTCTCCGGTGAATACCACCAGGTCTGGCTTGAACCGCAGGGTCAGGTCCTGGATGATGGCAAAGTTTTGAATATGCAGTTCAATGAGCATCTTCAAAGGTCCTTATCTTAAACGAATTCCTGTAAACTGGTAGTATGCCGACGAGGCACACATCACTACAAAAACAACCAACCAGACGAGCGGCAGCAGTCCCCCCAGGCTGAAACTGCCCTGTGCCAAACCAAGCAGGATTGAACCCACCCGCAACAGCGCCAGCGGTGCGCCACCGATGATGACACCCCATAGAACGCTGCGCGACAAGGGTTTGCTGCGCCTCTTTTTTACAGCCGCCCTGACAACCTCGGCGATCAGCATGCCCGCCGCCGGGGCAAGCAGGACGGTAAAAAAGCCGATCACGGTACTCAACAGGCTGCCAAGGAAAGCCAGCACTGCTGAAAGGATGAATGCGATCGGGATATCATAGCTCTTAGCTGTTTCAAAGGTCTTCTGTTGGCTGCGCACACATTCCTTGCAACGGTACCCGGTGGGGGTGGCGACAGCTGTCTCGGGGGTGATAGGCTTGCCACAGCGGTTGCAGCGCAAAGTGATCTCATTGTCGTCCGCCGGGGACGAAATTTCATTATTTGCCATTGGCTTTCAAACCTGTCAGTGGATGACTTTCCGTATAAAGTGCCAGGTTGCGGTAAAAGTAACCGCGATCCTGGAAGCGGATCATTTTAAGCGCTGTTTTATTGGCTGTGACGCGTACCTTGTCACCGCTGTTCATGAACACCGGGTCCATCCCATCCACGCTGATCACCGCTTCATGCCTGGAGTGTACTTCAATACAGGTTGAGGTGCCCTCGTCCAGCACGACTGCGCGGTCCATTGAAAAGTGAGGTGCGATCGGCATCAGCAGGATGTTGCGCAATTCAGGCGGCAGGATTGGTCCGCCTGCCGCCAGGGCATACGCTGTCGAACCGGTCGCCGTGGCGGCGATCAATCCATCCGCGATGTAGTTGGTCAGGTAACCCTCGTCCATACTCACGCAGATCTCGATCGGTCGCACGTACTGCCCGCGGCACACCACCACTTCATTGATCACGTCCCACTGGCGCTGAACCTCGCCCTCACGGCAGAACTCCGCACTAAGCATCATTCGCTCTTCAACCCGGAAGGCACCTTCCAGGAGTAGAGTTAACTTATCCCGCCACTCATGT
Source organism: uncultured Anaerolineaceae bacterium (assembly GCA_964435475.1). Taxonomy (GTDB): domain Bacteria; phylum Chloroflexota; class Anaerolineae; order Anaerolineales; family Anaerolineaceae; genus CAYSZB01. The sequence continues at coordinate 1,730 of CAYSZB010000099.1, read as the reverse complement.
TCATTGATTTCAACCAGAAAGCCAAAATGACCTACATTAATCCCCAACAACGGGATGCCGTGTGGGGCATAGACATGCCCGGCGCGCAAGATGCTCCCATCGCCCCCCAGAACGATCACCACATCCACCCGGGTTGGCAGATCGCCAGCATTTGCCGGGTCCTCGGGTAAAAATCCCTCGTCGCAGCTGACTCCCCGTTCAATCAACCAATTTGTCACCTGGGCTGCCAACTCCTCCACACCGGGTAGGCTGGGGTTTGCCAGCACAAGCAGTTTTTGGGGTGGTTTGGCGTTATAAGTCATCACGGGGTAATTATATCTGCTAAATTAAACCTGCAAGGTTTCCGTAAAACCGTGATTTGTTGGTTACAATTGACTTGCGCCCAGGAAATCCGTATACTACCGGTAGATTGTGTGGCGTTTTGTTACGAGAATAAGCAATTTATGGTTAAAACCAGTCAAAATGAAAGGTAGATCAAAAGATAAAGAACCGTTATCCCCGGGGCAATCTGTTAACCTGCCCAAAACCCATTTAACCCGCAAACGCTGGCTGTTCTTTTTTGCCTCGATTGCCCTGGGGTTGCTCACCTGGCAATTGCTGGTCCTGCTCTTTAAACTTCCTGCTTTCATACTCCCTTCACCGGTCCAGGTTTTTACCCGTTTCATCAAGGCGCTCAGAGAGGGGCTCATCCAGCGGCATCTCTTTGCCACATTGCTGGAGATCCTCCTTGGGTTGCTTGCCGGCACCTTCTTTTCGACCCTCATTGGTTTCCTGCTGGCAAAGTCAAAGGCGGCTGAAAAGTTGCTATCACCCTACCTGGTTGCCAGCCAGGCGATCCCGGTCGTCGCCATTGCCCCCCTCCTGGTCATCTGGTTTGGTCCCGGTCTGCTTTCGAAGGTTTTGATCTGCAGCCTGACGGTCTTCTTCCCGGTTCTGATCAACACCGTGGTTGGCTTGCGCGAGGTACCCCAGGACCTGCACAACCTGATGCGCTCCTTAAGAGCCAGCTCAATAAAAACCCTCTGGTTCCTCGAGATCCCTTCCGCACTGCCCATTTTTCTGGGTGGGTTGAGGGTTGGGGCGACTCTCTCAGTGATCGGGGCGATTGTCGGCGAGTTGGTTGGTTCAGATCGCGGACTGGGTTTTCTTATTAATGTAGGCAGGGGTCAATATGATACCGCCCTGGTCTTTGTCGCCGTCATCACCCTGGTGATAATGGCATCCCTTCTATATGGATCGGTACTGCTGATCGAAAAGCGGGTGCTGGCCTGGCAAACCTGGCGTGAATAAAGGATATTTGATGGATCATAGAAAAAAGACTTTCATTATCGTTCTGGGAGTTGTTGTGTTTCTCATCCTGGCCCTGGTTATTGCAATTGTTCTTGGCAAGCCCGGGAAAACCGGGTCTGACCTGGCGCCCATTACATTCAACCTGACCTACATTCCCAACATCCAGTTTGCCCCGGTTTATGTAGCCCTCGACCAGGGCTATTTTGCCGACGAAGGCCTGGATGTCTCCCTGTACTATGGCAATGAAGCTGACCTGGTTGCGCTGATCGGCTCAGGTCACGAAAAATTCATGATCGCTTCCGGCGAACAGGTACTCTTGAGCCGTGCCCAGGGCGTCCCGGTGGTTTACGTAGCGGCATGGTATGAAGAATACCCCGTTGCCGTTGCTGCTCTGGCCGAAAAGGGCATTCGCCAACCAGTCGACCTGAAAGGCAAGGATA
>CAYSZB010000098.1:0-7079 GCA_964435475.1 uncultured Anaerolineaceae bacterium | reverse complement strand
TCTTTTTGATCTGCAAGCTTGCTTCCCTGGCCTTTTTTAGATCGCTTGCATGGGGACTGAACTTTTCCTTTTCGTATTCCTCTACCAGAGTAGCTATGTTCTCTTTCATCTCAGGCATATGAACTACAACTGCATGCCCTACCTCAGCTGGTGTCTTGCTGGGTTGCACAGGATGCCCCAATAATCTTAGGCTTTTTACCATCGCAGAATACACCCGCGAAAATGGTGTTGAAGAATGCCGTTCTATAAAGACCTTTAACCACCCGGGCATTGACGAGTGCGAACGTTCAGACCGGGCTTTGATCCTTTCGACCAAGGTCACCTGATCGGCTTGTGGTGTCGACAACCTCCAAATTAGCAGTGACAGACCTGTCACTGCCAGCAACAAACCAAACCAGAAAATCCACAGCACCCAGGTCTTCTCTTCAGGTTCGGCTGGGATAAAAGTCACCGTTTCTGTTGATGTGGTGGTAGGCGCAGGCGTTGGGACGGGTGTCTCTTCCGGTTCGAGCTCTGGTGTGATCAAGGGCTCAGAGGTGCTGTCAATTTCAGGGAGCGTCCCAAGTGGACGGATGATCGAATCTATGCTCACCGTCGGTTCAAATTCGATCCAGCCATACTGGTTAAAGTAGACTTCAGGCCAGGCGTGCTTATCCTTCTGCCTTACAGAAAACTCCCCTTCCTCCGGGTCGTATTCGCCCTGGGCATATCCGACAGCTACACGGGCAGGGATGCCGATCGAGCGCAGCATTAAGACTTCAGCGGTTGCATAGAAGTTGCAAAAACCGGATTTCTTTTCAAACAGGAACCACTCAATGGGGTCCACATTTAACGGAATAGTGCCCACCGAAGAAGCATAGGTGATATTGTCGCGCAGGTACTGGGTGATCACCTGTGTTTTGTCATATGGATTATCCAGGTCGGCTGTAAGTTGAAGCGACAGGTCTTTAATGGCAGCAGGGAAATCTTCCGGCAGTTGTGTGTAGCGTTCCAACCAGGTTGGATAGACCGGTACGACAGAACGCAGCTCGGAGATGGTCGGGTTTGGGAGACGTGCCTGGATTGCATAGGTCTCGCCGGATTGTAATAACGGGTTGCCAAAGGCAGCGATGACATCCTGTTTACCATCGGGCAGCGTCTGCACCACAAATTCGACCTGGCGGCTGACCCAGGCAGGAGAATTGACAAAGTAAAAATTACCTGCCTGGTTGGTATTCATGAAGAATGAATAGTTGTGTTCTTCTCTTAACTGCCAATCAGGAGAATCCAACCTAAACCTTTGGGGAAAAAATTCCACATAATCGTAATCATTACTGGTCATCCACATGTCGTTATTGTAGAGGTTGTATGAACGGACTTTCCAGTAAAGATTTAGCCCCGGGGTTGGACTGCCATCCGGGGTAACAGTGAATAATGTGGCTCCGCCAAGCGTTGTGCTGGTGCCCAGGCTTAAAGTGGCATCGAAACTGCCTTCAGCGCCGATGGCTGAATTACGCAATGGTTCCAGGGCATCAGCGATCTTATCAGTCACCTTTTGCCAGGGTTTGGTCAGGTTGGTCCAGAATTCGGAGTAGCGTTGGGTTTGGGTTTTGGTGAGGGGGATCATCCAGGATATGGTTAAAACGATGACAATAAAGATGATCATATTTCGGCGCATATCCTCCTGGATCTTAGGTGTCGGGCTTATCTTCTGTTTTTTCCAGATCTCTATGTTCTGTAATAATGTAGACCTACCGATCAGGAGCAAGGTGAAGAGGATAAAAAAGAAAATATAACGGGGGGTTGCGCTGTTGGCAAGGTCATAGTAACTGATGATCATCAACGCCAGGCCTGGAGGTAATATGGCAAGCCATCCCTTTCCCTTGCGTGTTAATACGAAACCGGAGGTAAATGCGATGATCCAAAACAGGATCGCCAACACTGCCAGGAACAGGATGGGATCGGTGACCATGATATTGGTGGCATATTGTTCGATGGCGATTTTTAAGCGCAGTCCCATGATATTGAACACGCGGTCATACCAGGCAAGGTCGCGATCAAGCGAAATGCCATAGGTCCAGACGATGAAGAAAATGCCGTAAAGACCGCTGAAGAGGCTCACCACAAGTCCGGAGAACCTGCTTATACCCAAGCAAATGCCCGCCACAGCAGCGATCAGGGCCAGGTAGACAAACAGGTCGAGGTTATCCGTCCAATCGGTGGCTACCAAGCGCAGGGCCAGGATCAACAACGCGCCAACCAATAAAAGCGCCGAAAGAGGATCCCATCGTTTGTGTTGCCGGTTTTGCATGATTAAAGTGTATCTTTTTCTATGCTCTACGTCAATTTATAATGACTGGATTTAAGGATAGGCTGGTAAAGAAACCAGGCGTATCTCAAACAGGTAAGGCCATAACTTGCCAGTCACGAACAGGCGATCGGTCACCGGGTCGTAGGCGATGCCATTCAGCACGTCCACCGAGTTGCGTGGAATATCACCCGGCAGCAAGCCCTCCAGGTTGACCCAACCCAAAATATTGCCGGTAGCGGGGTCAATGCGGGCGATGGCGTCGGTCTGCCAGATATTGGCGTAGAACTGCCCACGGACCAACTCCAACTCATTGATGCGTGTTACGGGTATACCCTGATCGGTAACATTGACAGAACGCGTGACCTGGAAACTGGTTGGGTCCAGGAAATACAGGCTTGACGTGCCATCGCTCATCACGAGGCTGGTGTTGTCATGGGTCAGCCCCCAGCCCTCGGTTGTATAGGTGAAGGTCTCCAGCAGTGAAAAATCGTTGAGATCATAGACAAAGCCGGTTTGATCCTGCCAGGTTAACTGGATCAATTCTTTTTGCCAGAGGGCCAGCCCCTCAGCGAAAAAAGAGGGTTCCAGCGCGAATTGCTGCAAGACGGTGCCCGTTTCAAGTTCGACCTTGCGCAGGGTTGAATGACCTTTCAGGCCGGTGCTTTCATAGAGATAGCCATCGTGGAAAAGCAAACCCTGGGTGAAGGCCTGTGGGTCGTGGGGGTATTGGTGAATGATTTGATAACCTGATCGGTATCCCAATTCAAGAGGAATGGATGAAATAACTGTCTGGTTCTGACCGCTGAAAAGTTGAAAAGCGCCGAAAATGATCAGGAAGGCGATGGCCATGCCCACCAGTATCCAGGTCCATAAATTAACTTTGGTGTGAGTTTTCATCGTGTGTGTCCTGGATGCAAGAATATTCCAATCCAATCTTACCACTCAGGGGACTGAAAAATTAATTAATTTACGCCTGTCAAGGTCCTGTCAGAAGGCGTGATAAAATCAAAAATCAGACAATAAAGTATTTTGGCCAGTTAGAGGAGAGAATATGTCAGAAGTAGTTGAACGATTTAACAGGTATATCAGGATCGATACAGAATCTACCAGGGGATCAGACACTTTCCCTTCCACCTTGAAACAACTCGACCTGGCTAAGTTATTGAAGGAAGAATTGCTTAACCTGGGACTGGTGGACGTCTCGCTGGATCAATATGGATATGTCATGGGAACATTGCCGTCCAATGTCGACAAAAAGGTGCCGGTGGTGGGTTTCCTGGCACACATGGATACCAGTCCGGACCTTTCCGGCAAAGATGTCAACCCGCAGTTCGTTGAAGGTTATGATGGTGGTCCGATCGTGCTTAACCATGCCAAAAACATCATTCTATCCCCCGAACAATTCCCGGACCTGTTGAAATATGTTGGCGAGACGTTGATCACCACCGATGGTACCACGCTGTTGGGGGCGGATGACAAGGCGGGCATCGCCCAGATCATGACCGCTTTGTCTGTGTTGATCGCCAATCCGCAGATCAAACACGGCACCATCAGGGTCGGATTCACACCTGACGAAGAGGTGGGGCACGGGGTGGATCATTTTGATGTGGCAAAATTTGGGGCAGACTTTGCCTATACCCTGGATGGTGGTGAGGTCGGAGAGCTGCAATTTGAGAACTTCAACGCTGCCGGCGCCACGCTGACGATCAGTGGGCGCAATGTGCACCCCGGCAAGGCAAAAGACAAGATGCTGAATGCCATCCTAGTGGGCATGGAATACAATGCTTTGCTGGCGCTAAATGAGCGACCGGAATTCACAGATAAATATGAAGGTTTCATCCACATCTATCAATTTAATGGCACAGTGGAAGAAGCGAAGGTCGAATATATCATCCGCGACCATGACAGGGCAAAATTTGAGGCAAAAAAGGCTGCCATGCAGCAGGCAGCAGACTTCATTAACAACAAGTATGGCGCTGGAACTGTCAAAGTCGAGATTGAGGACCAATATTTTAACATGAAAGAAATGGTTCAGCCCCATCCCGAGATAATAAAAGTTGCCGAAGATGCAATGAACGAACTGGGCATCAAGGTCATTTATGAACCGATCAGGGGCGGGACAGATGGCAGTCGATTATCTTATATGGGATTGCCGACACCGAACATTTTCACTGGCGGTCACTACGCTCACGGGAAATACGAGTTCATCCCGGTTTTCGCACTTGAAAAAGGGGTGGATGTGATCGTGAAGATCGCCGAATTACTGGCTAAATAGAAAAATCTTTATTGAATTAAAAAAACAACAGGTATTGAATAAATACCTGTTGTTTGGTTAAAAAGAAAAGCGAAATTAACCGCAGCACCCGCTGCTGCAACCATCTGAGCCACAGCTTGAACAGTCGCTGGCAATATGACCGTGGGCGATTTCTTCTGCAGTTGCTTCACGAATGTCGGTAATGGTGGCTTTGAAATGCAAGTCTTTTCCTGCCATCGGGTGATTCAGGTCCAACTCGATGGTGTCCTGGGCAAGGGCTGTGATGGTGCCGCTGAAGACATGCCCCTGGTCGTCCCTCACGCGCAGGGGATGACCCAATTTAATCTCGAAATCCTGGGGGAAGGAATCGCGGTTGATATTCAGCACAGCCTCTTCATCATACTCACCGTAGGCGTCAGCCGCTTTGACAAAAACTTCTTTGGTTTCGCCAATTTTCATGCCGTTCAAAGCATTTTCCAACCCGGGAATTATGTTATTGTGACCATGAAGGTAAGGCAAAATGCCCGCATCAACCTCTTCACTATCCACAATTAACGTGTAATCCAAAACGACAACCAGGTCATCCTGGACAAAATCAATATTAGAATTCTTCATAATTTTCCTTCTGACAGGTTTTGAACCTGCCTTGAATGATTTATTTTTGACCGCATGATTATATCAGACTAGATTGGCAGGAATTTGCAATTTTAATCTTTTCTGATAAAAGGTTTATACAACGATACCCAGCCAAGATTGACAGGCTGTGCTGACAATAGTACACTTCCTCTTCTTATTGAGAAACTTTATCAATAATTGGAGCGCTATGGATTGGCAGGAAAAGTTAACAGAAGCAGGTTTCAGGGTGTCACGTCCGAGGGGTGTTGTGATGGGTATCCTTGAACATTCCCAGGTGCCAGTGTCGCCCAACGAGATCTACAGGCAGGCGAAAATAGACGGACATATGTTAAGCGTTGCCAGTATTTACCGTACGCTTGAAGTTCTGGCAGGTCTTGGTATGATCGTCCTGGTACATTCAGACGCCAGTTGCAACAGCTACATGCTTGCGCCAGTGGGTCACAGGCACCACATTGTGTGCTCGAAGTGTGAACGCACCATTGAGTTTGAGGGATATGAGGATATTAACCTGATGGTCAAGAAGGTGCAGGAAGAGACGGGCTTCATCGTCCAAAAGCATTTACTCCAACTTTATGGGCTCTGCTCAGAGTGTCAGAAGGTAAAATGAGATACTCAACAAAAATCACCCTCATTGGCATGATCGGTTTACTTATTTTTTCGACCGCCTGTGTTCCGATAAATGATCAAACCCAACAAACCCCAAAAATGCAGGTCAGTGTCAGCATTCCTCCCCAGGCTTACTTCGTTGAGCGTATTGCAGGAGAGCTCGTCGAGGTCAATATCCTGGTGGGAGCGGGTGATGACCCGCATTCTTACGAACCAACGCCCAGGCAGATGCAGGCTATTGCCAAATCGCAAGCATATTTTGCCAATGGGGTCGAATTTGAGGATGCCTGGCTAGGGAAATTCGCCGCCGCCAACCCCCAGATGCAGATCGTGGATACAGCAAGCGGGATTGATTTTTTGGATGAAGAAAATGGCCATGGTAAGGATCCGCATACCTGGCTTTCTCCCAGCCTTGTGAAATTGCAGGCGGAGATCATGGCTGACACTTTGATCGGGCTTGACCCGGACAGTAAAGGGGCTTACCTTGAAGGACTGGACATCTTCATCAAGGACATTGAACAACTGGATGGTGCGATCAGGCAGCAATTTGACAGTCTAACCTCAAGAACATTTTTAACAGTGCACCCATCCTATGCGTACCTTGCGCGGGATTATGGGCTGCAAATGATCGCTGTGCAGGTTGAAGGGCAGGAGCCCGGGGCAGGGGAACTTTCGGGCATTATTGACCTGGCGGATGAGTATAACCTCAGGGTGATATTTGCCCAGCAGGCATTTTCGACCCGCGATGCCGCGATACTGGCGGAACAGATAGGGGCAAAAGTGGTGATACTCGACCCACTGGCAAAGGATTGGTTGAGCAATATGAATTATATTGCCAGTGAAATTGCAGTGTCTTTGAATGGCGCTAAAGGACAATGATCGGAAGATGAATGATGAAAAAAGATGATACAGTGATCTCGCTTCGCTCGGTCTATGCCGGTTATGACGAAGAGACAATCCTTGAAGATGTGAACTTTGAAATGTTGCAGGGCGATTTTGTCGGCATGATCGGACCGAATGGTGGGGGAAAGACGACATTGCTCAAAGTCATCCTCGGGCTGATTAAGCCCAACAAGGGTGAAGTTAAAGTGATGGGAAAATCCGCGCAGGCTGGTCGGAGGCATATCGGTTATGTACCGCAGTTGCAGGTGGACGACATGAGTTTCCCGGTCAGTGTGTGGGAAGTCGTGCGCATGGGCAGGGTATCACACCCTGCCATTTTCCGCAGGCTTACCCCTGAGGACGATGCCATCGTGGCTGAAAAGTTGGATTGGCTGGGTTTGCAGGATATCC
>CAYSZB010000097.1:0-7150 GCA_964435475.1 uncultured Anaerolineaceae bacterium | reverse complement strand
GGTTCCAGTCCTTTTGGCGCTCCTGTGTATTTATTTCTTGTCTGCACAAATGCTTATCTTGCGTCCAGTGGATTGTCTGGTATAATATTCGTTCTGTGACTGGTCCGGTATTCGGTTCGCAAGGACTTGATGCCAGGAGACCTGCATAAATTATTTTTTAGGAGCAGACGTCATGTCTTTAACATTGGAAGAAAAGTCAGAGATCATTAAGAAATTCGAGCGCCATACTGGTGATACAGGCTCACCTGAGGTCCAGGTAGCCATATTGACCAAGCGTATTCAACAACTTACCGAGCACCTGAAGATCAACAAACACGATGAGAGTTCCCGCCGGGGCTTATTAAAGCTGGTTGGGCAACGCCGCCGATTGTTGGCTTACTTGCGCCAGAAAGATTACGCCCGTTTTCTTACCCTGACCGAAAGCCTCGCTATCCGCAAGAAGTAATTGTTTTCAAGCGTGATAAGGGGATCACCGCAGAAGACCTGCCTGGAACAGAACCTTAAACCAGGATTGGATGTTTCTGCGGATTTTGCATATTAAAATCAATAGCCTTCCAGTCGGGCATTGAAAATTGATCACGTCTCAGACGCGGCTGATTTTCAGTTCCTGCACTGGCGGGCGCCAAAGAAAAGGAACATTAAAATGAAACCAGAAGCTAAATTATTCAAAACCATGCTTGGGGATAAGGAACTGACCTTTGAAACCGGTCGCCTTGCCCAGCAAGCTGGTGGTTCAGTCACCCTCAGGCAGGGCGACAGCATTATCTTTGCGGCTGCCACGATGGGTGGTGTGCGTGAAGGCATCGACTTCTTCCCACTCAGTGTGGAATATGAAGAACGCATGTATGCCGGCGGGCGCATCCCCGGGTCTTTCTTCCGCCGTGAAGGCCGACCCAGCACGGAAGCAACCCTGACAGCACGCCTGACCGATCGTCCACTGCGTCCCCTTTTCCAGGAGGGCATGCGCAACGAAGTGCAGGTTGTGTTGATGTCGCTCTCCGCTGATACCGAGAACCCGCTGGATATCCTGGCGATCAATGCAGCCTCCGCTGCCTTGATGATCTCCGATATCCCCTGGGGCGGACCGGTGGGTGCAGTGCGCATCGCTTATGTGGATGGAAAATTGGTTGTAAACCCCTCTTTCCAGGAAATGGAAGTCTCTGACCTGGACCTGCGCGTTGCGGGGACACGTGAAGCCATTTTGATGGTTGAGAGTGGTGCTTACGAGGTGTCTGAAGCTTTGATGGTCGAAGCACTCGAACTGGCACATCGCAGCATCCAGCCGGTCATTGACATGCAGATCAATATGGCCAAAGAGGTCGGTAAGGCCAAAAAGGAAGTTGAGGTCTATGAACTGGATCAAACCCTGGTCCAGGCCACTGAAGCACAGATCAAGGAACGCCTGGTCGCCATCATGGACCAACCCTACACCAAGGAAGGTCTGTATGGCGGTATTCGCCTGCTCAAGGATGCATTCCTGAGTGAGATGACCCTCGGCACTGAAGAAGACCCTGCCCATAAAGCAGACCTGGCTGCCGCATTTGATGAAGCTGAGAAGAAGATCGTGCGTGATCGCATTCTTTATGACAACAAGCGCCCTGACAACCGCGTACCTGCCCAGATCCGCGATATCACCTGCGAGGTTAACATCAGCCCGCGAGCCCATGGCTCCGGATTGTTCACACGCGGTGAAACACAGGTGCTGACCCTGGCAACCCTTGGCACCCCCAAGGAAGCCCAGGAACTGGACAACCTGATCCAGAATGAATCAAAACGCTACATGCACCATTACAACTTCCCGGGTTACTGCACCGGTGAGGTCAAGCGTGTTGGCGGGCAGTCCCGCCGTGAGATCGGGCATGGTGCCCTGGCAGAACGTGCCCTGGTGCCGGTCTTGCCGGACGAAAAATTATTCCCCTATACCCTGCGCCTGGTTTCCGAAGTGATGAGCTCAAATGGCTCCTCATCGATGGCATCCGTTTGCGGTTCGACCCTGGCATTGATGGATACCGGTGTGCCGATCAGCGCGCCTGTTTCGGGTGTGGCAATGGGCTTGATCATGGAAGGCGATAAATACGTCATCCTGACCGATATCCTCGGCACCGAGGATCACCTGGGCGACATGGATTTCAAAGTCACCGGGACAAAAGAAGGCATCACCGCCTTGCAGATGGACATCAAGATCAGCGGCATCACGACCACCATCATGGCGGAAGCGCTGGAACATGCCCGGGTTGCACGCCTGAACATCCTTGACCAGATGCTGGCAGTCATCCCTGAACCCAATGCGGACCTGAAAGCGCATGCACCACGGATCGAAGTCGTGAAAGTGCCGATTGACAAGATCGGCGCAATCATTGGACCCGGCGGCAAGAACATCCGCGCATTGCAGGAAGAGACCAAGACCAAGATCGACATTGATGACGATGGCACGGTTTACATTGCAGCTATTGACGGCGTGGGATACCAGGAAGCCAGGGACCGCATCCTCAGCCTGACCGAGACACCCGAGATCGGCCGGATTTACACCGGCAAGTGCGTACGGGTGGCTGATTTTGGTGCATTCATCGAGATCCTGCCCGGTGTGGACGGCCTGGTGCACATTTCGCAACTGGCCAGCGAACGGGTTGAAAAGGTCGAAGATGTGGTCAACCTGGGCGATGAACTGACCGTGATGGTCACCGATATCAGCCCGGATGGCAAGATCCGCCTGAGTCGACAGGCACTGCTGGAAGGCTGGACCGCTGAAGAGGCGCGTGAGCACGACAACAAGAACCGCAGCCGCTCCAGTGGGAATTCCCACGGAGGCAGCCGGGACGGCCGCAGCAGTGGTGGTCGCAGTGGTGGCAGCCGCGATGGCAACCGCGGAAGCAGAAGATAGAAGTTAATTGTTTCGGTAATAAAAAGGAGCTGTCCAATTTTGGACAGCTCCTTTGTTTTAACTCATCCTGGTCGGCAAATAGGGCATTTCAGGGCCGGGCACACCCAAAAGACCGGCTAAAGCCGAATGCATGGCTACCCGGTCATCCCACAAGTACTCGGTGGTATCAAAGCACATGGACTGCTCATGCCCCTTGCCGCAGGCAATGACCAGGTCACCCGGTTGGGCAAGCTGGCAGGCCAGCCGGATGGCTTCACCGCGGTCCGGGACGCGCCAGAAGGTTTTACCTTCGATTCCACCCGCTTCCACGGCAGCCCCTGCCATGTCAGCCAGGATGTCATTCAGTGACTCGGTGCGGGGGTCTTCGGCAGTTAATATGCTGAGGTCGGCATTGGCAATCGAAACTTTAGGCATCATGTGGCGCTTTTCGCGGTCGCGCAAGCCGGCTGAGCCGAAAACTGCGATCACCCGGCCATGGGTCAGGCTCCTGACGGTCTCTAGTGCCCGCTGCAGGGCGTTGGGGGTATGGGCAAAATCGACAATGGCCGTGAAACTCTGCCCGAGGTTGATGCGTTCCATCCTGCCGGGCACGCCCGCCATCTCACCCAAAACCTTGACCGCACCTTCGATGGGCAGACCCAGGCACAGGACAGTTGCAGCGATGGCTGCCAGGGCGTTGGACACGTTGAACATGCCGATCATTTTTGTCTTCACAGGAAATGATTTATTGCCAAAATGACAGGTGAAACGCAGCTCTTCAGGCGTATTGACAATGTGATCTGCCCAGATGTCTGCTTCATTGATCATGCTGTAACTAATGAAACCCGGAGGGGAGACACGTTTCATGTACGAATATGACTGGTCGTCCTTATTGAGAATGGCAGCACGTAAGTTGCCTGTTTTTTTGCGGGGTGTTTGCGAAAGCATCTCAAAAAGCCGCCCCTTGGCCTGCAGGTAGGCTTCATAGGTACCGTGGTAATCGAGGTGTTCGTGGGTCACATTGGTGACGACACCCAGGTCATACTCACAGCCGGTGACGCGTTCCTGTGCCAGGCCGTGCGAGGTGGTCTCAAGAACCACGTGAGTCACGCCAGCGGTGACCATGTCTGCCAGGTAGGATTGGATGGCAGGGGATTCGGGGGTGGTCACGTGAAAGCCGGTATCACGTTCCTCACCTCCGATGACCGCACTGACCGTCGAGATCATGCCCGTCTTGATCCCGGCATTGACCAGGATGCGGTGGATCATCATGGTGGTGGTGGTCTTGCCATCGGTGCCGGTGACGCCGATGACGATCATATTGTGGGCGGGAAAGCCGTGCAGTGCAGCTGCCAGGTATGCCATGGCACGGCGTGTGCTGCCTTTGACCTGGATGTAAGGTACCATAGTGCTCACATCCCCGCGGTCACCCAAAATTGCCACGGCGCCATTGCGGATCGCCTGTGGAATGAAGCGGTGACCATCAGTTAAACCGCCGCTCAAGGCGACAAACAGGTCACCAGGGCGGACTTCCCGCGAATCGAGGGCAATGCCACGGATATAGATAACCGGAACTGGAGATACAGTCTCCACGGGCACCTGTTTGAATAACTTGGGCAGTAATCGGTAATTTTTTGATGGCATATTACACCATTTTCCTTAATTGTTTTTAGCAGCAGGACTTTTCAAGTCGGAGGGTGATCGCATCTTTAGGTCCTGCTCCAATTTTACACCAAGCGCCATCATGCCGCCCCAGGATATCAAAGCCAGCATGGCCAACCAGGTCACAGTGGTCGAATTCATGCCCCAAAGGCGGATCACTTCGATCTGAATATCCCATTCAGCCAGGGCAACCTCGACTTGCTGATCATTGCCACCTGCAAAAAGCATGGATAACCACAGGCTGCCGTTGCGCATCCCCTGGGCTTGCGAGTCAAGTTCCCAGGAAAAGGACTTGGGCTGAAGGGGATCATAGACACTCAAGACCATGCCCTGGGGTGCTAATTGCATGTCGCGAAATGATAATTCAACTGCCATTGCCCCCTGGCTTGCTGAAGTATCATCTTTTCCAGTTGATGTATTTGGGGTGACATCCAGTACCAGGATGGCTTTTTCACCGGCGCGGACCCGGCTGGGGTAGGACAGACGCAATTCAAGGTCATTTTCCAGGAATATTGGCTTGCCTTGAGGACTGGCGGGAAGCACACCGGCAGGCAGGTTCAGTTCAGCCTGTTCGGTCCTGGCTGGAATGAGCCGCCAGTAGAGGAAAATAACGGCGAAAAGCAGGAAGATCATCCCAAGCAGCAATGGCAGCTTGGACAGAAACCTGTGTTTTACTTGAGGATCAATAACAGCAGCCATGTAAACAGGAGGATGCATCCACTGAGGATGCTTAGCCAACTGATGCCCTGTGATAACCCGGCATGGAGAATGAATGGCAGAACCAGGTTCAGCAGAAAAATGACCAGGTAGGTGCGGGGAGATTGGAGTTTGGGGAGTAAGGAGTTTGATTTTTTCATCTTTACCCCATGATCAATGCCAAAATGGTTGCCAGGATGGCAATGACAGTAATGGGAATCAGACCCAGGAGCATGATACGCCGAATTGCCTCGCCTTCCCTGCCGGTCAGGCCAACGGTACTGCAGCCCACAATGACCTTGGCAGGCGACATGATGCTGCCGATCGAACCGCCGGCGGATTGGGCTGCCAGGATCACGGGAACAGGCAGTTGCAGCAGTTTGGCGGCATCCATCTGCATCACTGCAAACAGGATATTGGAATTGTTATTTGAGCCGGTGATGAAGGCACCCAGTGCGCCAATCAGCGGGGAGACGGCGGGATAAAAAGAGCGGCTGATCGTCTCGCTCAAGCCCCGAGCAAGCATGGAATTCATGCCGGCATGTGACATGATGCTGGCCAGGCTGACCAGGGTGATCACACCCAGCGATGCATTGACACCACTCTTGCTGACCCCGTTGATGATGCGTTTGAGAGCACCTTTCTTAATGAGACCGGTTTTCAGGTAGATCAGGTAAGCAATCGCGCAGGTGTAGAGCAGGATAACTCCGGGATGGCTGAAGATAGATATCACCCGCCCGGGACCGGCTGTGGTTAGCCAGCCATGCGAGGTGACCAGTTCGGGGAAGGTGAGGGATAGTTTTACCTGGGAGAGGAATTGTTTGAGCGGTGGGATCATGTTGATGCTGAAGCCCAGGATGACGAGGAGCAAATAGGCTGACATGCTTAACAGGAAATCCTTAGGCTTGACCCTGGCAGCCCGGGTCTCTGGTGGTTCTTCTGTTGAAGCCACAGGTTTTTTGTCCCGGTACATGGGGAGTTTGAGCACCAGCAAGCTGACCAAAAGACCGGCAATACCAGCACCGGTTGTGCCTAAAGTCCAAAGCCGGTTGGTCGCCAGGACATACTGGACAACACTCATAACTGTTCCCAGGATGAGCAGGGCAGGGATGGCGTGTTTCAGGCCTTTCCAACCAGTACCAACGGTTACTATGATTGCTCCGCAGAAGTAACTGCAGGCACCCAGGAGGAAGGCTGTGGTTGGTGCCAGCAGCTCACCCGGCAAACCGGTTACCGCCAAAAGAGCCTGGAAGGCAGATGCCAGGGTGCCAAAATTGACAGCCCAGGCATGCCCGATGGCAGCCATCACCACCGCCTGGACAGGGGCAAAACCCATACCTACCAGGATGGGGGCACAGATGGCTATGGGTACTCCGAAGCCGCCCATACCTTGCAAAAAAGTGACCAACAACCAGCCGATCAGGATGGTCTGCATCACCCGATCCGAGGTGAGATTGGGGAGTTGTTCACCGATCATGCGGATTGCGCCTGCTTCATTGGCTATGTTGTACAGCAGCAGGGCAGTCCACACAACTAGTAAGACATCCAGTGCTAAAAGAACGGCTTTGACCACAGAATAAGAGACCACAGTGAGGTCAGTGCCATAGATCAGCGTGGCGATGGTTATCCCGGTAATCAGCCCGGCAACCCCTGCCTTGCTGCCGGACCATTTAAAAGCCATCATTAAAACGATCACCACCAAAACAGGCAGGATCGCCAAAAACCAGTTCAAGAGGGTTAATTGCATGGCGCTAATTATAATCGTCCAACCATAAATGGCAGTAACTGGGACCAAAAAGAGGATTTGGATTTTGTTGTTTGTGGTAAAATCTTTTCCAGCGCATCCATGGGGCGGTGGCGGAATAGGCAGACGCAAAGGACTTAAAATCCTTCGATGGTGACATCGTGAGGGTTCGACCCCCTCCCGCCCCA
>CAYSZB010000096.1:0-7181 GCA_964435475.1 uncultured Anaerolineaceae bacterium | reverse complement strand
TGGGCATCAGGCCGGGCACCTCGAGCATCACCCTGGCAAAGGAAGACAATGCGGCTTTTTCACCCAGCGGTTCCTGGCTGGTGGGATGGAGTTCGCAGGAGGAACATCCTGGCATCAGGCTCTATTCAGCCACCGGCAGCCTGCTGCAAACCATCAGCAGCGAAGCGGTCAGGCATGTGACCTGGCGCATGGACTCAAAAGGGTTCTTTATGGCCACCGATTCGGGACTTTACCAGGTTTTGTTCCCTGACCTGAAACCCCATTTGATCACGGATGATATTTACCTGGGTGATGATCTGCAAACGGTTTGGCTCAGGCCGTGATCGGTGCATGTTGTATAATCTAGACAGATCGAAAAGAGGTGAAATATGTCACTGGAATTTACCTGGTTTGGGCATGCCACATTAAGCTTAAAAACGGCCGGTTTTAACATTCTGGTCGACCCATGGTTCACGGATAACCCGGCAGTCAAGATTGAAACCAGCCAGGTTCCCGCTGATTACATCCTGGTGACCCATGGGCATGGCGACCACCTGGGCGATACCCTGGAGATCGCCAGGGGCTGCAATGCTACCGTGATCAGCAATGCCGAGATCAGTGGCTGGCTGCGCAAGCAGGGCATTAAATCCCATGCCCAGCACATTGGCGGAGGGCACCAACATCCATTTGGCTATCTGAAGCTGACCATGGCACTGCATGGTTCGGGGCTGCCGGATGGCAGCTATGGCGGCAACCCAACCGGTCTGCTGCTGACCACCAATGACGGGCTGAAGGTCTACATGGCGGGCGATACCGGCCTCTTCGGTGACATGCGCCTGATCAGCGAAGAAGGGGTCGACCTGGCAGTGATCCCGATCGGCGATAATTACACCATGGGTCCGGCGGATGCCTTGCGGGCGGTCAAGCTGCTCGCCCCGCGCCTGGTCGTCCCGATCCACTACAACACCTTTGACCTGATCAAACAGGATCCTGTGGCGTGGGCTGAGCGGGTTAAAGCGGAAACAAATGCGACCCCCCTGGTTTTAAAGCCTGGCGAAAGTTATACGCTCGCGTAGCCCCCGGGGTTGATATGGCACCTGACAATATGAACCAACCACCTGAAACTGATCCTTCCCGCGTTCCGCCCGGACAACTTTTGACCAAACATTTTCCCGTCCTGCATTACGGGCAGGTCCCGCCATTCTACCCGGCGCTGTGGGATTTCAGGGTGTGGGGCGAGGTGGAAGAGATGCTGGTTTTGAGTTGGGACCAGTTCCTTGAACTGCCGCGGGTCAGCATACAGATGGACCTGCACTGTGTCACCACCTGGAGCAAACTGGATACCCTTTGGGAGGGGGTCAGGGTGCGTACGCTGGTTGAGCAGGGTCTAATAAAGATCAAACCAACAGCCCATTATGTCATTCAGCATGCCGCCTTTGGTTACACCGCCAACCTCCCCCTTGATATTGTCATGGCAGACAATTTCTTGCTGGCAACCCATTTTGATGGCAAATTGCTCACCCCGGAACATGGCGCACCCCTGCGCGGGGTGATCGGTGCCATTCCCGGCAGGACAGACCTGAAGGATGTCTACTTCTGGAAGGGTGCCAAATGGCTGCGCGGTTTGGAGTTCGCGGTGAACGACCGACCCGGTTTTTGGGAACGCGCCGGCTACCACAATGAAGGGGATGTCTGGAAAGAGCAGCGGGTGGCTTAGGTTTTAGCCTGAGTTTTTCCGCGAGCGCAGCATAAATATCCCCAGCCCGATCCCGCCCACCAGGAACAGACCACCTGCCACCCCAAGCAGCACGGAACGACCCCCACCCGCTGCAGCTTCTTCAGCCGGCAGGTTGGACGCCGTCTGTGCGCCAAAATCAATGGTAATGTCATCCCCGGGGTTCACCGTCAGGGCGAAATTGGTCGTGGTGGTGGCGTTATAGCCATCCGGGATGGCGACGCTGACATTGTATTCACCTTCCGGGACCTCTTTAAAACACAGGGGTTCCACCGTGTCATCCAGGTCGGGGTTGCCTCCGGGAGTGGTTCCGCTAAGGGATACCGTGCCGAGGCGGTTGTTGATGTTCACCGCACCACCGGCAAGGAAGGACTCGTCCTCAGTGCGCATGCCGGTGCCATCTAGGTCATCAAACAGCACGATACAGACATTGCCAAAGCCCGGTACCGGGGTGGGTACGGGCGTGACTTCTGTTTCTACCGGTGCAATGGTGGTTTCTGTTTCCTGGGGTGGTTCAACAATGCCCAGCACCAGTTTGTCTCCCGGGTAGATGGTGCAGGCTTCATCCAGGCTGTTCAACGAGATGATCGTAGCAATATCCACCCCGGTCAGCAGGAAAATGCGTGTGCAGTTGTCACCTTCCTGGACGGTGTACAGGATCCGACCATCTGCGCCGGGGGTGGGGGTTTGATAGGTGGACTGGGCATTGGCAGAATATGCAGTTATTCCAGGAAAAAGCATATATCCCACGACCAGCAGGATCGCCAGGCTTAAAATGCTCCACAGAGCGAAAATTCGTTTATTCATGATATTCCTCTTTTTTGGTTCAATTCATCAATTCCTGATAATTCCAAGCAGGCAAATAAAAGAGTCAAACCTCATTTTAGCAGGTTTTTTTCGAATTCGTCATACCTTTTCTAACTATTCCGGTTTGTTGTTCAACACATTTATTACCTTTATAATTGATTCATGCAATTGGGACGCTTGACATTTGCTTTAAGATCAGTACTGTTGATAATTTCCTTTTTTTTGCTGACCGCTTGCATGCAGCCGGTTGTCCAGGATGTGCCTACCCCGCAGATAACTGAGATGCCAAAAACTGAGGAACCGACACCGACCATTAATTGGTTTCCAGCAACCGCCACACCCACCGCGCTGCAAACCATTCAGCCAACACCGACCAGCGTGGCTTTTAATCCGCAGCAATACCTGGGTTCCAATCTCATCGAGGATGATTTTTCTGATACGGCCAGGTGGGAGATCGGCAAAACGGCCTCCGGGAACGTGGTTTACGGGGATGGGCGGCTTTCCTTGGCTGTTGCTGGTAATAAAAGCAGCCTAACCAGCCTCAGTCCGTATACCCTTCCGGCGGATTTTTATCTTGAAATGACCGCTAATGTTTCGCTGTGCCAGTATGGCGACCAGTATGGCATCCTTTTCTGGTATCTTTCCAGCGGGGACACCTACCGCCTTTCGCTGACCTGTGATGGGCGCTTGCGGCTGGAACTGATCGCCGGTAATGGCGGTGCTGTTTTGCAGGACTGGACCTATGCCCGGAAGATGATCCCCGGCTCACCAGCCGAGCAAAAGATCGGCTTGTGGGCGAAAGTCGGCGAGATCCGGGTCTTTGTCAACGGCGCAGAGCAATTTACCCTCAAAACGGGTCCTGATCGCACAGGCAGGCTGGGGGTTTTTGCCCGCGCTGCGGGTGAGACCGCTATGACAGTCAGTTTTTCTGACCTCGCGGTCTACCAAATTGAGAATGAGCCATAAAACATGTCATGAAACGGATATAATCACCTGAGACGAACAATGACAGGCGGAAGAGGAGAGAATTGGCACATGTCTGAACCGATCAAGATCATCATCCCCATGGCGGGTTATGGCTCACGGATGAGACCGCACACCTGGAGTAAACCCAAACCACTCATTCCCCTGGCCGGAAAGCGTGTTTTGGACCATCTGTTGGCCATGTTCAACACCCTCCCGGATGTTGAACAGGCACGCTTTGTGTTTATCCTGAGCCCCAACCAGGGCGACCTGATCCAGAAGTATATGGCCAGGCGTTACCCGCATTGCAAGGTGGATTATGTGATCCAGCAGGAAATGCGGGGACAATCCGACGCCCTCTGGCAGGCACGTGCTTTTCTAAAAGGGCGCATGATCATGGTTTTTTCTGATACATTGATTGAGAGTTCACTGGCTTTTATGGCCAACGAAGAGGCTGAGGCGGTCGCCTGGGTCAAGGCGGTGCCTGACCCGCGCCGCTTTGGGGTGGCGGAGGTCAGTGCCGGGCGCTGGGTGACCCGCCTGATCGAAAAACCCCGCGATGTCGATAACAACCTGGCAGTGGTCGGTTTTTATTACTTCAAAGAGGGTGAAAAACTGCTGGCAGCGATCGCAGAGCAGGTCAGGCGCAATGATGTGCTTAAGGGCGAATTCTATCTCACCGGGGCGATCAACATCCTGCTTGAGATGGGGGTGAAAATGCGCATCGAAAACGTCACCCACTGGCTGGATGCCGGCACACCAGATGCCCTGCTCGAAACCAACCGCTTCTTCCTGGAACATGGCAGGCAGAGTGCGGTACGTGAGAGCGAACTGGAAGACGTGGTCATCCTTCCCCCGGTGTCCATTCATCCTACAGCCCGCCTCAGCACGTCCACCATTGGACCGCACGTGTCTGTGGGTGAGGGCACCATTATGGAGGGCAGCGAGGTCAGGGATTCGATCATTGGTGATAACAGCCACATTACCGACAGCCATCTGAGCGCCTCCATTATCGGTGACATGGTGGAGATAAGCGGTTTGAGCGGGCAATTCAACCTGGGGGATAATTCCACGGCAGTAAAATGAACGATATTGTTCATTGCCATGCTGGCGCGGCATACCCTGAACACCCCACAGAGATCTTCTGGGAGCACGCATGGTTAAAGGTTGAGCGGGTGATCGAACAGGAACTCAACCCCGGGCATTATCGCTTCATAGTCCGGGTTGAAGACCGGCGGTTTTTTGAACTGGTCTATGTGATCGATAAAAATGAATGGTTTGTTGGTCTCTACCCGACCGGGATCGATGCGGGTAGGCCAAATAGAAAATAATAGGAGAGTTTATGGAAAAAAGATATTTGGGTGAGCGTGTTGCAGGATTGAAGCCTTCCGGGATACGGAAATTCTTCGATATTGCTGCCACAATGGATGATGTCATCTCGTTGGGCATTGGAGAACCGGATTTTGCCACACCACAGCCGATCATCGAGGCAGGAATTGCTTCGCTGCAGAAAGGCGAGACGCATTACACATCGAACCACGGCTTGATGGACCTGCGCAGGGCGACATCGGACAAGCTGCTAAATCTCTACCAGGTCCCCTATAACCCCTCCAAAGAGATCGTTATGACCGTGGGGGTTTCAGAAGCGCTTTACCTGACCTTTACCGCGCTGCTCAACCCGGGTGATGAAGTGATCATCCCAACGCCATGTTTTGTGTCTTACCAGGCGGAGGTCACACTGGCAGGCGGCAAGGTGGTCGAGGTGCCGACCAACATGGAGAACAACTTCGAGCCTGAGCCGGCATTGATCGAAAAAGCGATCACCCCCAAAACCAAGGCCATCCTGCTGGGTTATCCCAACAATCCCACCGGGGCGGTTGCCAGCCGCGAGACCCTATTAAAGATCGCTGACCTGGCTGAAAAAAATGACCTGATCGTTGTATCGGACGAGATCTATGACCGCCTGGTCTATGGCACACAGCATGTCTGCTTTGCTTCACTGCCCGGAATGCAGAAGCGGACCATTTTGTTGGGTGGGTTCTCAAAGTCATATGCCATGACTGGCTGGCGCATTGGTTTTGCCGCCGGACCCGAAGAGATGATCGGCGGGTTGGTGCGGGTGCATCAGTACACCGTGATGTCTGCACCGACGATATCGCAGTTTGCCGCCCTTGAGGCATTGAAGGTCGGCGAACCTTATGTGCAGGAAATGGTTGCCGAGTATGACCGCCGAAGAAGGTTGATCGTGGATGGTCTGAACGCGATAGGCTTGCCCACTTTTGAACCCAGGGGAGCCTTCTATGCCTTCCCAAGCGTGCACAATACCGGGATGAACGACGAGGAGTTCTCAGAAAGACTGTTGATGGAAGAGCATGTGGCGGTCGTTCCCGGCAGGTCATTTGGTGACAGCGGTATCGGTTTTGTGCGCTGCTCTTATGCCACGGCATATGAAAAGATCGAAAAAGCACTTGACCGCATGCACAATTTCTTAAAAAGGCATGCCTGATATAATTTTCTTTGCACATCACAAAAGTGGGTTGATTTATCAACCCACTTTTTATAACTGAAGTAAAAATTGATATCAGATAACGTTACCGGATAATCCTATAACCCGGTTCAAGAAATTAAGAATGCGCACGGTGCAATCCACCTGGCGATCCAGCGGGTTGTGCCGGCTGGCTGACAAGGGAAGGTCATAGCCGTTATTGGCTTTTGAACCAAAGTCCCAAAGGCGGTTGGAGTTCTGTTGCCCCATCAGCCAGTCAGCAGCCGTTTCCAGGAAAGGCTTTGCCTGGGGAAACCGGGCAAGCAGTTCGAGCGCTGAGAGCCAGGAGTTAAAGTGGGGAGAGTGCAAATCCGGAAATTGATCCACCCGGTCAGTACAGACATAGTATATGCCGCCTGGTTTGGTAATGATCCACTCCAGAAAATGATCCAGGATTGGCTCGTTTAGTTCTGCAAATCGGGTTGACAGCAGATAGATGGGATAGAGTGACCAGAGCTTGAGGTGCTTGTTCTTTGGAATGCCTGGATTGCGTTCATAGTGTGCCTTTTGCTCAAGCTGAGGGTCATAAACCCCATTGCAGAAGGTGTCTTTAACGATCTCCGACCAGTACCTGGCAGGTTCAGCCAGCAGTGGATACTGCTCATTCAAGCGGGCAAGTGTGGCAGTGCTGATTGTGTGTGTATTGAAATCCCAACCGGCATGTTTTTCAGGTGGATCGGGCCATTTTTGAGTGCCTTCCACCACAGACAGCAGGTAGCGATAAGTCCTGTCGAGAAGGGGATCTGTGCGATCCAATCCCAGGGCGAGTGCCCGAGTCAGGGCGATCTCGGTAGTCGGAAAACGGGCTTTGACCTTTGAATTGCGGGTATGAAAACGCCCCCATGACCCATCGCTTTGTTGGGTAAAGCATAATTCCCCATACCAACGGGAACTTACAACTCCCTGGCAGGCTTTTTTCAGATCAGGGCTGCCAGGTGGGAATGCAAGAATGTCCTTGAGAATGCGGTAGCGTGGGATTGGTTGCGAGGTCAGTTTCAGCAGGTCCCCGCCCAACCGTTCAATATCGATCATCATCCCCTTACAGGGAAGCTGTGATCCGTTTTGCCCATTCAGCCGCGCGTTCGACCTCGCCCTCTTTGAGGGGACCTTCGGAATCCTTGACCAGAAACCACTCGGGGGGTACAAGCAGTC
>CAYSZB010000095.1:0-7568 GCA_964435475.1 uncultured Anaerolineaceae bacterium | reverse complement strand
TGGTTGAGAGCATCCGCATGCGTAGTGAAACTCAACGTCATTGATATTTGATTAGCCCTAGACTTTCGTTCACTACTTTGGTAAAATAGTTCTATTAAGAGGTGGGGGCTCGTCTAATGGCAGGACAGCAGACTCTGAATCTGTATGTAGAGGTTCGACTCCTTTGCCCCCAGTTTTCTTACTCCTTGAACAAAGGAGTATTTCTTTTAAAAATGGTATGATAATATCTTCAGAACGAGGTTTATCATATATGAATAATTTGAAAATTGTTACAAAAAACAAGTCATTCCTTTTCCTGGTGGTTTTTTTATCAGGAATGACGACTATGGCTGTTGAATTTGCCGCCTCGAGACTGCTTGGTAATGTGTTTGGAACCAGCAATATAGTCTGGGCATCCATCATTGGGCTCATCCTGATCTACCTGACAGTAGGATATTGGATGGGGGGGAAGATTGCTGATCGATCTCCCAAGATGGAAACAATGTTCACGATATTACTGTGGGCAGGGTTCATGGTCGGTTTGGTGCCCATTATTGCACGCCCGGTTTTGAGCTTTTCAGCAGAGGCTTTTGATGCACTACGGATACCCATGCTTATTGGATCATTTACCTCAGTGTTGATCTTATTCAGCATACCGATCACATTACTGGGCATCGCTTCCCCATTTGCCATCAGGCTATTCCTTAAGGATATGGCCGAAGCAGGAAAAATTGCCGGGAAAATATCTGCGATCTCAACCATGGGATCATTTATTGGGACTTTCCTGACTGTGCTTGTTCTTATCCCATTAATTGGCACTTATCGCACTTTCATGACTTTCAGTATTCTGATGGTCAGTACAATGCTCATTGGATTTGTGCTTATTAAACAGGGAAGAAAGGTGTTGATCTACTCATGGATGCCGATTACCCTGATAGTTCTTCTCGTACTTGGTGTCAAGGGGACAGACAAGCGCACCCAAGGCATGATATTCGAAACTGAGTCTGCATATAACTATATTCAAGTGATCCAACAAGGTGATTACAGGTTTTTGCGCTTAAACGAAGGCCAGGGAGTACACTCAATTTATCATCCTGAAGAATATTTTTATGGCGGTCCATGGTCACAGGTACTGGTTGCTCCTTACTTTATTGAAGATATGTCCCGAGAAGATGTTAAAAATATTGCCATACTGGGATTGGCAGCAGGAACTTCTGCGAGGCAAGCTGACCTGGTTTATCCTGGTTCGCAGGTGGATGGTTACGAAATTGACCCGAAAATTGTGGAAGCGGGGGAAACGTACTTCGGTATGGATCTGCCGAACTTGACTGTGCTCACAGAGGACGCCAGGTGGGGATTGCAAAAAAGTGGAAAGGATTATGACATTATCAGCATCGACGCATATCGCCCCCCATATATTCCCGCTCATCTAACTACACAAGAATTTTTTACCATTGTCAGCGATCATTTGAGCCGAAATGGTGTTATGGTAATTAATGTCGGTAGAAGCCCGACTGACAGGGTGTTGGTGGATGCCCTTGCTTCAACAATAAACCAGGCCTTTGAGCAGGTTTTCATTGCGGATATCTCAGAATCGTTCAATACAATGATTTTTGCCACAAACAATAATTCTTCATCCTGGCAAGTCTTTAACCGTAACAGGGGAAAAATGGCACAACAAAATCTAACAGATGACCTGCTGGTCAGGGCAATGAATATCACTATCCAAGGACGTCAACCGGGTTTCGAAAAGAGGCAGATTTTTACCGATGATCATGCACCAATAGAGTGGATGACCAATATGATCGTCCTGAATTACATTTTTTCGGATGGAATGGAAACATTACAATGAAAAGCATCATCAGAAAATTCACGACCTGGATCATCGCCATATCATTACCAATTACCATTCTGTTAACTTTTATCAGATTGTTAATTACTCCACTCTTCCCGTACATTGAATACAAAATGCCAAATTTTCCGGAAGATGTGTATGGATTTTCAACAGAAGAGCGATTGCTATATGCCCGGCCATCGATCTTATACCTGGTCAATTCCGAAGACATTGATTACCTTGAAAGGCTTACCTTTCAAGATGGCGAGGCGATTTACAGCGAAAGAGAATTATCCCATATGAAAGATGTGAAAGGGTTGGTCGGGCTTGCGATCAAGGTGTGGTATGTTCTCATTGCAGCGACCATCCTGTTTGTGATCACAATGATCGCGGGGAATGACAAAGATGCGATCAGAAAAACATTCTGCTGGGGAGGATGGCTGACCGCAGGATTGATACTGTCGTTTTTATTAGTAATATTTCTGGATTTTGAAGAAGTATTCGACCAGTTCCACCAGATATTTTTTACCGGAGACACATGGTTATTCTATGCGTCAGACACATTGATCAGATTATTCCCACTCAAGTTCTGGTCAGATGCATTTATTATTACGGGTGTTGGCTCATTTGTAACAGGCATCCTGCTGGGTCTATTGTTGCGTAAGAAAGTATAAAAAGTACAAAAAAGCAGCAGACTTTCGCCTGCTGCTTTCTTTCAAATCAAATTGGCTTACCTAACCGCTACGGGATTGTCACGGTTAGCGGAGGCGTCGAAGATGTGGAAGTTATCCATGTTAAAGATGACCTGATATTCCTGGCCAACCTGCATTCTTGTGCGTGGGTCAACCCTGGCAATAAATTCGTGTTTGCCATTTACCAGGTAAAGGAATATTTCATTACCCATCAATTCAGTCACATCTACTTTTGCCATGACAGGTTCTGCAGAGATGTCTGGTGGTGCATATTGGGGATTGTGAATATCTTCCGGCCGAATGCCAAAGATTATCTCTTTGTCAACCAGTCCCTGATAGACTGGTTTTTTCGCAGCAGGGATCTTGACAGTAAAACTGCCAAGGTCAACCAGTAGATCATTACCTTCAGCAACAATTTTTCCGTCGAAGAAGTTCATTGCAGGAGAGCCGATAAAACCAGCAACAAATAGGTTGTTGGGTCTATCATATAATTCCTGCGGTGTATCCAACTGTTGCAACTTGCCTTTATTCATAACTGCAATACGAGATGCCATGGTCATGGCTTCGGTCTGATCATGGGTAACGTAAATAAAGGTGGTTTGCAGGTTATGGTGCAACTTGCTGATCTCAGCCCGGGTCTGGACACGTAATTTGGCATCCAGGTTAGAAAGAGGCTCGTCGAAGAGGAAAACCTTGGGTTCGCGAACAATCGCACGACCTACAGCCACACGTTGTCTCTGACCACCAGAAAGCTCACGAGGTTTTCGTTTCAGAAGCATTTCAATGCCCAGGATCTTTGCAGCATCTTCGACCCTTTTTTGGATCTCACCTTTGGGAACCTTGCGGAGTTTCAGCCCAAATGCCATATTGTCAAACACAGTCATATGGGGATAAAGGGCATAGCTCTGGAACACCATTGCGATATCGCGATCTTTAGGTGCGACATCATTGACGACCTGCTCACCAATCAGGACACGACCTTCAGAAATTTCCTCCAGTCCAGCCAGACAACGCAGGGCGGTGGTTTTGCCGCAGCCTGAAGGGCCAACAAGGACCAAGAATTCCTTGTCAGCGATTTGAATATTCAAATCTTCCACTGCAACAACATCACCAAATTTCTTCCAAACATGATCATAAGTTACACTTGCCATAAGATTTTCCTCCAATCTGAAAGAGTATAGTGACGTAATTATATCATTGAGTCAAGGAAAATTAACAAATTTAACAATAACAGGCTTCCACCTTCAAGTGGAAGCCTGTCTATCTGATCTGTTTTATAGATAATTAATGAACTTTTTCGAATTCTGATTTTCCAGCTCCGCAATCGGGGCAGACCCAATCTTCAGGGATGTCCTCAAAAGCAGTGCCCGGGGCGACGCCATTATCCGGATCGCCTTTTTCAGGATCATAAATATATCCACAAACTATGCACTCAAATTTATCCATTGCTTTCTCCTTTTTATTAATAATTACTTATTTACGAACTTATCCAAAAATCTAATTGTTGTATCTAACTAAATTAATTATACAATAATTTCGAAATACACTAGATTGATCAACTGTAGATTCTATAGGGTTTCCTTGTGCCTTAGTCCAGCAATCCAGGTAATTCTGTCAAATAAATCGAATAGCAACTTCTGTAAAGTATAATTTTTGAGGTTGATTGGAAAGACCTTGATTTTCAGAGTCAGATTGATAAAAAAGGAGAAACATGGCAGAATCAAATGTGAAAGAAATTATGGAACAAATCCCAAATCATTTTAACAAAGAACTTGCAAAAGGGTTAAATTCGACGATTCAATTTAACTTAACCGGTGAACAAGGTGGGGATTGGTACATGATTATCGAGGAACAAACCTGCGCAGTGCATGAAGGAAAGATTGAAAAACCCAACCTTACTTTACGTTCAGATGCAATCCTTGCCACCAAGATCCTAAGCGGTGAGGAGGATGGCATGCGAGCGTATATGATGGGAAAACTCAAATTAATGGGTGATCTATCACTGGCAATGAAACTGGTGACACTGTTCAGACAGTGAATACTGGGCAGGTGTTAACTGACAAGGGATTTGGGAATTAGAATATACCCCAATCTTCACTGAGATCCTGGTCCATCATGGATGGTTCCCAAACCATGTCTCCATAAATGATCTGGGTTGGAATTTCCAGGATGGACTCAGCTTTTATCCTGGTCATTTCCATCATAGAAGGACCATATGGACAGTATGGCGTCGTCAGGATCATGGTGATAAGGGCATGGTCACCAGTTATTTCGATATCCCGGACCAAACCCAACTGGATGATGGTCAGACCCATCTCAGGATCTGTGATGCCTGAGAGGCCTTCGAGTAGATCGTTCAATTTATCTGGATGCGTGTCTAGTATCTTCCAGGCAGGCAGGTTGTTTATGGATGATGTAATCATATAATTATTCCCGGGGGATATCTATAGCATACACACAACAATTGTCCCCGTCAAGGATACAATTGTGGACCTTAAGCGGCCTTGATAGTAATGACGAAATGATCACCTTATCAATATTACATACCTCAGGGTGTTCCATGCCGATATGAAAGTAGGGGCAATTCAAGGTCTTTATTAGGTAGTCGTTTTTGGTTTTTTCCCATACAATAACAAAGCCTTCATCAGATAAGATATCTTTTACTGCGTCCAATTGTCTGTCAAGAGGTAAGATGGAAAGATCGTCCTTGTACTTGGCTGATAACCTTTCAGCCATTCCGATAAATAAGGAATCCACATTGTCTTTGGGCAAGGTTTGTTTTAATTCAGCAATCAAACGGTTGGTGAGCTTCAGATAACTGCTGGGAAATTTTTCCATACCGACATCGGTCAGAGAATACACCAACCTGGGACGACCCACGCCATGACGCTGTTCTTCAGAAGCAACCAAACCATCAGCCTGGAGGCTTGAAAGGTGGTGGCGCACAGAAATGCCGTTAATGCCGACAGTTTCTGCCAAGGATGAGATTGTCGACCTTGGGTTTAAGCGAAGTTCCCTGATTATCTTATCACGTGTGCTTTTCATAATTATTATCTTTCAAGTGTCCAAAAATCAATAAAACTACTCAATATTTATGATAATTATACTAAAAATAGCAAAATAAAAATAGCAATACAACAAAATTAGGCAATTCACTTAGTACATTAAAGTGATTTAATTATGCTATAATCAGAATGGAAGTAATAATTACCTTATAAGGAGAAAAACATGACAAAAATTTTAGATATTGAAGGTGTAGGTCCAGTGTTTGCTGGCAAGTTAGGCAAGGTTGGTATAAAGACAGTTGAAGCATTATTAAAAGAAGGTTGCACTCCAAAAGGTCGTGAGACAATTGCCAAAGAATCCGGTATTGATAAAGGTTTGATCCTTGAATGGGTTAACCACGCTGATCTTTATCGCATCAAGGGCGTCGGCGAGGAATATTCTGATCTCTTGGAAGAAGCTGGTGTGGACACTGTGGTGGAATTAGCCACGCGGAAACCAGAAAACCTGCATAAGAAGATCCTTGAGGTCAACGAAGCAAAGAAACTTGTCAGACGGCCACCAAGCATGAAAGAAGTTGTTAAGTGGGTTGATCAAGCGAAGAAGTTACCCCGGGTTGTTGAGTATTAAACCCTGGATATTTGCTTATTAATGAAAAGAAAAACGACCTGCAATTTTGCAGGTCGTTTTTCTATCGAACAAGGTTCAGATCAATTTTTCATCGATTTTACCAGGTCAAGGATAGTATTAACTACCAAAGCTCCTGATTTTTTCCGATGGCTTGATTGACCAAGGGTTGATGAGCTGGAAAGGGCGCTCATGATCGCTTCCAGGTTAGAACTTCCACGCTGTTTCGCTCCATAGTATGCCATTCCGGCTTTGATAACATCGCCCATATCAAGTTTATTGTCCTGTTCCGTTTGTTGACCAGTCATTCCCGATAACAGGGATCCAATCAGATCACCTCCAGAACCACCTTGATTTGAGCCAGACAAACCTGAAAGCAATGATCCCAATAAATTGCCGCCATCGCTTGGTGCCTGAGGTTGAGATTTCTGGGCACCTCCTAAACCAGAAAGAAGGGAGCCCAACAAATCAGAACCTGCTGACTGTTGAGGTTGTTGAGAAGAACCACTCATGCCCATAAGAGATTGAATCAAAGTCCCTATGGTATCAGTGGATAACTGTTTCCCTTTGAGTGTCTTAGAAG
The DNA here is from genome assembly GCA_964435475.1 of uncultured Anaerolineaceae bacterium. Classification (GTDB taxonomy): domain Bacteria; phylum Chloroflexota; class Anaerolineae; order Anaerolineales; family Anaerolineaceae; genus CAYSZB01. Next base: position 850 of record CAYSZB010000095.1, on the reverse strand, counting down.
CCGCTGACAGGTTCTGGGCGTAAGCCTTGGCAGAACCTGAGGATGACTTTTCTAAAAGTTGCTTTGATGCATATCCCAATTGGGTTGATGGAGAGGCATTCTTCTTCTCGGATACAGATTTTTGGATGAGGTCAAAGATCTCAACCATGTGGTCGCCGTGGTCATGGTTGTATTCATCTGACTGATTTAGATCAGCCTTATTCTCAACCAGGGTACCGGTGACAGCTTTAAATATTGAAGATAGATCGAGACTTTGAGCCATCGCCATGCCTAAATTAGTCTTTGAGGGATTCGGGCAGGGTCATGATCTTTAAGACAATACCGGGCCGCAAAATGCCAGGATTGCCACCGATGACATCCTTATTGATTTCATAAATGAATCTCCAATAAGGCTCTGTTGCATGCTTGTAGTACTTCAAGGCGATACCACTGAGTGTGTCATCGTTTGTGACGGTGTGTTCAGCAATAATAGCGGCAGCAGCAGCTTTGGCTTCGGCTTCTTTCTTGCGGGCTTCAAATTCAGCGGCACGAGCTTCAGCAGCGGCCTTGAGTTTTTCTGCCTGTTCTACACGTAGGCGGTTTGCTTCCTCAACTGCAGCCTTTTTCTTGGTGGCTTCCAACTCTGCCTGGACCTTGGCCAGCTCTTCTTTCTCGTCTTTCGAACTTAGAGCATCACCAATTTTCTTGAAAATACTTTTTTTCTTTTCGTCAACCATTTTGTTTCTCCTTTATTTGAAATAGGTTAATTTGAACTCAATAATCTTATAAAGATTACGTTTCCTGAATTTAATAATTCCACCTTTTTAGTACCATTACAAAGTACATTATAAACCTTTAATCAATTATTTAC
>CAYSZB010000094.1:5029-7674 GCA_964435475.1 uncultured Anaerolineaceae bacterium | reverse complement strand
GGCACCTGGATCAGCATTGCCTTACTTTTCCTGATTACAATATTCAGTACCCAGGAAAAATTTACTGTAGTCAACGAGATTTTTGGTGCTGTTGTTATAGCTGGCATCATCCCCGCCCTGTCATTCAGCCTTTTTTCAACAGAGCTTCACCGTTTCCTGATCCTGATCAATCTGCCCCTGTTCTTTATATTTTTGGCAACCATGATCTCATTGTCTTTTCCAAATTATGCAAGGGACCTTTCCTTGAGCAGGAATAGTTTTCTGACGGTTGTGGGATGGCAAAATGGGGTAACTTTACATGATCTACTCCTGATTGCCGGGTTTTTATGCCTTGGTATTTCAGGACTTATTGGCTTGCCCTGGGTGATCCTTTGGCCGACCATGTTGTCGGGCATATTTGCCATTTTCCAGATCGTTGTACTGCACAGAATTGCCGGGGGGCACAAGCCAAACTGGCGCTTGCTAAAATTTACCGCTATCGGCGTATTTTTGTTATCGGCTTATACAATGATGCTGTCATTGTTAATAAATTAAATTTATGGAGGAACTATGGCACTAAAAGAAGGCGTTTTGGCACCTGATTTCGAGCTTTTGGATCAGGATGGCGTTGCGTGCAAGTTATCGGACCTACGGGGTAAAGTTGTTATATTGTATTTTTATCCCAAGGATGATACACCCGGTTGTACGACTGAAGCGTGTAATTTTCGGGATAATTTCAGCGTTTTCAAAGCCGCAGGGATCGAAATCCTGGGAGTCAGCAAAGATTCTGTGAAATCTCATGCGAAATTCCAACAAAAGTACGAACTGCCATTCACCATCCTGGCTGATGAAGATCACCGGGTGTGTGAACTTTACCAGGTTTGGGGGAAGAAAAAGTACATGGGAAAAGAATATGATGGAATTTTCCGGACGACATACATTATTGATGAGCAAGGGCTGATCAAGAAGACATACGAAAACGTAAAGCCCGATCAGCATGCCCGGGAAATATTGAGCCTGCTTGGTTTATAAAAGAAACAGGAGCTGGTCACCAGATCAGCTCCTGTTTATGTAAATAATTAGATCCTACTGCAGGTGTAAGATCGGTTTACCATCCAGCCAGAGTTCATCCAGCCGGTAATACTTGCGTTGGTCGGGGGAAAACAAGTGAACTACGACATCCCCGTAGTCCATTACAAGCCATCCAAAGCGGGACAAACCTTCGCTGACTGGCTTTTTCTGGTACTTTTCTCTTATTTCTTCCTGGGTTGCTTTTTGCAGGGCATCCAGCATGCGGTCGCTGGTTCCGTTGGCGATCACGAAGTAGTCAGTAAAACTTGCTATTTCCCTGATATCGATTAACAGGATATTTTCAGCTTTCTTCTCTTCAAGTACTTCTACAATAGCTTTGGCTAATATGAGTGCTTCCAGTTATTACCTCTCCAAATTTATTTTAAGGTATTTTAGCACAAAAAGGTTTAACAAACCCTGCAAGTCAACGCCCAAATGTCAGCGAAAACAATTTTGTGTATGTCGGCCCGTTGCGGTCCAGATCACTTTTGATGAGATGAAACTGATCAAAGGATGGCCTGGCGATCAAGGGAATGTCAATTTTGTTCAAGACCTTACCGATAGCCGTGCGTTCAATATCAGAAATGTTTTCTGATATTCGTGCCAGAGTGATGTGGGGTGAAAACCCCCTTTTTTCACCTGGAAAGCCCAAAGGCAAAAGTTGGTTTTCAAGGTTCGTGAATAATTGGAGCATTTGCTCGTCGGGTTTAATTCCGAGCCAGATAATTCGTGGATGAGAGATGGATGGATAAGCACCCAGACCCTGCAAGTCTGCGTTGCAACCAATTATATGCCGGGCAGCGATTGACATTACCTTGGTCAGCTCGGTGACTTTTGATTGAGACACATTACCGAGGAATTTCAAGGTCAGGTGAATATTACCCGGTTTGACCCAGCGGATGCTGCCTTGAGGAATGAGTGTTCTTAATTCTGAGATGGTGCTGGCAATCTTTATAAGGATTTCCTCAGGAAAAATTAGAGCAAAGAAAAGTCTCAATTCCAGCATGGTTGTTACTTTCGATAGAATTTGTGTTTAGAGTATTTTACTTTGGAAAAAGGGTGGTGTGAACCATTTTTCTACACAAACGGCTTATTTTATGGTATAAAATGGTTACCCTGCCGTGTTTGTGATGCGGCCTTTAAGTTATGAACCAACACCAACCATAATGGTTCGCTCTCAGAATGGTGAGGCGATAGGCTCAGGTCAAGGCTGATCCAGCTGGTAGAACCAATCCCTGCTTCTGCAGGTTCAATACTATGCAGCACACGGCATGGCGGGGAAGTCATTATTTTTCCTACCAGGGGACAAAAATACAATTGAATAAAACGAAGATGAGCGGCTGAATCTCTTATCAGAGATGACGAGGTGAAGGTTCCTTTCTGCGAAGAAAGTGTTAATCCGATCAAACGGAGAAAATCGAACGATCAGCGGATGCCTTCGAAGCCCCTCCATGGGTTTCAATCTTCCATAATTAATTACAATGAGACAAATCCACCTGGTGACACGTGGGATAAAACTCATATATTGGTATGTATCCCAAGAATGCTGGCAAGCGCAGCATCTGATATTGTGTGGTTAAAGATCATTGGAGGAT
>CAYSZB010000094.1:0-4929 GCA_964435475.1 uncultured Anaerolineaceae bacterium | reverse complement strand
GATATTTTGATGCCGAATGAAGAGCCTTTTCCCGGGGATCCACGGGGAGTTTTGAAAAGAAAACTAAAAGAGTTAAAAGATAAATATGGGTTTATTTACAACATCGGACCTGAACCTGAATTCTTTCTGTTTTTGAAAGGCAACAACTCATCCATGCACCCTGTACCCCACGATGTGGGTGGGTACTTTGATTTTTCAGCGGATGACCAGGCTGTGCAGGTTCGCACGATACTGATGGATGCCCTGAACCAGATGGGTCTGGAAGTAGAGGTTGGTCATCACGAAGTGGCACTGGGTCAACATGAAATTGACTTTCACTTCGCTGATGCCTTGAAAACAGCTGATAATGTCCTTACATTAAAATATGCGGTAAAAGCCCTTGCAGCACAACACGGCCTGGTCGCATCTTTTATGCCCAAGCCCGTGTTTGGGATCAATGGTTCCGGCATGCACTGCCACCAATCTTTTTTCACTCCCGAGGGAGCAAACCTGTTTTATGATGAAAATGACCGGGTCAAATTATCCAAATTGGCTTACCAGGTGATCGCTGGCCAGTTAAAACACGCCCGGGCACTCTCGGCGATTGTAGCGCCCAGCGTCAATTCCTACAAGCGCCTGGTACCAGGCTATGAGGCACCTGTTTATATTGGCTGGGCAGAGATAAATCGATCGGCATTGATCCGTATTCCGCATTATTCCAAGGACAACATCAAGACGGTGCGCATTGAATTGCGGTTCCCTGACCCATCGGCCAATCCATACCTGGCTTTTAATGCCATCCTGGCTGCCAGTCTGGATGGGATAGAAAGCAACCTGGAAATTCCAAGCCCTCTCAACAATATCAATGTCTACGACCTGACCAGAGAAGAGCGGGATGCCATGGGAATAAGCATGCTGCCGGGTTCTCTCATCGAAGCGATTGATGAATTCAAAAAAGACCAGATCCTGACTGATGCACTGGGCCCGGTTCTAACCCAGGCTTTTCTGAATGCAAAATTGGCTGAGTGGGAAGAATACAGGATCAAAGTGACCGATTGGGAGATCGAAAGGTACCTGGAAAGAGCATAGAAACAGTTATAAATTAAACTGAACCAGGAATTCGCAGTAGAATGATATGATTGCGCTTGCTGGTTCAGTTTTTTTAAACGGGTATATAGACAAGAAAGTCAAATAAAACAGATCAGTGATGAAAATTTACCTTGATATGGTTGGTTGTCGCCTCAATCAAAGCGAGATCGAAGCCATGGCAAACCAGTTGCGTTATTATGGTCACCAGGTGACCGGGGATCCAGGCGAAGCAGACCTGGCGATCATCAACACCTGCTGCGTGACCGCCAAGGCAAGCGCAGATTCGCGCAAGATGATACGGCATGTCGGCAATAGCGGAGCAAGGGAGATCATGGTGACCGGGTGTTGGGCGACGATGTTCCCCGGAGAAGCTGTTCAGTTACCCAAGGTGAAAGCGATATTCAGCAATGATCTGAAAGATAACCTGGTGGGTGAGCTCCTGAGACTGCAGCCCGAAGAATTGATCCTTGGTGGACTGCCACGAGACCCATTGCCCGGTGAAAGACACCGTACACGGGCATTCATCAAGGTCCAGGATGGATGCGATGCCCATTGTTCATATTGTTTGACGCGTTTGGCAAGGGGAAGATCACGCTCAGTTGATCTGGCAGTTATTGGCAAGAACATTGAAGCAACCCAAAAAGGTGGAACAAAAGAAATCGTGTTGACTGGGGTCCAGCTTGGCGCTTACGGCAAGGACCTTGAAGAAAAACTTTCATTATGCGACCTGATCAAACGAGTATTGCAGGATTACCCGGGTTTGAGGATCAGGCTATCCTCAATTGAACCCTGGGATCTGAGTGATGAATTACTTGGACTTTGGGAGAGTCCAAACCTGTGCCGGCACCTGCACATCCCCATGCAAAGCGGATCAGCAAAGATTTTGAAGCGCATGGCACGCAGGACTACACCTGAGGAATTTTTCGACCTGGTGAGCAAGGCGCAAAACCTGATCCCGGGCATTGCCATCACGACAGATGTGATCCTTGGCTTTCCCGGTGAGACAGAAGAGGACTTTGAAGAAACGATTGCCATGATCAGGAAGCTAAAGCTGGCAGGGGGGCATGCTTTTACATTTTCGGCGATGGCAGGAACGCCGGCGGAGAAATTTGCTGAGCAGGTGAGTTATACAGTGAAAAAACTTAGGAACCACATCTGTAGACAGGTATTTGAAGAGTGTAAAGAAGAATTTCACAAACTATTTATCGGGCAGAACTTTTCGGTGTTGTGGGAGAGCGCAAAACTGTGGAATGGTACAAAACCGGGGGAGAGCGCAAAACGAATGGAGAGTTCAAAACTGCTGCTGGAGGCAAAACCGGGGGAGAGCGGAAAACTGCCGGAGAGCGAAAAGGTGGGGGAGAATGCAAAGCAAGGTAAGATGGGATGGGAGTTGAGTGGATTGACGGATAACTATATCCGCGTAAAGGCGTTTTCTGAAAAGAACCTGGAAAATGAGATCAGCCTGGTCAGGCTGGACCGGATCGATCCGGCGGGTGGGTGGGTATACGGGGAGATCATCAGGTAGAGTATATAAATATCGTATTTGAAGGTAAAACGAGTACCCGAATTAGCTTGACGTTATATCAGAAACAGGTAAAATTACAAGGTTAAAAAATAACGCATTGCGGGACTGGTTGACCTTTACCAGGCGGCTGGTTCTGCGGCGAGGAAAAGGATAGAGAAATGACAAAACGAACATATCAACCTAAAGTAAGAAGGCGCGTCCGTGTTCATGGATTCCGACAGCGTATGAAGACTGCAGACGGTCGTGAAGTATTAAAACGCAGAAGAGCACGCGGCAGATATACCCTTGCGCCAAAAGCCAATAACCACGTCAAACGAAACGTCTGGTAGCCGATAAGTATCACCGGGCACGTTAACAAACAGGTGTGATGCATGAAGCGTCACTTCAGACTGCGCAGCACACAAGATATCCACCAGGTGCGTGATGCCGGAAAGTCATTTGTAGACCCGCTGTTGGTGCTGGTCGCACTGGAAAACCAGGGCGGCAAAACAAGAATGGCAGTAGTGGTCAATAAAGCGATTGGTATGGCGGTATTACGAAACCGGTACAAGAGAATGGTAAGAGCTGTTTTTTCGCATTACCTGCCAGACCTCAAAAGTGGATATGACATTGTGCTGATCATCCGGAAAAGGATGAAAGAAGCGCAGCATGAAGATCTCATGTTATCCATGAGGAAGCTACTAAACCAAGCACAATTATTTAAAGATGCCACAAGTTGATAGTGAAGAAGCAATGGACGAAGAAGTCCATTTTGAGCCGGAACCACGTTTAAGAGATCTACCATTTCGATTGAGGAACATCCCAAAGTGGATCCTGTTAGTACTGATCAGGGGATACCAGGCAGTTGTATCCCCATCACTGCCCCCTGATACGTGCCGCTACTACCCGACTTGCTCACATTATGGTTACCAGGCGATCTATAAATACGGCGTGTTTAAGGGCAGTTTTTTGGCTGCAAAAAGAATTTTAAGATGTAATCCGTTCAGTGAAGGCGGAATTGATCCGGTACCCTAGAATAAGGATAATTATTATATGAAAATTAAACGAGTTTTCGTCACAGCGGTATTTGTGACCCTGGCTTTTATACTCAGTGCATGCGCCATGGGTCCAAGGGCGGTGGGGGCGCCAGGGCTGAGTGCGGATGGCGAGATGGTATATGTATCCAACAAGCAATTTGTGTATGCGGTGAATGCAAAAACCGGAACCCAAGTCTGGAGCTACCCCTCAAAGGCCAGTACACAGATCGTCTTTTATGCGCCACCTGTGGTGAATGAGGATGGGGTTTATGTGGGCGACCTGGCTAACAATTTTTACAAACTGGATAAAGCCACCGGCGCCGAGCTCTGGAAGTTCTCCGGAGCCAAAGGCTGGTTCATTGGCCAGGCGGCAATTGCGATGCAGACCATTTACGCACCAAGCGCTGATCATTCCATGTATGCTTTGAACATCAATGATGGATCGTTAGCCTGGAAGTATGAGACCGATCACCAGATCTGGTCACAACCCCTGGCTTTGGGTGACAAGATCATTGTTTCATCGCTGGATCACTTTGTGCATGCCGTGGACGAAGATGGCGTTGAGGTCTGGAAGACCTCATTAAATGGCGCTCTGGTTGGGGCACCTGTTTCCAATGAAACCATGGATATGGTGTTTGCTGCGACCATCGGCAATTCCCTGTACGGGCTGGATGCATCCAGCGGGGATGTGAAGTGGCAATTTGACGCGACATCAGGACTTTGGGCGACACCACTTTATACCCAGGACAATTTGCTGGTTTGTGATGAGGCTGGAAAGATCTACTCAGTCAATCCCAAGACCGGAGAACTGGTCTGGACCATTGAAACCGGAAGCAAAGTCATGGGCGGGCTGCTGGCGATCGAAGGTGGCTTTGTGATCGTGACTGAAGATGGAAACGTGCGCGCTTATGATTTTGAGCGAAAATCACCCTGGAATGTGAAATTAACCGGGGAAATCTATTCCACCCCTGTCAAGACAGATGAGAATATCATCGTCGGGCTGATGAACAGTGAAGTCCTGTTGGTCGGGATCAACCTGCAAGGCACCCAGGTCTGGTCATTCACCCCTGGAAAATAGGAGAATATAACCATGTGGCAAACAATTATTGTTAACCCTTTTACCAATGTTCTCCTGGCGATCACCCTGGTTGTTCAAAACTTCGGTGTAGCGATCATCCTGTTCACCATCCTGATCAAGTTGATCACCTGGCCACTGACGACGTCTTCGATGAAAGCTGCGCAAAGCATGCAGCAGCTGCAATCGGACCCGCGGTACAAGAAAATCCAGGAAAAATATAAGAACGACAAGGAAAAATTTGC
>CAYSZB010000093.1:0-7710 GCA_964435475.1 uncultured Anaerolineaceae bacterium | reverse complement strand
GGCCCGGCACCGGTGAATGCTGATCTTCCGCCAGCGAGTCTTCCATCATGCCGGTGAAGGGCACGATCTCGGCGTCGGTGGGGATCACCTGGCGGCGGATCGGGTCGTAAGGGTTGTCGGGGTCGATGAGCGAGGCAAAATAGGGTGTCAGTTCCACGCGGAAGATGCGCGGCTGGTTGAGGGCATGCTTCTCGCTGGGGGTGAGCTGGAATAAGCGTTCGAAATCTTCAACCGAGTTGAGACGGTGGGTTAACTGCCAGCGCCAGTCATTCCATTTTTCGTCCGGAACGTCAGCAAAGGCGGGTGCGCGCCTGGAAGGGAAGGGGGTATTGGGCATTAAGGACAACTCCTCATAGGTCAGAAATCCTGATCATTTTTTAGTGTTATTATTGTAATATAGAATAGCAATTCAAGTTCATTGTAATAATTCCTTTTATAAGTGACCGGTTGTTGGCTTTACAAGAGAGGGCTTTGGAATGAAAACAGGATCCATGATCTCCAGGTTGTCAATCATTGTCATCACTGCCACACTCATTTTAAGTTTTCTACCTGAATATAAGGCGGATGCGAGTTTTCCCTTTCTGCAAAGAAATGCCAACATTGAAGCATCAGAACTGGAGGATGCCATCGCCTACGTCCAGGCGAACACCACCATCGCTGGAACAGTGGCAGGCGGCATCGTGGCGACTTTCCCTGCTGCAATACCGCAGGTTCTGGTTGACGCGGGTTACCAGATCAATTCCCGCATCACCCTCGGCGAGGTGCTTCCCGGCGGGACAACTGTGACCATCACAAGGGATGGGTCTCCTTACCTTACCAACGCAGCTTTTACAGGTACACAGCACTGGGTCACCGATCTTTTCGGATACCCGCTTGAGTATGCGTCCTCGTTCAACCATGATTATGATGGACAGGTTGAGACATACATGATCACTTTCCAGGGCAGTCTGGTCGATTCGATCGACACAACACTCACCCTTGAGTCGATCATATCTTCGGATGTCTTTGTTTCAGATCTTGTAGTTTTAGAAGCAGCTATATTTGAACTTAACCCTGCCCTGGACGAAGCGATCGCTCTCGTGCAGTCGCAGACCACCATCAGCGGCACATTGGACGACCTCACTGCAACCTTCGGACCCAACCCCATCCCCGATGTTGTGGCCAGTGCCGGGTTCCAGATCAACTCGCAGATCATTTTGAGCGACCCTTTGCCAACTGGTTCAAAGGTGACCGTCGTTAAGGACGGCTTCACCATTGTCAACCAGGTTGCGCTCACCGGCACCACATTCTGGATCACGGACCTGATGGGCTTGCCCCTGAGCATTTCTGAGCCTTTCGACCACACTTACGACGGGCTGGTGGAGGATTACAGCATTACCATAAGCGGCAATCCCTATGCCATCAACACCTCGGTAACCGTAAACTCGGTGATCTCGAGGGATCTTTTCACGACAGAAATGGTCATCCTGGATGCGATCACACTACCGCTGACCGTTACCGCGGATGAAAATGCTGCTTTGGCATTGGTCCAGGCACAGACGACCCTCAGCGGCAGCCTGGAGAACCTCACGGCGGTTTTCCCAGTGCTTATCCCGCCGGTGCTCGCGGCAGAACCCTACCATATCAATTCACGCATGACGCTGTCTTCTGCGCTGCCTGCCGGCTCGAGGGTCACAATCTACGCGACGGTCGATGGGATCGGGCCATTTCTTTATGTCGACTATGCATTGATCCCAGGGACACAGTTCTGGATCACCGACCTGCTGCCCGGTTCGGTGCCTGCGGATTTCGACGCCAACTATGGCGGTCATGTTGAGATATATTCGATCACGATAAGCAGCGGTGGGGGCAACCCGCTGGCGATCGACACAAGTGTTAATATCGCCTCGATCATCTCGAAAGACGATTTCACCACCAATGTTATTTTGGCTGAAATCACCCTGCCGGTGCACCTGGATGCAGACGAAGATGCGGCAATTGCCTGGATGCAAAGCAACATGACGATCACTGGCGACCTGCAGGAACTCATTGCCACCTTCCCTCCCTCCATCCCACCGGTTATCCTGGCAGCGGGCTACCAGGTCAATTCACGCATGAGCCTGGTGGACTCTTTGCCTTTGGGTACAACAGTGGCGATCGAAGTCAAGATCGGTGATACCTGGTATCCTTACGTAACAGCCACCGACCCGCCCAACCCGTTCTGGATCACAGAGTTATTTGAACCCGATGCCATTCCGGCCATGTTCGACGCCGATTACGGCGGGCGGATCGAAACATACCGGGTGACCATTACTGGTCCCGGAACCAATCCGCTGGATTTTGACACCACGCTGAAGATCGAATCGATCATTTCCAAGGACAGCTTCGAAACAAACATCGTGCTGGGTTCGCTGGACCTCATCGCGGTACATATTGACGCGGATGAAGATGCCGCGCTGCTCTGGCTGCAGGGCAATACCACCATCACAGGCGACCTGGATGCCCTGACCGCCACCTTCCCCTTATCCATCCCACCGGTCATTGTGGCTGAGGATTACGTCATCGATTCGCGGATGACCCTGGCGACTGCCCTGCCCACAGGCTCTACAGTGGATGTTTTCAGAGAGGGTATGAAAGTTCTCTCAGACCTCACGTTGGTCGGCAGTGGTCCATTCTGGTTCACCGAGTTGTTCGAGCCTGATGCATCAAGGGCACCATTTGATGCTTATTATGGCAGTGCGGTGGAACATTACCGCATCGTGGTCAACGGACCCGGCGACAACCCGCTGGATTTTGACACTACCCTGAAGATCGAATCAGTGATCTCCAAGGATGATTTTGCCACAGAGACCGTGCTGGCTGAACTTGATCTGATCCCGGTGCACATTGATGCAAACGAGGATGCCGCGCTGGCATGGGTGAGGGACAATATGATCATCACTGGCACCCTGCAGGAACTAACGGCGACCTTCCCTGCTTCGATCCCACCAATCATTGTCGCTGAACCCTACCGAATCAATTCCAAGATGACCCTGCTCGAGCCCCTGCCGGCAGGCACCAGCATTTCTATCAAAGTTAAAATCGGGGAGACCTGGATCGAATATGTGACAGCCGTGGATCCCCCCAATCACTTCTGGGTCACCCAGTTATTCGAGCCTGATGCCACTCCAGCAGCTTTCGATGCCAATTATGGCGGACGGGTGGAGGTTTACCGGGTCGTGATCAGCGGCAACCCGGTACCGGTCAATACACAGGTGCTGATCCAATCGATCATTTCCAAAGACGATTTCACAACCGAGTTTGTTTTGGATGAGATCACGCTGCCGGTGGTTGTCGCTGACATCATCGCGCCAGCCCTGAGCATCACCGGCTTAATGGATGGGACGACAGGCCTGCCGGGTGACAGCTTAACCGGCTTTACATTGGAAACTAATGGTGACCCGGCGATCTCTGCAGAACATGCACTGGGATTTACCGAGGGTACAAGCGCCAGTGAGCCCCTGGCCGATGGCTATTTCGGGCTGTACCTGGTTGAGTCCACGGTGAATGTCACTGATCTGCAATCATATTTTGCAGATCGTGGGCTACCAGCAACATACCTCGATTACCTGATCGACGCTGCCGCCGGCGGCAATCCTTTCGCCTACATCTCAGGTGTGGACATAACCCTGCTGGATGCTGCCAAACACGACATTGATGACCTTGATGTGCCCCTGGCCATCCCGGATGATTTCCCGAATGGCAGCTACACCTTCTCCGGGAAGGTCAAAGACCCTTCAGGGAATGAAAGCGAGGTCGGCATTATCCTGGTGGTCAGCGGGAACCGGGCACCTGTGGGGTTTGGCGACAGTTACACAACAGATGAAGACACCCTGCTGTCGATCAGCGTCCTGGGAGTCCTGGAAAATGACACAGATATCAATGATGACACACTGAGTGCCATCCTGGTGGATGACGCACTTCACGGGGAGCTGAACCTTGCACCGGACGGCTCTTTCACATACCAGCCGGATGGGAACTGGCATGGAAGCGACCAGTTCACATACCAGGCATTTGATGGAAAAATGTATTCTGCAGAAATAGAAGTGGAAATTTCTGTAAGCTCGAAAAATGACCCGCCCGTATTGGACACGATCGCAGATATCACCCGCAACGAAGGCTTTTCGATCAGTTTCAGCGGTTCAGCCACAGACATAGACCTGCCAGGTGACACACTTATATACAGCCTGGTGGGCGATATCCCGATGGGTGCATTCATCAATCCCGTTAGTGGATATTTTTTCTGGTCACCATCAGAGGAACAGGGACCCTTGGTTTACACCATTCAGGTCCAGGCCTGTGATAATGGCTTACCCAGCCTATGCGATACAGAAGAATTCACGATCACGGTGAATGAAGTTAATATTCCGCCTGTTCTTGGGAATATTGCCGACCGTACGATCGATGAAAACAGCCTGTTCACTTTCAGCGCCACAGCCGAAGACCTGGATATACCCGCAAACCCACTGGCATTCAGCATAACCGGATCTCCTGATGGTGCTGTGATCGACCCCACCAGCGGAATTTTCACCTGGACACCCACTGAAGCACAGGGAGAAGGTTCATATACTTTCCAGACGTGCGTGTCTGACGGGAAACTGGTTGATTGCCAGGCATTAACCCTTCACGTCGATGAGGTTAATGCAAGCCCGATATTGCAAGCAATCGGTGATCAATTTGTTCACCAGGAAAAAACGCTCACATTGACAATCTTGGCTACAGACAGTGATATCCCGGTGAATGAACTGACCTACTCAGTGGAAGATGCACCTTACAACGCCACAATCGACCCCATAAGCGGTCAATTCAGCTGGACGCCGGATGAAACAAACCTTCCGGGTGAATATGACCTTACATTTAAGGTATGCGATGACGGGGTGCCATTACTTTGTGACCAGGAAACAGTCACCATCACCGTGCATGAACCCAACCAAATCCCCGAGGCATTTGGACAAGCACTCTACACTGATGAGGACACGCCATTGGTAATTACCTTGACAGCAACAGATGTTGAATCAAGCCCACTCACCTGGACGATAGTCGATCCGCCAGACCATGGGGCTCTAAGCGGTAATGCGCCAGATCTGACATACACGCCGGTATTGAACTATTATGGGAGTGACCAATTTGAATTCAAGGTGAATGATGGGGCAGATGACTCAAACACAGCCATTATCGCGATCACCATCAACCCGGTCAATGATGCCCCGGTGGCAAATTACCAATCGCTGACCACGCCGAAGAATACTCCACTTCACCTGATCCTTTGGGGGTCCGATGTGGAAGGAGACACTGCAGATTGGGAGATCATCACTTACCCAGTCAACGGAGAGTTGAGTTGTGTTTTCTATGACTGCACTTATACACCCAATGACCAGTACACCGGGACAGATTACCTGGAGTTCAAGATCAAGGAAGACAAGGGTGAGCAGTTGGAGTCCAACGTTGCCAGGATCGACATTTTGGTGACGGGATACAGTGTTTTCCTGCCTTTAATCATCAAATAGGGCGATCAATTCCGGCGTTTGTATTAAGTTCATTGACAACCAAACCAAAATATACTATACTGGGGTATAGTATATTTTGAGGTTATGAAATTATGCCACTTTATGAGTATATTTGTTCTTCGTGCGGGTCGGAATTTGAAAAATTAATGCGTTTTTCTGATCCGGATATCGACGCGCCAGAATGCCCGCAGTGCCGGTCAAAGAACACCAACAAGCGTCTCTCCATCATCTCATCGTTCAGTTCGACCAGTAACCCGGGAACGAGCAGTTCTTCTTGCGGCAGTTCCGGTGGGTTTCGCTGAGGTGGATGATGATGTTGAACCGTGCGTTCAACCCAAGCGCTCAATCAAAGAGAATCAAATGACAAACAATGAGCTTAAGAACAGGCTATCCCGTATCGAAGGGCAACTAAGAGGTTTGCAGAAAATGCTGGATGAAGACCGCGATTGCAAGGAGATCGTGCAACAGTTCATCGCTGTCCGATCCGGTATGCAATCGGCGAGCCTGGCATACCTTGACCAGCTGACCGATGAGTGCCTGCTTGAGCAATCACCCGATAATCAAAATGCGCAAAAAATAAAAATTAAGGAACTGATCGGCATGGTCAGTAAATTAAGTTAAGGCAAAAGGAGCAAAGATGGCAAACGATACTATTTTACGATGGTTACCAGATGGGAGACGCTTCATTTCAACTGATTCGACAGGGCATTCGGTCGTACTCTCAACAACCGATGAGGGGATCGGTATGAAACCCAGCGAATTGATCCTCTCAGCTTTGTCGGCCTGTTCCAGCGTGGATGTAGTGGATATCCTGAAGAAAAAGCGCACACCGTTGACCAGCCTGGAGGTACGTACGACCGCAGAGCAGGACCAGGACCCGCCCTGGGCTTTCCGGAAAATCCACATGCACTATCATCTCAAAGGAACCGGGTTAACTGAAAAGAATGTTGCCCAGGCCATCCAACTTTCACATGAAAAATATTGTTCTGTCGCCGCCACCCTGCGGGGTGTAGCTGAGATCACAACCAGTTTTGAGATCCTGTCATAGTTGGTCTGCAGTTTCAAAAAGACCTTGCTTTGACCGCAAGGTCTTTTTTGTTAACTTGGATAACTCAACTTTCGTGCAAGGGCTTGAAGCCTTCACCAAGCGCTTCCGAGGCATGCCCAAGGACCATGAAGGCCTGCGGGTCCACATCATGCACCAGTGATTTCAAGCGCATGGTTTCAGAGGCTGTAACTGCGCAGTAGACCAGGGATTTTTCATCGCCGGTATAACCGCCCTGCGCCGGCAGCAGGGTGACACCACGTTCAAGCTCCTCCATTATCGCATCAGCCACCTGGCGACCCCTGGCGGTCACGATCAAGGCTGTACGAATGATGTTTGAGCCCTGCAAAGCCGTGTCTGCCGCCACCCCACTGACGTAGATCATGACCAACCCGTATAAAGCACGTTCCCAGCCGAAGATAAAACCCGCCAGGATCACAACAAGGGAATCCGTCAACATGTACGACAAGGAGATCGAGATGCCCAAACGCCGGTTGAGGATGCGGCCAAGGATATCCGTGCCCCCGCTCGTGCCCCGTCCCCGATAGACGATGCCCAATCCCACACCAAGAATGATGCCACCAAAGATGGTGTTCAGGAACAGGTCTTCCGTCACACCGGCAGGCGGTAGAATAAGACCCAAAAGGTCAGTGGCTACCGAGAAAACAACTATGGAAAGGATGGTACGCAAGGTAAAACGCGGACCGCCCAGGTAGCGCCAACCCAGGATAAATAAAGGAATGTTGCCGATGATGACCATCAAACCGATCGGCCAACCATTGGTGATGTAATTGATCAACTGTGCAGCACCACTGATTCCACCGCTGACCAGGTTGGCAGGCACCAGGAAAAGGCGCAGACCAAGTGCCTGGACAACCGCACCAATCATGATCAGCAGGTAGTCCTGGATGGATTTCCAGGAAAAATCAAATTGCTTAATGTAACCAATAAATCTGTTTGGTCTCTTGATTCTTTGCTTTCGTATTCGCTTTTGCTTTGTCATAAATTCTCTCCCACCAGGTCGCCATATTCATTGGGTTGCCTGGCAGCGAGAGGATTATAGCCTAAATTGGTAAACCCAAGGTAATAAAGTTGAAATACTGCTTGACAACGAACAGATGTTCGTATATACTATTGATA
>CAYSZB010000092.1:3029-7780 GCA_964435475.1 uncultured Anaerolineaceae bacterium | reverse complement strand
TATTTGCAATTGTACTGCAAATTTGCATAAAATGAAAGACCGGAGAAACTCAAATCCTGGCAGGGTTCAGCTCTGATTACTAGAGGCTTTTATTACCTTCCTCATCGGCTGGGTGGGCAGACCGTGCCCGTCAAAACTGCGGCTGGCGCGCACCCCGGTGGACTTCTTATAGCCCATGGCGGCATAGAACGGCACGCCAAACATCGTCGCTGACACCCGGATGACCATCGGGGCATGCTTCCGGCACTCCTGCTCGAAGCGCTCGACCAACCCCCTGCCGACCCCCTGGCGCTGGTGGTCACCCCTGACGAACAGGCTGCCCAGGCGTTCCTTCCTGCCGCGCAGCACCCCGACGATCTCACCCCCATCCTCCGCCACGAAGACCCACTCTGAGCGGATCATACGGGCGATCTCCTCCCGGTGTTGGGGTTCATCCGACCAGGCATGCTGGAACGGACCCAAAAAGGCTTTCATCTCCCCGGGAGACAGATATGCCAGGTTGTATTGGGCATAGGTGTCAGCAATCAGCCGGCCGACACATTGTGCATCTTCTTCGCTGTATTCACGAATGGTGATCATCGATTCTCCGCTGTAAGGTAATTATGAGTAAAAAACAAAGGACCTGAAAGATATTTTACCCCCTGTACTGTTTATTGGCGGAAAAAAAGGTGAGAAAAATTGTTATGCAGAAAAAATGTAGAGGAGGATATTAACTGCTTGTGTGATCAAGGATCAACTCAACGATTGCACTGACATCCATGTGGCTGCTGTCGATGACCAACCAGCCATCCTGTTTAAGCTGATCTGCCTGCCCTCTTAGCCGGGCATATACAATCTCGATCCCCTGATCAATGTACTCCCTGGATGGGTCACCCCCGGAGCGGGTGAAATTGCGGTTATGGGCCACCTCCTGTTTTGGTAAGAGAACAACCTTATGAAAATCAGGATGATCGAGCAACCCGGCATAGTCTGATAGGTGCTCACTGTCCCAGAAATCGTCGATCACGACGACAAAACCGGCCTTATGATATTCCAATGCGCTATGAACGGTACTGTGCCGTGCCAGGCGCACCTGGAGCGCCAGTTCAGCGCTCCAATCCTGGCCAGGCAATACCAACCCGGATATCACCATCTCGCGCAGGTCGTCCACCGGGATGTGAATACTCCTGGGGAAGTGCGCTGCCAGCGAACGGCTGGTGGTGCTCTTACCAACCGCGGGTGGGCCAACCACCAGGAAGATGGGTATCACCTTCTGACCTGCCTTGTTACTCGATCCTGACGATCACTTCATTGCGCGCCAGGAACCCTGGCACCCAGGGCGGGTTGTAACCCGCCACCGTGAATTCGCCAATCGGGCTCAACCCTTGTTCTTTGATCCACCCCGCCAGGCGCTGTTTGTGCTGGGCGATCTTATCTTCATTGAAATAGCCATTAAAACGGATGGCTGCGGCCTGGTGGGGCGGGACGGGTGTCAGTTTGACCCGTTTATCGCCCGGCAGCGGCAGGCTGGCCAGGTCGTACTGGGCGGGCATGATGAAAGCGACCGTATAACTGCCTGCGCCGCTGATGGTCACGGGTGTGGTCATGGCGATCTTCTCGGAGCGGTTGGTCATCACCGGCGTGGTCATGGCGATCTTCTCGGAGCGGTTGGTGGTCACCGGGGTGGTCATGGCGATCTTCTGGGTGGAGATGTTGTTGCCAAAAATGTATCCCGCCAGGATGCCAAAGGCGTTCTCGACCGCCAGGCGGTAGTTCTTTGCCTCGATCGTCACTTCCGCCTTGATGTGCGCGGCGTACTGGCGCAGTTCGAGCTCGTTTTCCTTCTTAACCAGGGTGTATTTTAGTGTCTCAGTCATATTCTCTCCTATACGCTAAATATAGTACAAACATTATACAATTTCCAGAAGGAGATTGTACAATGGCCAAAGAAGGCTAGCCAACACGGGGCTGGTTGTGGTTGAAAAAATAACCCCACCAGGGGGCGGTATAAGATCCTTATTTGACCAGTGTGGTCGTAAGAAAAATGAAGATGGCCACATCGCTCAGGAAGTGCATAAACCAGGCCCAGAAGCCGCCCCTCGTCTCGACCATGGCCTTGCCGAGGATCCAGCCCATGAAGATCGAAAGTAAGCCGCCGATGATCCCGCCGGGTGTGCCAAAGTAATGTGCAATGCCGAAGAAGTAGGCTGCCATCCATAGGGCATGTTTGCTGCCCCCGATGGGCTCGAGGGTGGCCAGCATCGGCGCTCGAAAGGTGTATTCTTCATTAAAAGCATTCAGGGCGGCATAGAAGAGGATCGACGGCAAAATGGGCACCACCCGGCGCAGCACTTCCCCGCCAGGACGCAGGCTGAAAAATTGCAGCACTGCCAGGAAAATGGCGATGCCAAAGCCATAGATCAGGGCAAATTTCGGCCAGGGTTCGACCTTTGGAAAGCCCAATAATTTGACCGGATCCATGGGCGCTTTCAGGTCGCCGCATTCCAGGAAGATATCCTTGAATTTGTATCCCAGGATGAGCAGCAGCCCGATGATCAGGACGGTCACTGCCAGTTTTCCGGTTTGTTCGGCCTGCATGCGGCTGTCAAAAACGTTCTGGCCGAACAACTTCTGCAGCCCAGGCCATGTAAAATCAAGGCGGGTGCGCAGCTCCATCAATCCAAAGAAGAAAACCATGATGATAAAGAAACGCAATAGGGGCCTGAGGTCCTTCCAAAAAATTGCCAGGGCGATCATCAGCCCCAGCAAACCCATTTTGGCATAGACCAACCACCCGGGCACCCCGCCTGAAACAAGATCAAACAGGATGTCGGGCATGGTGCTGACCAGGATGGTCATGATCCAGGCCAAAATGGCCAGGCGGCGGTTACTTTGTGCGATCGGGTATGGATTGGTGGTCATGGCTGCTCCTATGATCGTATCGACCGATGTGTGTGTTAACCAGGCTCCCTGGTGTATTCAATGTAGCGATTGACGATCCTGAAACCGACCGACTCATACAACCGTATGGCCG
This sequence comes from uncultured Anaerolineaceae bacterium, assembly GCA_964435475.1. Taxonomy (GTDB): domain Bacteria; phylum Chloroflexota; class Anaerolineae; order Anaerolineales; family Anaerolineaceae; genus CAYSZB01. The sequence continues at coordinate 4,767 of CAYSZB010000092.1, read as the reverse complement.
GCTCGTTGGTATGGGTGGTTGAAACACAAACCTTTTCCATGCCCTGGGCTTGCATTCGTCGCATACATTCGCTCAGCACTGCACGGGTCAGCCCTTTATGGCGGTAGGCTTCCCTTGCCCCAACCGGTCCCAGGTCGCCAATTTTATTGAGCGGGTCATTCCAGCCATTGACATACGAAACCATTGTGCCTTGCGGGGTGATGGCGACGATATCCAGGTCAGGCTGGTAGTAGGGCAGCTGCATAAAGTGCAGGTAATCCTCCCGGCTGACCTCACCCACGCTCCACGGCTGCCAGACATCATGCTGCACAGCTGCCCGTTCCGCAACATCGGTTTCCATGTCCATGCTGCCCAGGCGAAAACCTTCAGGCAGGGTCAGGGCTTCAATGGCGCCATCCAGCGAGCGGATCATGTTGACCTCGGAGAACTTCCCGCCGCCAATGAAGCCGTGCTTTTCGAGGAATGCCCGGCGTTGGGGGTTATCCTGCCGCGAACCGGAGACCAGGTGCCCGCCCCAGCGTTGAGCGTCCTGGTATCGCAGCGTTGTCAGCAGGCTTTCCGCCCAGGCCATGGCATCTTCTTCGATGCCCTGCCACTCATATGCCGGCAGCACCTGGAAATCGAACAAGGGGTCTTCGCCCAGGATGGCATAGCCGACCAGTTCAGGGCCATCGAACCACAGGTGGATGAATTGGGTGGGGTCAAGGTGACATTGCACCATGAAAAAATTCCACAGCATTTCCCCGATGTGCATATAGCGCCAGTCATCGCTTTGTGAACGGGCTTTGATCAGCAGGTCCAGCATCAGGTCCAGGTCATGCCTGTTTTTGAAGTAGCGGGACGAAAGGCGCGAATTTGAAGTGGTTGACATCGTTTTTCCTTTCATTAGAACGTCAGCGTGAAATCGATCAGTTTGCGCGGTACGCCCTGGGTGAAGTAGGGTTCGCGGGTGAGGATGCGCGGGCGCACCGCATCTGCGATCTGCCTGCCGGAGATCAGGTGCAGCAGGTCCAGGTCATACAGCGGGAAGACAGCCATCGTGCAGATCTTGCAGCAATAATATCCCCTGGGTCGGTCATACTCATAAGTTCCGCGCATGATATGCAGGGTGAGCTCTTTTTCGAGGGTTTCATAAAACGGGTGTGGGACCTGTTCGCGGGTGCCATAAGCCTTTTTCCCCAGGAGCAGGGCATAGGCGGTGATGTATGAGCGCGGAGGGGCACCGGTCAGCTTAACCCCCACCGGGTGGATGTATTCGCGTACGGTGTGGATGGTCGGGATGTCCACCAGGAGCGCCGGCAGATCCTCCCTGATATAGGATTTCTCAATTTGGGTCAGCGGGATGTGGTCATGTATTTTGACAATAAGGTCATTGAACTTTTGCAGGTCCATTTTAATTTTCTCTCTTTGAACGGGGGTCAAGGTCCTCTTTCAGCATGCCATAGGCAAAGCTGTCCTGCCAGGCGGGGCTGCCGTCCTCATCGCGCCTGAAATAGATGTTCTGTTTGAGGTAACCCTCGCGGCGCATGCCGATCTTTTCCATCACCCGCCAGGAGGGGATGTTTTGCGGGTTGCAGTATGCCACCACGCGGTGCACGCCCCAATGGGTGAAAGCGTACTGGACGAGCGCCAGGGCGGACTCGCTGGCGTAGCCCTGGTTGTGGTAAGCCGGGTTGAAAATGTAGCCCAGTTCCCAGGTCAGCAGGTGTTTGGGTTCAGTCTGGTTGAAATAGAGGCG
>CAYSZB010000092.1:0-2929 GCA_964435475.1 uncultured Anaerolineaceae bacterium | reverse complement strand
GATCCCGTCATAGCCAGCCACGCCAGGCACAAGGTGGTACTCGTCCCAACCGCTCTCCTTGATCAATTGCCAGTATTTGGCCTGGACCTGCTTGTTGACCGCCGAAAGCCAGGCTTCAAAGCGGAAGGTCTCGTAGACAAAGACGATCGCCACCTTGAGCTGGCGGTCTTTGAGCGTTGTGGGGGTAAAGGAGAAATAGGTCATGTCCATGGTGCCCTGGTAGAGACCCCCGGGCACGGAAAAGTCGGGGTATTTTTTCGCCAGGCGGGTCTTGAGGTCCAGCATGAATTGCATCAGGCCGCGGTAAGCCCTCTGGAGCGATCCTTTCTTGAGTTGTTCACGAAGATCCTGCAGATCATCAGCAACAGTGTTCATGTTCAACACCTCCCGGTTGGATTAAGGCTATTATATGCCACAACGACCCATATGGAGGAAGTGACGGGGAAAATCTACCCGCGCCGTCCCCCAATCATTGGGGAGAGTTTACCCGATCAAAGACCGGCACGATCAAGCACTGCCTTGTATAGCGATTGCTGGAATTAGCCCGGGCAGTTTTCATATAATCTATCCATCAACTGGATCTTAAAACTGGAAACCATTATGCCCAAATACATGTTGTCAATCATTGTGCTCGTCCTCGCCATATCCGCCTGCGGCCCGGTCAGCCTGCCGCAGGATACCCCGCCAATGCCAACCACCCCACCGCTCTCCGCCCCTGAAAGCGAGCAGGTTCAACCCGAACCGACAGCCATCGTGACGGAGGCTGCCGAGCCCACTTTGACCCCGACCGACCCACAGGAACCACCGTCCCTCCCCACTGAAATCGCCAGCGCGGTGGCCGAAACGCTGCCCACGGCATTCGACAGGATCGGTTACCAGAACTTTGCCATCACGCGCACATACTTTCCCGGCTTTGTGGATTTCCTGGGAGAGCGCAATTACACGATCGGCAGCCAATCCTTCAGCCCGGATGGCAACCTGCTGGCGGTGACCGGGTGTTGGGGCTCGATGGACAATTTCCTGGACTGTGAGGCCTCCGGCAGTGGCTTCCTGGTCCTGGTGGACGTCAATTCCGGGGAGCTGGTTGCAGAGATACCCCAGAACGAGAGTTGGCCATATGCGGTTGACTTCTCTGCTGACGGCATGTACCTGCTCTATTCCACCAAACAACAGCAGGTCATCCTCTGGGACATCACAGCCCAAAAACCGGCTGCCCTGTTGAATGCCACGCGAAGATCGACCTCACGCAGCTACGCACCTGTGGCAGCTTTGCCCGATGGCAGCGGGTATGCTGCTTTGATCGCCAAAACACTATACATGTGGGACCCGGGCGGAGCACTCCGGCATGAGATCCCAACCGGGCAGGCTGCCACCAACGCTTACCTTTTTTACTCCCTGGATGGTTCCCGGCTGTTGACTTTTTCCAGGGATAGATCTGTGGTCGAGGTCTTTAACACTGCTGGATTTAATTTGGTGAACCGCATTGAAACTGGAGCAGTTCGCTGGGCAGCACTCTCCCCGGACGGTCACATCCTGGCAGTGCTGGATGGCGGTGGTAGTTTTGTCAACATCTGGGACCTCGATAAAGGGCAACAAATCGCCCGGGTTGACCTGGACGGAACGGGCAATGCGCTCCAGTTCAATCCCGCGGGCGACCTGCTGATCGTCACCGGCATTGGCAACCTTGACACTGTGGACGGCTATTCCAGGTCTGGCATCCTGGTCGAGACGCAAACCTGGCAAAAGCTGGACGAGCTGTATTCCTTCGCCGGCTACGGGCCGATCGAATTCAGCCTGGATGGCAGCCGCATGATGGTCTTCGACTCGGCGCTGACCTCGCTATGGGAATTGCCGGATAAGGACCTTGTGGATGGACTGGAAGTGGTCAGGGCATTCCAGGATGCGCTGTCAACGGGTGACTATGCCGGCGCGGCAGCCCTCTTTGACGCCACGGTGTATGGCGCTGAATATTTCGCCAGCATTGGCATCGACGTGGACGACCTGGCGGGCAGTTTTGCGCAGCTGTGTGCCAGCGGAGAGATCTTCTGCCAACCGGTCAGCGAACTGGTGATGATGGGTCATGACTGGTACGACCTGGTGTATTTGGTCCGTATGGAAGGCGAAGACGGGGGGGCGTTTACATCGCCTGATGGTGCACAGATCATTTCCCTGACAGTGGCGGCGGATGCGGCTGGCAACCTGCGCGTGACCTTCCCGGGCATGGATTATTGAGCGAAGGTTTAAATTATGGCTGGGTAGGGTGCGATCCTCTTTGATCGCACCATTTTTTGAAGACTGTAAGTTCACACCCTCAACCAGCCGCGAAAGCCCCGCACACCGTAATACGAAGATGCACCGTTGTGATAGACGAAGACCCGCCCATAGCGAAAGTCGCCGAACAGTGCCCCACCCAGTTTGCGAACCTCGGGGGGAGTTTTCAGCCAGCTGGAGGTCTTGCTGTCAAACCTGCCCAGTTTCTGCAGGTCGCGGTACTGTTCTTCGGTCAGGATCTCAATCCCCATGCCAGCTGCCATGTCCATCGCGCTGCCCGAAGGCTTGTTTTCCTTGCGTGAGTCAAGCGCCTCGCGGTCATAGCACAGGTTTCCGCGTCCTGATGGACTTTCTGCTGAGCAGTCGACAAAAACATATTCGCCGCCCTGCTCATCATGACCTGTTACATCCGGTTCGCCGCCGGTTCTTTCCATTTCATTGAGCGACCAGAGCTTTCCGGGTTGGGCTGCCAGCCTTGCCTGGACATCTTCCCAGGCGAGACCCTGGTGGCGGGCCATATTGAGCTCGAAACGGGTTTTCAAAACACCCAGCAGCGCTTCCGCCTGACCTGGAGACAACTCATGCTGACTTTCGCCTGTATTTTTCATAACTTGATGTTATCCGGGTTGGGATGCTGAGTCAAACACATCCTTTGACA
>CAYSZB010000091.1:6708-7851 GCA_964435475.1 uncultured Anaerolineaceae bacterium | reverse complement strand
GATTGACTTTTAGAGGCCTTGGTAATACACTTAGCCCGAATTTTTCGTCATGCACCCATCCGACATATGGAAGTGAGAAAGATCGCCTCCAGATCACACATCCCCCACGGATCAACGGGCAGATACAAGGAGCAATTATGCGCATAATCGAAGTTGAAGGGTTGACCAAGTACTACGGCAAGTCCAGGGGCATCGTGGATGTCTCGTTCGGTGTGGAGCAGGGTGAGATCTTCGGTTTCATCGGCCCCAACGGCGCCGGCAAGTCCACCACCATCCGCCTGCTACTATCGCTGATCCACCCGACCAGCGGAAGAGCAACCGTTTTCGGCAAGGACGTCACCAAAGACGGTCCCGAGATCCGCAAGGACATCGGCTACCTGCCCTCCGAGGTCTACTATTATGAAGGGATGAAGGTCATCGACCTGCTAAAATATTCAGCCAGCTTTTTCCAGAAGGACTGCACACAGCGCATGCAGGAACTGTCCGAGTACATGGAATTGGAACTGAACCGGCGCATCAGCGACCTATCTTATGGCAACAAAAAGAAGGTCGGCATCGTGCAGGGTTTGCTGCACAGCCCCAGCCTGCTCTTTTTGGACGAACCCACCGCCGGGCTGGACCCCCTGATGCAGCGCAAGTTCTTTGACCTGGTGCGCCAGGAGAATGCCCGCGGGGTGACCGTGTTCTTCTCGTCACACATCCTGGGCGAGGTGCAGCGCATGTGCACGCGGGTGGGCATCATCCGTGAAGGACGCATTGCCGAAATTTCGGATATCAAAACCCTGCAGCAGAACAATTACAAGAAGGTGCGCATTGTCGCCGAGGGGCTGGACCCACAGGCCTTCGATCTGCCGGGTGTGACCAACCTCTCGAAAGAGAACGGCACGCTCAGTTTCTTCTTCAAGGGCAACATCAACCAGGTGGTGCAGCAGGTCAGTGCGCTGCAGCTGAGCGACATCACCATCGAAGAGCCGACCCTCGAAGAGATCTTTATGCACTATTACGAGCAGGCATAGCCATGAACCGGCACATTTTCAGGCATGAATTTTTGATCCGCCTGCGTTCAGTGATCACCTGGTCGCTCTCGCTGGCGCTGCTGATCATCCTGTTCTACTCGTTTTCGCCGGTCTTCATTGACGAAGC
>CAYSZB010000091.1:0-6608 GCA_964435475.1 uncultured Anaerolineaceae bacterium | reverse complement strand
ACGCAGATTTTGACCAGCAAGCTGCTGGCAGCCCTGGCGAGCCTGGCGCTTACCAATGCGGTCATCTGGATAAGCACTTTCATTGCCATCGCGCTCTTTCAGCCCGGGCGCGAATTTGAAATGCGCAATTTGCTGCTGCTGCTGGCGACGATCCTGCCTTTCCAGCTCTTTTTCCTGTCTGTCGGACTGATCGTTTCGCTGCTGGTCAGGCGTGTGCGCAGTGTGACGCCCTACGCGCTGGGCCTGGGCTTTGGCATGTATGTCTTTAACGCCCTGAACGGCATCTTTGACGAGGTGGCGATCGAGTGGATCACACCCTTCAAGCATTTTGACGCCGCAGCGATCACTACCACCGGCGGCTATGACACCCGCCTGGTGGCGCTAAACCTGGCGGTCAGCCTTCTGGCGCTGGTACTGAGCTACTGGCGCTACAACCAGCGCGATGTGCACGCCGTGTCATAAGGAGCTGCGATGAACATATACTTTCGTGAACTCAAAGCCAATTTAAAATCCCTGATCACCTGGAGTGTCATCATATTCCTGATGGTGATGGTGGCAGTGTCCAAATTTGCCTCGTTCGAAGGCAGCCCAGAGCTGCTCGCCCTGCTGGACTCCATGCCCAAAGCAATGATCGACGCCTTCAGTATGCGCTCCTTTAACCTGACCACGATCAGCGGCTTTTTGGGCCTCATGTCGATCTATTTTTACCTGATGGGTGCCATGGCGGGTGCCTTGTGGGGCAGTGATATTATCTCCAAGGAAGAACGCGACAAGACCGTGGAGTTCTCGCTGGTACTGCCGGTCTCACGTTCACGCGTGGTCACCGCCAAGGCGCTGGCAGCCCTGACCTACTGCATCACATTTGTTCTGATCACCTGGGGCACCACGCTGGTCGCCACGCGTACCTACCAGCCCGGGCAGGACTTTTACGACTACCTGACCCTGTCCATGCTGGCACTCTTCCTGGTTGAACTGGTCTTCCTGTCCATCGGGCTGTTCCTGGGTTGTGCCCTGAAGCGCTACAAGCGCTCCGGTCAGATCGCCATCGCGGTCATCCTGGTAACTTATTTCATGTCCGTGGCGATCGAACTGCAGGATAAGCTGGATTTTCTTAAGTATGTCACGCCTTTTAAGTATTTTGACCCGGCAATCCTCTATACCACCGGTAAACTGGAAGGTATCTACCTGGTGCTATCCGCGCTGATCATCGTGGTCTGCGTGGTGGCAGGCTATTGGATCTATAACAAGAGGGACCTGTATATTTAGGCAGCCTGGAGACACAAGGACGGGACACTCAGAAAAAGTGTCCCGTTTTTTTTTAGTGTTAATACGACCGGTTATTTGACCGTGGTATGCACGTTGAAGACCGGTGGGTTCTCGAGGTGTTTTTTAACCGCGCACATCTCGGCGGAACGCACCAGCGAGGCATGGTATTTCTCGGGAAACTCCGGCGGCACCTGGATCTCCAGCTCAACGTTCGAGATAAGCCCGCTGAAGGGGTCTTTTTCCATGCGCTGCACAATGCGGATGCCATCGGTCGGCAGACCGCGCTGCTGGCAGAAACCGAGCACGTAGATGCCCGCGCAGGTGCCCATCGACGCCAGGAAAAGGGTGAAGGGCGTCGGGGCGGATGCCACCGGCGGCTGGTCGGTCTGGATGGTGTAGGGTCCCACGTGTGCATCCACGCGTGCCCCACCCGGGAAGTCAATGATCATTTCCATGGTATCTCCTGATTAATCCTGGATCCTGAAATCATAAATGCCGTCGCGGAACTGCCAGGTCTTTGCGCACTGCGGGCATTGTATATCGTGTTGTTTTTCGGGCAGGTCACAACCGCAGACCGGGCACTGGAAGAAAGCCCCCGGCTTGACCATAGGCGCCGCCCCCTGCATCAGGGCACGGGTGAAGACGCTGGGCGTGTACTGCGCAAAGGCACCTGTCCACTGCAGCATGCTGTCCAGCGCTGCCAGTGTTTTGGGCGGGACGCGGCGTTTCAAGAAATCTGCTCGAAAATGTGAGACGGTCAACTGCCTGTCGATCTTGAAATCACAAGCCCGCAGCCAGGCACGGATCGCTTTGGGGTGAAAATCATAGTTTAATTCGGTGAATTCAACCGGTTTGAGGTCAAAGGGGTTCCAGTCCTGCCTGCGCAGCAGGTAACGGGCGATGGCTTTCAGGTTTCGCTTGTTGGCGAACTCCAGGATGAAGGTGGCGTCTTTTGCCAACACACGCCGGATGCTGTGCAGTGCCAGCTGCGGCTCTGCCATGTGATGCAAAACGCGGATCATGGTCGACCCGTCGAACAGCCCGCCGGTGAAAGGCAGCTTGTAGACATCCGCCGCCACGTAGACATAGCGCGGGCTTTCGCCCAGGCGCTGGATGGCTTGTTGCAGCTGGGTGCGCGAGTAGTCCATCAATACCACGCGCTCATACTGGGCATAGCGTGGGGTGTTGCGCCCGGCACCGGCTCCGATTTCCAGCATCAGCCGACCTTCTTGTGGTAGCAGGCGTTTGAGTGCGATCGCTTCGGACAGGTCTTCATACTGGCGGCCGCCCTTTTCCCAGAAGGATTCCTGGTAATCGGACCCTTCGTATGAAATGACCGGTGGGTTGGGTTCGGAATGGCTCATTTTTTTTCCTGGCTTCCATTAAAAATGCGCCCGGGCAGGTTTCCCGACGGCACCCGAAGTATCCTCCTTACCGCTGCTTCCTCTCAGACCTGACGGGGTTCGCAGGGCTCCGCCGCGTCGGTCCCGCCCGGACGCAAGGTATAGGATACTTGAATTGCGGGTGGATGTCAACCAGCCAATTTTTGGTCGCACACCTTGCGAAAACCACATTTTCTGCAGCGTGCCTCGGATTCATGCGAACGCGGCACGCCATTGGTGAACTTTTCCCTGCCGTGCATCTCTTTGAGCAGGTCCAGCAAGCTGTCTTCCAGTTCCCCTGTGAAATCGATCTTGTAGGTCCGCTCGGGGTAATGCAAAATGCCGTAGGGCGGGCGCAGACCGGTGGCACGGTCGATCAGCACGCAGTATGCCGCCAGCTGGAAGATGTGCGAGTCATAGGGTGCACTGGGTGTGCGCCCGGTCTTGACCTCCACCGGGATGCTGGTGTGTCCCTGTTTGATCACAAAATCAGGCTTGCCGGATAGGCGCAGGTGGGAATCAAAATAGGGTTCAGCCACAGCCTGCCACAGGCGGCTGTCGGCATAGATGATCTCGCCGCCGGGCAGGCCGCTTTTCTTGCGCTGCCGGGAAGCAAGCCAAAAGACGAGCGCTGCCGCCAGGATCAGCAGCAGCGCTACATATAAGTACGTCATATGATGCGGCTGACCAGGTAGTAGATCGCCAGCACCAAACCGGCGGTCAACAAGACCCAACCAGCCAGTTTCAACAGCACCGAGGCAAATACCGTCCGGCTGAAAGCCTGGTGCAGTTCAGTCCCGGTGTTCAACTCCGCCTCGTTTTGCGAGACGATACCCTGCTGCTGGTACCACCAGGCACGCTCACAGAAAAGATAGGCGCCCAGTTCCGAGCAGCGGATGGTCCTCATTTGCCTTCCAGGCTGTCGAGACGGGTTGACAGCCTTTCCAGTGCACTTTCCAGTTCGCTCTGCCGGAAACTGATCGTGATGTCTGCCCGCGTGCGCTCGATGATGCCGCGCGCCAGGTCAGTCTTGCGGCGCAGTCCATCGGTGATCGCATCCGGGTAGTCCATGGTCACCAGTTGGGCAAAGATCTCGTCCATCCAGTTCAAAAGGCGCTCCACCTCGTGCGAATAACCCGGCCTGAGCAGGTCCAGGCAGCGCCGGCGCAGTTCGCCCAGCGTTTCGGTCAGCCCGCCCAGGTAAGCGGGAAATTCCGCGCCAAGGTCCTGCGGGGTGGGCAGCGCCTCGCCCTTGACCAGGGCGTAGGTGATGTGCGCTTCAACGTATTCCTTGATCGCATCCTGGGTGTAGCCGGCAAAGTACAGGTCCGGGTCACCCTTGAGAACCTCGCGCATCTGACCCACCATTTGGCGGGCTTCGGTGAGGTGCAGTTGGGCTTCCTCGTCCTCTTCGCGGTGCACCGCACGGATCGCCATGGCGGCATGGCGCGTCAGTTGACGCGCCTGTGCCAGAACTTCATCGCGGATCTTGGTGCGCCGCTCAAAATCCTCACGGATCTCGTCGCTGATCTTGTCCAATAGGCTGCCCATGGCTTATGCTTCCGGGGTGGGCGGATTGGAGGTGCTGTGAAACAGGTCATCCGCCAGGGTGTGTGTTTCGGGGGTCTTGATCTCACCAAAATTGGTTTCATAACGGGCGATGTTCTCGCTCAGCGCTTTGAGCAGCAGTTTCAGCCCCAGGGGGGACATCACGATGCGTGAGGCAACCCTGGGTTTGAGCTCGCCCGGCAGGATGGCGGAGAAGTCGAGGATGAACTCACCCGGCGTATGGGCCACCCGAACCACGTTGGCATAAGTCGCCTTCAGGTCTTCAGGCAACTCGATATTGATCTGTCTGACTTGTGGCATAAAACGCTCCTAGAAAGGAATGTCGCCCCCGTCATCAACCTCTTCGGTGTGATCAGCGCTTTCGCCAATGCTGCTCAGGAAGCGCACTGTCTGGGCGGTCACTTCAAATGAGGCGCCATAAGTGCCATCCTTGCGCTGGAAGACGCGGGGTGAACCTTTTTCGTCCGAGGTCAGGCGCCCCTCGACCAAAACTTTGCTACCTTTTTTCAGGTACTGGTTGCAGGATTCTGCCTGGTTGCCCCAGACAGTGATACGGAACCAGGTGGTTTCTTTTACCTGTTGCCCGTCATTGCCCTTGTATGTACGATTGCTTGCTAATGAGAATGAGGTGACTGCTGAACCGTTGGGTGAGTATCGCATTTCGGGATCTTTCCCCAGGTTGCCAATAATGATGATCGTGTGAAACATTGTGTAATTCCTTTCGCTTGTCTGGTTTTGTGTCTCGCTATTTCTTCCACTTCGCAGGTCATCAACTGTGAAGTATTAATTGCTATTTTACCGCAAATGTCTAAAAAATGGAATATATATTCTATTAATTAATTTCAGAAGAATACCAGCGCAGGTAGATCGGGGCGTGGGCCTGCCAGTAGGCTTCGTTATGGGTACCGGCAAGTTCATACCAGGTATGGGCAATTCGCGCCGCGAACAATGTATGTTCAAAATCCCGTGCGCTGTAGATTTCACTGTCGTTTGAGCCGATATCAATGAAGAGTGCCGGTCTTTCATCAACCGGCAGGGTGCTCAACTTGCGCACTGCGGCGATGTCATCGCCTTCAAAGACCGCCACACTGTGCATGCCGATGGCACTGAAGAACTGCGGGAAGTTCATGCCAATGCGCAGCGCCCAGCCTGCCCCGCGGGAAAGCCCGCCGATCGCGCGGTACTGCCCGTTGCCGCGGGTGGCATAGTGCTCATCGACATAAGGGCGCAGTTCATCGATCAGCACCAGGTCAAACTTCGACTGGGACGGGGCATAGGCATTGGGCTCTCGGGGCATGACGATGATGAAAGGTTGAACCTCGCCGCTGGCGATCAGTTCATCCATCATCCCCGGCACGCCGATCTGCACCCACTGGCTGTCATCCGACCCCAGCCCATGCAGCAGGTACAACACCGGGTAGGTCCCGGCGGCGTCAGGGTCGTAGCAGGGCGGCAGGTAAAGCGTGAAATAAAATTTGTAGCCCAATATCTGGCTGTCGAAGCGGTCATGGACCACCTCACCTTTGCCTTCCTGGCAGCTGAGCGTGGCATCCGGGCTGGGTGCGACCTGTGGTGGGGTGGCGGTCGACGTCTGGCTTGACGCCGGGGTTGTGCTGAGGGCGGTGGTTGGCGTGGGCGGCTGGGGGGTGTCTGTGGCAGTGCGGACGGATATGATCGTCCATTCGACCGGGGTACGCGTTTCGGGTGTTGCCGGGATTGCCGGTGTAGGGATGCAGGCGGTGAGCACGACAAGGCTGAGCAAAACAAGAACGAAGGCAAAGCGTGGTCTCAAAGTGGGTTTCATAACATGCCTTGACGGTTCATGATGTTTCCGATTATACTCTGCCTTGCCGGGGTGTAGCGCAGTCGGCTAGCGCGCTGCGTTTGGGACGCAGAGGTCGGCGGTTCAAGTCCGCCCACCCCGACCTTTGTTTTTAATAGCCCGGGGAAAGATGCTAAAATTATTGTCCAACAGGTAAAAAAGAGCGCAATGTCAGAACCATTCCTATCCATCATCATCCCTGCCTACAACGAGGAACACCGCCTGCCTGCTTCGCTGGAACAGATCGACCGCTTTTTGAGCACCCAGTCCTATACTTACGAGGTGATCGTGGTCGAAAATGGCAGCTCGGATCATACGGTCGAGGTGGTCGAGGAATACCAGGATCGCTACCCCTATCTACAATTGATCCAGTCCACCCGGCGCGGTAAAGGCCTGGCGGTGAAGCTGGGCATGCTGGCGGCAGGCGGGCAGTACCGCTTCCTGGCGGACGCCGATCTGTCCATGCCGATCGAGGAGATCAACCTCTTTTTGCCCCCCAAACTGCCGGGCTTCGACGTGGCGATCGCCTCACGTGAACTGCCAGGCGCAGAGCGCATCGGCGAGCCGCG
>CAYSZB010000090.1:0-8295 GCA_964435475.1 uncultured Anaerolineaceae bacterium | reverse complement strand
TCCAGCGAAAGTGTTGAAAAACAACAATCTATAGGACAAAGGCAATTATGGCTTTATCTATCAAGCCTGCATGGCAGCGCAACTCCCCCCTCACCTGAACCTCTCCCCCCCGACTGATGAGTCCATTAACTAACAAACATTCGTCGGGGGGAGAGGGTGGGAGTGAGGAGGGGATGGGCAATAATCCAGGCAGAATTAAACCAGCCTGCCAACTTTGCATCAATAACCACATATTGTTCAACGCTCTACCAACTGAATCAAAAAAGCCGCTGAAATCAGCGGCTTCTGTGATCTTTACAACTGCGGCTTGTTTACTTCCTGCCGCCAAACCTGCGGAAAAAGGCACCGATCCAGGTCGGGATACCGCTATCTTCGCGCAGGGCAATGGTTTCACCGTCTACGGTGAGCTCGCCGATGGCAAAGTTGCCTTTGGCATCCACGAAACCGAGCAGGTCAAGCGCATCACCAACCTCGAGGACGATGCCCGCATCGGTCAGGTAGTCCAACTGGCGTCCGCCAATGGTGGCGACTGTGCCGTCGCTCAGCAAAACTTCGACCAGGTTATCTTCAACCAGCTGCACGGTGGCAGAGGCAGGAACCCAATCCTCTTTGGCAACCAGGCCGAGAAAACCTGCGGCCGGGGTGCCATTTTGTCCAGCCTGACCGCCGAAGGGTCCCTGCTGGAGCCCTGCCTGGGTCATATCACGGGTGCAAACAGTCTCACCATTAGCGCAATCGCCGATCTGGTTGCTGTATTGATACCCATTTTGATTGGTCATCGGGGTCCCGCCTGCGCCCTGGTAGCCATAGGCATTGCCGTCACTGGTGCAATCACCGGTGCATACACCAGTGCCTGTACCGGTGCAATCGCCCGTGCCCGTGCATACGCCGGTGCCCGTGCCACCGCCACCCTGTGGGCCATTACCCTTGGCTAAAACCGGGCTGGTGACGCCTAAAACAACTGCACCCAAAACGAGGGTGATCACTACTGCTGTCATTAATTTTTTCATTTTTATCTCCTGTTTCTTGTCGGCCTCTGCGGCCAAAATTTGTTATCGTTCTGACTTACAAAAAAGAGTTTAGCAAATCAAGATGCAGATGCTATGAACGAGTTGTGAAGAAGTGATGAAGGTTGTCAAAAAAAAAGAGGTCTTGCGACCTCTTTTATTTCCATCCAGCCTACTTTCCACCACCCCCACCCTTGCCCCACAAAGGCCTGCCATCCGCCCCCCGCACGACCACTGTCTCTCCGCTCACCAGGTTGGTCAGCTCGCTGATCTCGAAACTGTCGGCGTCTTCATAAAAGCCCATCAGGCTGAGCGCATCACCGGCTTGCACCGTGAAGCCCTGGCCTGCCAGGTAGGTCAACGTGCGCCCTTCCAACTCGACCAGGCTGCCGCCATCCACTTTCAGCACCCACAGGTCGGTCGAGATCTCCTGCGCCACTGCCTGGAGCGTTACCATCTCCTTGACCTCAGTGCTGGTTTCAACACTTTCCTCGCTACTGGCTGTGAAGCGCTCGCTCAAGCCATACACTGCCCGTGTGCGGTAAACGCCGCCATAAACAAGCCCGGCAGTCGCCAAGGCCAATAGGACAAACCAGATAACCTTCTTAGCCATGTCAGTTCTCCTCCTGTGTCATGCTCATCGCACCAGCGTTGACCGGTACGGTCTTCTTCATCTTGCCAAACATTTTTGCGGTGATATTTTTTATCCACGACCAGTGCAGCGCAATATGGACCAGCGATGCCACGATCAGCAGGATCGAGCCCCAGGTGTGCAGCATATCCCAGGTGGTATCCGCCATCAGCCAGTTGGCATCCTTGGCGGCAAAGAAGAAATAGACACCCGAGACTGCGCTGACGATGAAACCCAACGCGATCAATGCGTCCACAACGATTGTCCATAACAAACGGCTGCCCATCTTGCCGGGTTGCTGTTTGACAGGAGTGAATATGCGCTTGAGCGTTCCCCAGATCCAGCGATAATGGAAAACGATGTGCACCAGCGCGCCGGCGATCATCGCGATGCCCGTCCAGTCGTGCAAAACCTCCCAGGTCTCGCGGCCAAACATAATGATGATGCCATAGTCCGGGTTGCGCCCGCCCATAAACCCGCCCACCGGGTAGACCAGGAAGTAAATACCGGTCAGGATCGCCAACAGCGCCCCCAGGAAGAGGACGGCATCGATCAGCCAGTTATATTTTAATTTTGTTGATAATTTTTTGCTTTTCATAATTTCCTTTCTTGATCTGCATAATTTTACAGGTTTCCCGGTCCATGTGATGAATTTTTCCTGTTAAGATTGTGTAGAAGTTGTGAATATATACCTGCTGATTGTTGGTTAGGTGAAGCCGGGCATCCGGACCGTCTGCTATTGGGGCGAAGCATCATTAACAGACGCGTTTGGTGGCCGCAGGTGTCATTCTGAGGATGCTTCGCCCTTACCGAAGAGGTCCTCAACACTGCCTGTTTTCTGGCCTGCAAATGGTGCGATCACTCTTCATGGGGGCTTCACCACTGAAAATTCACTTTACAATCTTATGTAGAAGTTGTGAATGTCGTGCAAATCCCTTATTTTCTGTCTATAATAAGTAAAGAAAGTGACCTGACAATGGCAAAAATTCTGGTGATCGAAGACGAAAAAGAATTGAACAAGGTACTGCAGGCCTACCTGGTGCGCAGTGGTTACCAGGCACTCGGCGCCACCAACGGCGATGACGGGCTGGCCCTCTGGCAGCGCGAAGACCCCGACCTTGTGCTCCTGGACCTCAACCTGCCCGGCATGGACGGCCTGGAGGTCGCCCGTGCCATCCGGAAAACAAAGGACACCCCGATCATCATGGTAACCGCCCGCGTGGACGAGGTGGATCGCCTGGTCGGGCTCGAACTGGGTGCCGACGACTACATCACCAAGCCTTATTCCCCACGTGAGGTCGTTGCCCGTGTCAAGGCCGTGCTGCGGCGCGCCGGACGCCAGTCCGCCCCCGCGGAAAAGATCACCATCGGCAAATTGATCATCGATATCGAAATGCATGAGGTGAAACTGGATGACCAGGTGATCACCCTGACACCCACCGAGTTCGGTTTATTAGCCACCCTGGCGGGTGCCCCGGGACGCGTTTTCTCGCGCCTCCAACTGCTCGAAGCCACCCAGGGCAACGCGTATGAAGGCTACGAGCGCAGCATTGACGCCCACATCAAGAACCTGCGCAGCAAATTGGGCAAGGAAGCCGCCGCCTGCATCGAAACGGTCTTCGGCATCGGTTACCGCTTCACCCGCATGGAAGGATAAGATGCGCTGGCGCCTGATCATCTCTTATGCCCTGGTCATCTTCATTGCCTTGGGTACCGTCCTGCTGGTCATCAACCTGTCCGCGGAGAACCAGGTCAAGGGCTACCTGCGCAAAGGCGCCCTGGCCGGGGTGGACAAGCTGGTTGAGAACCTTGAAGACTATTACCAGCCCACCACCAGCTGGGAAGGCGTGGAAGTGGTGATGGAAGCAACCGAACCCACCATCCCGGCCCCCATCACCCATCAACCAACACCACAAGCGACTGGCCAGGGAATTGGTGCAGGTAGCGGTGCTGAAGCTGGTACTGGTGCCGGTTCCGGCCAGGGAGAAGGTCCCGCCAGCGGTAAAGGCCCCGGCAAGGGCAGCGGACAGGGCGAACAGGCCTACCTGACCCCTGCGGTTGAAGAAGAGATCATCCCAACCATTGAGCCAACCCCGCTGCCC
Organism: uncultured Anaerolineaceae bacterium; assembly: GCA_964435475.1. GTDB lineage: Bacteria > Chloroflexota > Anaerolineae > Anaerolineales > Anaerolineaceae > CAYSZB01. Next base: position 4,555 of record CAYSZB010000090.1, on the reverse strand, counting down.
GGGGTTTCAGCCCCCGAAGCGCAGCCCACAACCACCCCCACCCAGGTGCCCGCCACAGCAACCCCCGGTGCCGACATCCTGCCGGAAGAACTGGATATCGCGGTCAACGGCAAGTCCGGTCACATCCTGACCGACGAACTGGGTGTCATCGTCTACAGCCCGGTTGACAGTGAGATCGGCATGACCATCGACAGCGCGGCGTTGAGCAGTGCCATCGGCATCGTCGATGACAACAATACGGTCGTCGGCTACCTGGTCCCCTCGGGCGGCAACCCGGCGGTACCGGGCAACTTCGAAAGCCAGCTGCTTGAACGCATCCAGCAAGCCACGCTGATCGCCGCCCTCATTTCGGGTGTCATCGCCATCGTTTTAGCCCTTATCCTGGCCCAAATGATCCTTAAACCGGTCAAAGTGCTGACCCATGCAGCCGAAGCCATGGCCCAGGGCGACCTGGAGCAGCGCGTAGTGGCGCGCGGCAAAGATGAGGTCGCCACGCTGGGAAGAACCTTCAACCAGATGGCAAGTTCCCTTAAAACAGCCGAAGAACAGCGCCGTTCGATGACCTCAGATATCGCCCACGAACTGCGCACCCCCCTGGCTGTACAGCAGGCCAACCTTGAAGCCCTGCAGGATGGCATTTACCCCCTGACGGTCGCCAACCTCTCACCGGTCATTGAGCAGAACCGCCTCTTGACCCGCCTGGTGGACGACCTGCGCACCCTGGCCCTGGCTGATTCGGGGCAACTTTCGCTCAACCTGCGCCGCGTGAACCTGCCCGAGTTGACCGCCGAGATCATCCTGCGCTTTGAAGCCGCCATGGCCACCACCGGCATCCAGATCCGCCAGGTAGCCCAGGCGGGCATCCCCCGGGTCACGGCAGACCCCGAACGCATCGCCCAGATCATGCACAACCTGTTGCAGAACGCCCAGCGCTATACCCCCGCCAACCAGGTGGTCGATGTCAACCTGTCGGTGAGGGATGGCATGGCGGTGGTCGAGGTGCGTGACCACGGACCCGGCATCCCGGAGGATGAACTGGAGCGCATTTTTGAACGCTTCCACCGCCTGGAAAAAGGGCGGGAACGCGTCAAGGGCGGCACCGGGTTGGGCTTGGCGATCGCCCGCAAGCTGGCGGAAGCGCACGGCGGCAGTTTAAGTGCCTCCAACCACCCCGAAGGCGGGGCGGTGTTTACGTTGAAATTGCCGGTTGGGTGAAACCCGCTCGATTCTTAACTGAAACAAGAAACTAAATGTCCTCTCCCTCGATGAGAGAGAGGACTACGGGTGAGGGTGCCTTTTATGTCATGAGGATTCTCTTTAATATTTCCCGGATCCAAAAGCCTTGATCATTAATGCTTTATTGGTCGCGCCAGAATTGCCATCATGAACAGAAAATGGAGGGGTGCCCTCACTCTACAATCAACCCGGGAAACTTTTTCCTTTCACCTTGAGCCTTTCACCTTATTTGTACATCCAACCATTTGATTTTCACTCCCAACTGGGTTATATTTACTTCAACTTAAAATAAAAACAAACGGAGGTAATTATGTTCTATAAATTGTTCAATACACTCGACAAACTGGCCCACTTCAAGGAAGCCAAAGCCCACTGCGACATCCCCTGCGGCATTTACGACCCGCACCATGCCCAACTGGCTGCCCTCACCGTCATCCGCATGATGGACCTGGGAAATAACCTGCCGCCTGAAGCCCATGATAACAAGTTTGGCTTTGTAAACAGCCTCAGCCGCTTTGCCGCGGTCAAGGAAGAGCATGCCGAGCTGGTGAAGAAAGAAGTGCGCGTGATCTATGGCGATTTCATCAAGGAAGAACACCTGGTCAAATACCCCGAACTGCAGCCCCTGGTCTTCAAGATCATGAAACTGGGCTCCAAGGTACGCCAGGGAGTGGTTCGCCAGGATGCACTCGACCTGCTTGCTGCGGTCAACCGCTTTGCCGAGATCTTCTGGGAGATCAAGGGCATTCCCACCAAGAAAGCCAAGGCACCCTACGCCCCGGCGGAAGAAGTGGTCTACCCTGTTCTTTAATGTGTAGAATTTACCGGGTCAAAGGCGAAAGCCTCTATCCTGAGTATCGTAACGGAGACTACGTCATCACGGCGTGGTCTCCGTTTTCATTCAAACGCCTTAAACTCGGAGACGTCATCGCCTTCACCCATCCCGACTACGGCCTGCTGATCAAGCAGGTCTCGCAGATCGACCGCCAAAGATCCACCCTCGAAGTGCGCGGCACGGTCCTCGAAAGTGTCGACAGCCGCACATTCGGCCCCATCCCCTCGCAAAGCGTGCGTGGTCGGGTTTTCTGGCACATCAAAGCACCGCGGGGAAAGCAGGAGTGAAGACACCGCGCCAGAAATGGCTGCCCGACAGCGTATTGCTGCTGACCGCCGCCATCTGGGGCTTTGCCTTCATCGCCCAGCGCAGCGGCATGCGCTCCATGGGACCGTTCACCTTCAATGCGGTGCGTTTTTTGGTGGGTGGTCTGACCCTGCTCCTCATATACCGCCTTTTCCTGCGCAAACTGCCCGACCGGGATGAAAGCGTCCCTCTTTCAAAGAATGCGGACTGGCTGGGCGGGCTGCTGACCGGACTGGTGCTGTTTGCCGGCGCTAGCCTGCAGCAGGTCGGCCTGGTGGGCACCGATGCCGGCAAGGCGGGTTTTATCACCGGGCTGTACGTGGTGCTGGTGCCCATCCTCGGGCTGCTGATCGGCAAGCGCACCTCCCCCTTCAACTGGGTCGGCGCACTTTTGGCAGCGGTTGGCCTTTACCTTTTAATGGTCACCGGCACCTTTGGCATTGCCCGCTCGGACCTGCTGGTGCTGATCGGCGCACTCGTCTGGGCGGTGCATGTGCACCTGGTGGGGCATTTTTCGCCGCGCATCGGGGCGGTCAAACTGGCGATCACCCAGTTCCTGGTGACCGGTGTGCTCAGCCTGGTGGCGGCATTCATTTTTGAACAGCCCTCTTTCACCCAATTGCAGGCGGGTTTGCTGCCCCTTTTGTACGCATCCTTCCTGTCTGTGGCAACCGCCTACACCCTGCAGGTGGTGGCGCAGAAATGGGCCGACCCCGCGCATGCCGCCATCATCCTCTCCCTGGAAGGCGCTTTTGCAGCCCTGGGGGGGTGGTGGCTGCTCGGTGAGCAGCTGGATGTTCGCGGGCTTTTGGGCGCAGCGGTCATGCTGGCAGGCATGCTTATCTCGCAGGTAGGTCCTAAAAAGTCACCTGCTCACTGATCCAGGCATATTCGTAAATTGGATAAACAGACGCGTTTAAAGACGCGCTCAGGCCATCTTGCCGCCTTTGAGCGAATCCTGCAGCGCTTGCAGCTCGTCCATCCTGCCCTCTGCCGCCAGTTTTGCCTGCCGGGGCCAGCTGGTGGGGTCCAGAAGGCGCACACCACCCGCGATGACGACCTGTTTGATCTTATCAGGCTCCAACTCAGCCAGCTGGGCAAAGGTGGTGATGCCCGCACCCTGCAGGATGGCGCTGATCTTGGGCCCGATGCCCTCAATAAGGGTCAGGTTGTCATACAGGCTGGCAGCTTTCACCACCGGGGGCGTCTCAACCACCGCTGCCTGGACTACTTCCTCTTTGACAACCGCGACCGGCTCGGGTTCGGCTTTGGGCGTGGCCATCGGTTTTTTGACCTTTTCAGCCTTACGGCACAGGCAGCACTTGCGGCCGGTCAACAGCCAGATGATCAACCAGAGCAACAACAAAATTGCCAGGATGATCAGCAACCATGCCCACCAGGGCAGGGCAGCTTTGTCTGCCGGTTGCTGCGCACAGCCAGCCAGCAGGGGTAAGGGGGATAATGCAAACCATTTCTTTGAGATCATACCAACCTCCTCAGCGAACAATAACTTCATTCCAGCAAATTTTGCTGCTCAATAAAAAAGGTCACTTGCGTTTGAGTGACCAGAAACTTGGTTTCTCAGTAAAAACAGCCTCACTTTGGTTAAGCAGGGCAAACTCATCAACGATCGCATCATTATAAAAGTTGAACTCCACCGCATTCTCGGCGTCGGATGCAAAGACCGGGTAACGGTGATGGGCGCAGGACTTGCTCATCTTCGGGCGGATGAAAAGGCGCAGCGCCACCTGGTAGGTGAGCAACCCCAGGATGATACACCCGACGAACACCGTCGCGACCAGCAGCCCGTTTGAAACAAAGCCAAAGATGATCGGGATGAGGATGGGCAAGAGGATACAGGCGGCGATGATGATGTAGGTCAGGTTCTCCAGCTTCTTGACATGCGCCAGGCAGGTCTTGCAGAACGGTACCTGCCAGGTAAGCGGGTAATAGGTGCTGGTGGTGGTATTGCCGACCATGCTGCTGGAGTAGCGTGCCTTGAAGTCGAGCGTGAAGAGCTGGTCGGGATGCGCACTGCCGCAGCAGGGGCACTTTCCCGGCCAGGCCACCGGCGGCATGACCAGCTGTATACCCATCGTGCCGGCCTGCATGGTATAAGGAATTTTCACTTTTTTCATGGTGAGCTCTCCTTGTAATGAGCTAATTATAAATCACCCC
>CAYSZB010000089.1:4635-8296 GCA_964435475.1 uncultured Anaerolineaceae bacterium | reverse complement strand
AATTTCCATCCTTCCTGCTTTCTTCATTTGCCCGGATTGAAATTTTCATGTAAAATAAACATCTCAACTCATGTGCAATGAGTACCGGGAAAAATATTGCACTTGAAATATTAAGTCTTTGTTTTCCTCAGAACTTTGAGGTAAAGAGAGGTTATTTCAACCTTCAGAGAGGAGAAGAATTATGTTTATGATCATGTTTGTGCTGGATAACCCGGACCTTTTACACCAGGTCCTGGAAGCCTGGGAAAAGGCGGGTGTCGGTGGGGTTACCATTATTGAATCCACCGGCATGCACCGCGTGCGCCGGAAATTCATCCCAATGCGTTTTGTGCCCCCGGTATTTGACGAAGAGATCACCCACCTGACACTTTTTGCCCTGGTCAAGGATGAGAAACTGATCCAGGCTTTGCAGGATGCCTCTGAAAGCGTGGTTGGCGACCTGAACAACCCGAATACCGGCATTTTTGCCGCCTGGCCGATTGCCACGGTCAAGGGGCTGGACAAAGTGGGGGTGTAGATGCCCTGGGTCACCTTCCTGATCAGTGCAGCGATCATTACCTTTGCAGCCATGCAATTGGCGAAATACGGCGATGCCATCGCCATCCGCACCCGCCTGGGGGGTATGTTCATCGGAACCCTCCTCATCGCCGGGGCGACTTCCCTGCCGGAACTCCTGACCACGATCAACGCGATCCAGAAAGGCTTGCCCGAGCTGGCAGCGGGTAACATCCTGGGAAGCAACATGATCAATATCCTCTTCCTGGCGGTGCTTGACCTGATGCATCATCAGAAGCGCATCCTGCGCAAGGCCGCCATGAAGCACGCCCTGACCGGTTCCCTGGCGGTGATGCTGATCGCCCTGGCTGTCTTTTTTATCGTGGCAAACATCCCACTGAAAATTGCGATCGGCAGTTTCTCTCTTGGATTGGATAGCATCACACTGATAGTGGCTTATATATTCTCGTTGAGCCTTATCCAGAAGCAATCGAAACTTCAGGCCAAAAGCGCGGTGATGGGACCGATCCCCAACGATGTGCCGAAACTGTGGGTCTCGATAGCCGGGTTTACCCTGGCAGCGGTTGCCCTGGTGATCGTCACCCCCTGGATGGTTTCCGCCAGCGCGGATATCGCTGAACTCACCGGCCTGGGGACCACTTTTATCGGCTCAACGCTGGTGGCTTTCGTCACCTCCATCCCGGAGCTGGTTACCACCCTCTCAGCTGCCAGGATCGGGGCGGATGACATGGCGATCAGCAACCTGTTTGGCAGCAACATGTTCAACATCTTCACTCTGGGGTTGAGCGACCTTTTTTACTCCGGGGGGCGTTTCATTGCCACGGTTGACCCGTCTTTTGTGATCGTGGGCATGCTGGGGTTGATCATGACCATCCTGGGACTGATCGGCAACCTGGCGCGCATCGAAAAGCGCATCTTCTTCATTGAGATCGATGCTCTGCTCCTGATCCTGATCTATATTGGCGGCATGGCCCTGCTGTATATCAGGGGTATCACGCCCTGATACCTGGATTTGCCAGGGACACTATGGAAAAAAGGCTGTATTAAGGTGAATTCTGGTTAGAACAGCCAGAATAGCAGAACGGCCTGCACCAGGCAGGCGATGATCGCCACCGCCCAGAAGACCGTCTTCTTGGTCTTGTGGCGAAAGGCCATCATGCCCAACAACGCGCCCAGCGCCCCGCCGGCAATGATCAGGATGAAAAGCCACTTCTCGGGGACGCGCCAGCGGCGGTTGACCGCTTTGCTCTTGTCGATGCCCCAGATGATGAAGGTTACCAGGTTAATGGCTAAAAAATAATAGATCATATACAGTCAATCCTATAACTCAAGCACTGATGGCATCAAAAAGGAATTTGTCCGTCCGGCCAGGCTTTCTGGTAAGCTGAAAGAATACGCTCATAGATCCCCTCGAAGATCGGGTCCACTGCCTGGCGGGTGGGGTCTGCCCGGTACCACGCGATCACCCGCCTGATGCCCACTGAAAATGGCACCATGCATTTAAAACCAGGCACCACCTGTTTGATTTTGCTGTTGTCGAGGATGAAGCTGTGGCTTTTGTCGCCCAGAAGGCTGTCACCCCAGGTCCGGTCATAGGCAGCGATCAGATCCGAGGGGATATGCACCAGTTTGGCTTCGACGCCCAGGGCCTGGGCGGTCAACTGGTGGATCTGGTTCCAGCTCAGCCACTCGTCTGAGGTGATGTGGAAAACCTCACCGATGGCGTGTGAGTTACCCAAAAGACCCACAAAACCGCGCGCAAAATCGCTGTTGTGGGTCAAGGTCCAGAGCGAGGTGCCGTCGCCATGCACGATGACCGGCTGCCCGTTGAGCATGCGTTTGGCAACCGTCCACCCGCCAGGGATCGGCAGGTAGGTCTCATCATACGTGTGCGAAGGGCGCACAATGGTCATGGGAAACTTTTCCTCGCGGTATGCCCGAACCAGGTATTCCTCGCCGGCGATCTTGTTGCGTGAGTATTGCCACACCGGGTTATCCAGGATGGTCGATTCGCGCACGGGCAGGGTGGCAGGCGGGGTCTGATAGGCGGAGGCAGAACTGATAAAGACGTACTGCCCCGTTTTTCCGCGCAGAATTTCATGCCGCCGGGCGACATCTTCTGGAGTGAAAGCCACAAAATCGGCAACCACGTCAAAGTGCAGTCCCTCCAGCGCGGTTTGCAGCGAGGCCGGGTTCTGAACATCGCCCCGGATCGTGTGTGCCCCAGAGGGGATGGGGCGCAGCGACTGACCGCGCGTCAGCAGGGTGACCGCATGCCCTTCTTCCTGCGCCAGCCTTGCACATGCTGAACTGATAATGCCCGTACCGCCTAAAAACAAGATCTTCATGGGATGCCTGGTCCTTTTCTCTGTAAAGTGGATTAATTGTATCCCATATAATGCGAAGAGGCCAAAATTTTTCTCACACAGATCCTGAAAAATGCGATATAATACTTTTTCGTGAAGTCACCAGGGCTTGTAATTGTGTGCCCTGAGACATCCCGCCTGGTGCACAACACCGGCAGCATGACATTCCACCTTTGGAAGGAGGTGAAATTTTTGACAACAGTAAACTTAAGACAAAATGAATCACAGGACTCTTTACTGAAGCGCTTTCGCAAGAAGGTCGTGAAGAGCGGTGTTTTGAGCACGGTCCGCCGCAAACGATGGTTCATTTCGAAGAGTGAAAACAGGCGGATGGAGAAGAAGAAGGCTATTCGGCGGTCACACCGGAAAGAGTACGAATAAAGTGACATTCCTGTCCTGATCATTCAGCAGGGCAGGCTGGAGGTTTTATGGCTAAAGAAGAAGAAAAGATTACAGTTGAAGGAACGATCATTGAGGCATTACCGGCCACCCAATTCAAGGTGCGCCTGGATAATGGTCATGAAGTTCTGGCATACCTGTCCGGGAGGATGCGCAGGTATTACATCCGCATCCTGCTGGGTGACCAGGTACGTGTGGAAATGTCGCCCTACGACATGAACCGTGGGCGCATTGTCTATCGCGCACGCCGCCAGGATGGTACTCCCGCTGAGGAATAAGCCAGACCTCCTGAACGTAATTATGAAAGCCCTGGATATTTTCAGGGCTTTTTTGTTTTAATCCTGCTGATAAGTGTACAATATCAGCATGGAACCTCAAAA
>CAYSZB010000089.1:0-4535 GCA_964435475.1 uncultured Anaerolineaceae bacterium | reverse complement strand
ACCAGGTCTGGCTGCAGGTCAACCGCAACAACCAGGCGGCGCAGGATCTTTACACCAGCCTCGGCTTCCATGAGGTCTGCTGCCGCAGCACCTGGCACCGCCCGGCAGGTGTCGTTTCAAGTGCGGGTGTGGCAGCGGGCCAGGTAGCCAGTCAGGCCGGCCTCCTGCGCAGGCGAAAAAAGGATGAGTGGCCCGACCAGCAGAAATGGTTTGAAAGGCTCTATCCCGATAACATCATCTGGCACTACCCGCTGTGGTTGCCCGATTTTTCTCCCCAGGTGTTGTGGCGCCCCGAACGTTGGGAAAAGGCGCTCAACCTCAGGCATTGGACATTATTAATGAAAGAACGCGCCTCAGGTTTCATCACCTGGCAGCGCACTTCAACCTTTGCCGACATCCTCTGGCTGGCACCCGACCCGGATGTTGACCTGGACCAGTTCATCAGCCATGCCTTATCCCTCCTCCCGCCCGGGGTCGGGCGTACCAAACCGTTGGCGCTCGACCTGCCCTGTGAGATGGCCGCCCAAGCCCTCGAAGCGGCTGGTTTTTCGCTCTTCCGCAGCCTGGTCTGGATGAAACTGGCATAAAAAAACCGGGTCAGGCCCGGTTCTTTCTTTACAAAATCATTTACTGCTAAAGTCTAGAATTCTTCGTCAACGATCGCCGCGATCAGGTCCAGGAACTCTTTCCATTCTTCTTTGAAGAAGTGCAGGGTCACGTTATTGAGTTCGAGGTGGTAGGTTGACTCATTGTCAGGTTCGTCCGCCCGCCATGCCAGGTAGTTTTCGGTCTCTGCAATGGTCGTGGTTACAGGTTCTTGAGAGTTTTCCATATTTATGCTCCTATTGTTTGTCTTGTCTTTATTATCTCACACATTAAGCCTTTGAGCCCGATCATTTTTCTTCAGGCTTTTCAATACTTGCCAGTGTCTTGTTCTTTTTTGCCTTCTTCTGGAATAAATGCTTAAGCCAGTTCTTGAAGTGGTTCAACTGGCTCCCGAACCAGATCCAGAAGCGTGAGCGCTTGATGGGCTGCTTGTTGTCGATATCCTCCCAGGGATTGCTGTCGGTCAGCTTGCGCAGCAGGTACCTGAAGATCAACTGCAGGCTGGCAAGCACCGGTGCCGCCAGGATCACGCCGACCACGCCCAATAACTGCGCGCCGATTAGCGTGCCTAAAAGCACTGCTGCGGGGTGCACCCTTAAAGCGTTGGACATCACCTTGGGCACCAGGATGTTATCCAGAATATTGTCCACGAGCAGCGCGATCACCACCACGATAAGCATATACCAGAAAGGTGTCAGCCCGAAGGGCGTGTTCGCCTGGAACAGCGCCACCAGCCCATAACTGATCCAGGTGACCCAGGCGCCGACATAGGGGATCAGCCTGCCGAAGGCGGCGATCAAAGCCAGCCCAAAGAAGTACTGGATGCCCAGCGTGCCCAGGATGATGGTGAAGACGATCACTGCCACCGTGATCACGATCAACTGACCGCGGATGAAGGCGTTCCAGATGTAGCCAAGCTCCCTGCCCATGCGCTGCAGGTCTTCTTCATAGCCCGGGATCCTGACCTTGATCAGGTTCCTTGAGACGCCTTCGGTCTCAGCCAGGATGAAGTAGGAGATCAACAGCATCAGCACCGTCCAGAAGATCAGGTTGGCGCCGCCCGAAAATAGCTTGCCCACCAGGCTGCCGGCTGTGCCCAGGATCGGTTCGATCCAGGCCACGATCTGGTCGACCAGCTCGCCGTTGTTGAGGAACGCCAGGCTGAATTCCATCTGCCCGATAACAATGCTTTGATCAGCCAGGTTTTCAAGCAGGTTGGGCAGCTCATCAATGTTTTCCTGGATGAAGGTGATCAGGTTCTGCACCTGCCCGAAAAGCGCAAACCCGCCCCAGGTCAGAAGGCCCAGCAGGATCAGGGCAATGACCGCATAAATGACCGTCACCGCCAGCCGCCAGCTGAATTTGAGCCTTTTGTGCAGGAAGGTCGCCAGCGGGTAGATCAGGTAGGAGATGATGAACGATAAAAGCACCGGCCCCAGGATGTTCTGGAACTTGATCAGGATGAAAAACCCAACGGCCGAAAGGATGAGCGCAAACACCAGCTTGGTTGTCCAGTTCCACTTGGGGGAGGTGTTGCTGTTGGTCGGTTCGTTACCCTGGTCGCTCATCTTATCCTCATTATCTGTTGTGTATAAACTATATTGTAGCCAAGAAAAGGCGGGAATGCAAACGCAATCTGGGGCAAACTTGATCTCAAAGCTAAAGCTTAAATGAAGACCGCCCACATTGTGGACGGTCATTCGTGTCGCTGCGGCAATCCTTATCGACTTGCAAGGAGGGATGCCGCAGCTTTAGGTAAATAACTATCTATCATATTAGCACCACCTCCTCTTTCATAGAATGGCGAGGAGCAGGTACATCTCTTGTACCTGTCTTTAGTATCGCATATTCCGGGCTAAAAGTCAATCCGCCCGGCAGACCAACCTGTTTTTACGGCGGGTTTCGGGGATGTTTGCTTTGTATGGGGTACAATTCATCCAGCAAAAATTAAAACTAGAGGAATGACAATGCAGTACAGAAAATTCGGCAAATTGGGTTGGGATGTCTCCGCCCTGGGCTTTGGCATGATGCGCCTGCCCGAGATCAAAGATACACGCGAGATCGATGAGGACCTGGCGACCGAGATGGTCCACAAAGCCATTGACGCCGGCGTGAACTATGTCGACACCGCCTGGGGCTACCACAATGAGCAAAGTGAGTTGTTCACCGGCAGGGTATTAAAAGGCGGCTACCGTGAAAAGGTCCACCTCGCGACCAAGCTGCCAGTCTGGCTGGTCAAGAGTGAGTCCGACCTGGACCGCCTGCTCGATGAACAGCAGCGCCGCCTGGATGTCGACCACCTCGATATGTACCTCTTTCATGCCCTGGGTGGCAAGCGCTGGCTTGACCTCCAGCAATTCAAGATCCTCGATTGGGCTGAAAAGCGCAAGTCCGAAGGGCGCTTCCTGCACCTCGGCTTTTCCTTCCATGATGACTACGACGCCTTCCACACCATCCTCAACAGCTATGATGCCTGGGATTTCTGCCAGCTGCAGCATAACTACATGGATATCGATTACCAGCAGGGGCAAAAAGGGGTCGATGAAGCCGCTGCCAGAGGCCTCGGCGTGGTGGTCATGGAACCCATCCGCGGCGGCAGCCTGGCCCTGGACCCCATGCCCGACCAGGTGGCCCGCGAATTTGCCCGCTCCAACCGCGACTGGAAGCCTGCCGAATGGGCGCTGCAGTGGGTCTGGAACCAGCCCCAGGTCTCGGTCGTCCTCAGCGGTATGAGCACCATGCAGCATGTCACAGAAAACCTGCAAAGTGCCAGCCGTTCCGGCGCCAACAGCCTGGATGCCCATGATCTGGCGGTGATCGAAGAGGTCCGTAAGGCCTTCAAATCCCTTTCGCCCATCCCCTGCACGCATTGCGAATACTGCCTGCCCTGTCCCAGCGATGTGGCGATCCCCACCATTTTTGCCCTCTACAATGACAGCCGCATCTTTGGCGCTGAAAAGGGCAGCAACTGGAAGTACACCTCTGCCATCAAACCTGAAAACCGTGCCGATATGTGCATCGAGTGCGGCAACTGCGAGGCGGTTTGCCCCCAGCATATCGAGATCATCGATTGGCTCAAGAAATGTGATGCCTATTTTGCCCGCTAGGAAGGTCCAGTGATCGACCCACAGCTGCCGCAGGTTCCACCATCCAGAAAGCGCCTATCCCGATTTCCCTGGTTTTGGGTTGTCCTCGGGCTCTTCCTGGCCCTCCTGCTCACCTGGTTATGGCTCACCCCGCCCGGTTTCCTCGGCAAGTTGGATGCCATCGGCTATGCCGTCTGTCACCGCATTGCCGCCCGCAGTTTCCACATCCACGACCGCCAGGTGCCGCTCTGCGCCCGCTGCACCGGCATGTACCTCGGTTCCAGCTTCGGCCTCATCTATCAGTTCCTCCAGGGCAAAAAGGGCAAATACCCGCCCATCTGGATGATCATTCTCCTCGGGCTCTTCGTCGTGGCCTTCGGCATCGACGGCGCCAACTCCTACCTGCACTTTTTCCCCGCCCTGGATGGCCTCTACGAACCCCAGAATTGGTCCCGCCTGGTCACCGGTATGGGCATGGGCCTGGCCATGTCCGCCGCTGTCGTCCCGGCCTTCCATCAGACTGTCTGGAAGGACTGGCGCGATGAATCACCCTTCAAAACCCTAAAACAGGCCGCTCTTTTTATCCTGCTCGCGGCTGGCTTGGTCCTCCTGACCCTCACCGAGAACATCTGGGTCATCTTCCCCGTCGCGCTGATCAGCGCCCTGGGCGTCTATACCCTCCTGGTCATGATCTATACCATCGCCATCGTCATGCTGATGAAAAAAGACAATGCCTATTCAAAGTTAAGTGAGATGAAACTGCCCCTGCTGATCGGCGCACTCCTTGCCCTGGCCCAGATCGCTCTGTTCGACCTCGCCCGCTACCTCTGGACCGGCACCTGG
>CAYSZB010000088.1:0-8416 GCA_964435475.1 uncultured Anaerolineaceae bacterium | reverse complement strand
GGGGCGACCGTAAGAGAAGGGTATGTGTGGGATAAAGACGAATTTTTCGTGGCGGATGAGATGAAGCCCTTTGTTGGTGAGATTTCATGCCCGGAGACCGACTGGAAAATGGCAGCCATGGCAAATGCCTACCGGGGAGATGAACCGGCGGAAAACATTTACCTCTCTCCCATGCTGGCAAATGACTTCAGCGGTCTCCCAAAGGCGTTGATTTTTACCTCTGAATTGGATGGGTTGCGGATCCAGGGAGAATATTATGCCGGTCTGCTCACCCAGGCGGGTGTGGATGTCCGGGCTACGCGTTACACTGGCACAATGCATGAAACACTGGGGCAGTTCGGATATGTGCCATTGTGTGAGGCCTGTGCCATTGAGATCGTCAATGCGTTGAAGGCATTGTGAGAAAAAAAGTCAAATGCATGGCTGAAGCGATGATGTTAGGAAAAGATGCGACCAAAATTCAGCCATCAATTCGTAACATAAGGAGAAAAAAGTGACTGACACCAATGAAACTGAGTTAGATATGGAAAAATTCATAAAGAAGTTCGTCAAGCTTTTCATCACATTTCGCTTGATGCGAATAGTCCTTATCGTTCTAGGGGTACTGGCACTGGCAGGGTTGGCCTTCTTTACAAATGCTTTCCCTGTTTTGGGGTCGATCTTTGTCCTTTTTGGGCTGACGACTCTGATCATTTGGCTCAAGCTAAAACATGATTGGAATACGGTCGCCGGTCCAGCCGGGTACCTCGAAAAATGGGATAAAAGCTACGGCAGCCTGCTAAAAAATATTCGCTATGGTGAGGGCAGAAGGAATTTATTTGACCTGTACATCCCCAAAGATGCAGATAAGAGCAGACCCCAGCCTGTGATGCTGTTCATCCATGGAGGGGCCTGGAGCGGCGGGAGTAAAAAGGATATGGCATATGCCGCGGCAAAGTTTGCCAAGGTCGGGTACATCACAGCCACCATGAGCTATAGCCTGACAAGCAAAACGAAACCGGAGGTCACAGCATCCACCATGATTGATGAGATCACCGCCTGTATCGCCAGGATCAAGGAAGCGGCTGTTGAAAAAGGTTTTGTGATCAATCAGATCTCCTTATCCGGCTCATCGGCAGGCGCTCACCTGTCCCTGTTATACGCCTATACGCAATCAAATACATCGCCCATCCCGATCGCCTTTGTTTTTGAGCAGGTTGGACCGGTTTCATTCTTCCCGGAATTCTGGAATGGTGATAAAAAGATCGCGCTGGGTTTCGCTTCAGCATTGACCGGTAAGAAGATCACCCCGGAGATGCTGGAGGCGGGTGAAGCGGCCGAATTGATCAAATCGATCTCTCCCCTGAACCATGTTTCAGTCGGTTCCGTTCCCACGCTCTTCGCCTACGGTGGAAAAGACACCACCGTGCCGCCCATCCATGGTGAAAAACTCAAAGAAGCGCTGGAAAAGAACCAGGTGCCGCTTGAATGGATCGTTTACCCTAATTCGAGCCATCTTCTGGCTGAAGACCCCGATTACACAGTGAAATATTACGAAGAAGTCAAGAAATTCGCCAGGCAGCATTTTGCATGACCATGAGAAAAAAGTCTCACAGGCAGGAATTCAAAGTGCCTGTGAGACCCCTTTTTCCAGCGAACTGGGCTTTTCCATTCCCATTTTATGAAACTTAATCTAACTTTTCCAACAGCTCCAGGCCGAAAGTTTCGACCTTTCCACATACCGCATTCCAGAGCCAACTCATGGGGCTGACAGCGCCCACCAGGGGTTGATGACCTTTGGCAAATGGAATACAGTGGATGGTCAAATCCATACCTTTGAGAGCACCGGTTGCCGGTTTATCAAAAATAAACAAGCCAATATGTGGGATCGCATCCTTAAGCTGCAAGCACATTTCCTTCAGCATCAGTTGATAGCGCTGCCCGCCAGCTTTTGTATTGACCAGTCCCTTGCCATCCAAATAAGATTGATACTGGGCAAGAGCACAATCCCGGACCGAACTGGCAAAGAGGTAGCGGATGCCATCCCCATATTTTTCATGGAGCGCTTTGAGGGCATCAAAGGTTATATTGGTACCGTGCAGGTTTTCATAGATCTCTTTGGGTGCCTGCCACATGTCCCTGGCGACCTCAGGCCATTTATCACACAAAAGAAGCGCACTGTCGACAAGACAGGTGATGTCCTTACAGTTGGGAATTAGTTTGATAACATCATCCGAAAGCAGCGCCGTGCCAAAACCGCCGGCACTGCCCCCCATCACGAGGACCTGTTCCGGTTCGGGTAAATACTTCAATGCCTCAGTCATGACTGCCCGATAATTGGTATAGCCATGGTGGTGGAGCACCGCATCCCGACCATCAACTGTTTTGTAGGGATAGTCACCCGTCCCGGCGTGGAAATCCCCGGAAGCATAAGGGATATTGACCACGCTCCAGTTGCGGAAGGGATTCGTTTTTTTCCGGCTGCCCAGGCCAAGTGGCGCGACCGCGTCTGATAATGGCTCAACATCTTGAAAATAGAAGTTGTCACTGCTTATGGTGGAGATCGAGATCGGCCTGGCGGCAGTGTAGGCGTCAACAGAGACCCCGCCGCCATTCAAGACTATAAGCAGTTTCTTTTCACTCCCGACGCGGATACATCCGTGGTAGGGTTTGCCATTGGCACAGATGCTATCCCTGGGTGTGAGGCGATTCCATTTACCTACCTTCGGCGAGCCGGGCATCTCCGGAAAATGGAATGCCCTGGCAGCCTTTACCAGGATCCTGATTAACAGGGGAACTCTTTGTTTCTTTTCTTTCATACCCATACCTCCAGGGAATGTTTCCGCAAGACATTATCTGAACAAAAGTCGTAAAATCTATATCAACGTCAAATTTTTACAAAGTTCTTCTTTGAACTGGAAAACCACATGCTTCTCAAAAATGACATCTGGTGCATTGGTGACATTTGAAACCGCTGCCGACAGGCTCCCGCCGGCAGCGGTTCAAAGGATCAATACTGGCGTGAAAGTTGGGTTTCGCACTCCTCGCGGGTGATCTGACCGCTATTGCATTTGGCCATCAATTCGGCGTCTTTGTCCTTCAGCTTATAGAAAAACAAAATCGATGTACCGATCAAAGTTCCGATCGCAGGGATCAGCATAAGAATAATCCACATACCAGACATGGCACTTTGAGGTTGGGGAATATTTAAAGCCTGCAATTCTTCAAAACTGTTGGCCTGGACTTCCACCCAGCCGAAGACACCCAGTAAAAACAAACCGAGACTGCTGGCAATGCTGCCTGTTGCTTTGGAGACGAATGCATTCAGGGAATAGAATATGCCCGCGCATTCCTTGCCAGTCTTGTAGCGTGTGTATTCGATCGTGTCAGGGGCAATGAAGGTGGAAAAGACATATCTCAAGGAGTTTGCCATACCAGCAATCACGGTAAGAATGATATATACTATTACATTCTCGTAACCGGCAAGATATGCAAACAACCCCATCCCCCCGTAAATAAGGCCCAGGATGATAAGGGAGTTCTTCCTTCCTACTTTCGCAGCGATCTTATCCGCAAAGGCATTGATGATCATTGCCGGGATGAAAGCAATCAGAACTGGAATGGATGTTGTCAGGCTGCTTCCGAATAAGTAAAATGAAGCAAGCACTCCCACTGCTGTCCCGGTTGCGCTTATTGCAAGGATCAGGCCGTTAAGTAGATAAATCATCATGTATTTATTCGTTTTAACGACATTCCACATGTCTTTGAGTGTATATTTCTCAGTGACCGCTGGATCAACATTCTTCAGGCCTACATTGTACTCTTTGCCCTTCAGGACAAGCGGCAGCATCATCGCAAGGCAGATCAAGACGCCAACGATCGCTACACTTGAAAATGTAAACCCGACGACTTCACTGACCAGCAGGGTGAGCAAGAAACCAATTGCAACAGCAGCAATCACGGTAATAATGCCCTTGATGGTTAGAATATGGGCTCGTTCATCGGTCTTGTCGGTTAACGTCATGACCAGCGAATTCATGGGGACTTCATTCAAGGTCACAGAAAAATCATACAGAACGTAACTGACAATAAGCCAGGCGAACTTTGCCCATTCGGGTAAACTGTTGGGCATCAGGTAGAATAAAACAGTAAATAACGGGAACAAAAAGAAGGTCAGCTTGAACCAGGGCAGGTACTTGCCTTCGCCGGTGATCTTTTTGAATGCTTTCCATTCAGTGATCTTGATCTTATCGATCAGGTAGCCAAAGATCACGTCATCCACTGCATCGATGAGCCTCAAGACCAGTAGAATAGTGGACAGCCAGGCAAGGTTGACACCGCGCAGCGCCAAAAAGGGAGTAAGGTAGCTGACGAACATTGCCGTTCCAAAAATGCGAGCCGTATCACTCAGGTAGTAGAAGCCACGTTCCCTTTTGCTCATGCGCCAATCAAGTGGTGTCTTCTTCTTTTCTTTCCTGCCCTTTTTGACAATGGGCTCTTCCAGGATAGGGGCACTGCTTTCTTCCATAATTCCATCTCCTTTTTCTGAATATTTTTATCTTTATAGAATAATAGTCAGCCCAGCTAATAGCTCCGGGATAACTGTGCTTCACATTCCTCGCGGGTGATCTCGCCGCTGTTGCATTTGGCCATTAAGGCGGCATCCTTGTCATTTAACTTGTAAGCCAGCATGACAAGCGTGCCGATGATCAGCCCGACCGCAGGTATACCAACCTGCAGTATCCAAGGGCTGTTGTAAGTCCTTGGTTATACTTGTTTTAAATTCTAGGAAATTAATTATCACGAACAACCTCAATAAAGAGTTTGAAACGCTTGTAATTTAAATGTAACATAGTGATACAGAATTGTCAATCATTTTTTACCATTTATTTTGTAATTCTGAATTATTGCGGTGACATTTCATTCAATTGAGCATCCATTTTTTATGTTTTATCGTAATTTTGGGGTATTTAAGATAATATATAGGAACAAAGATTTGGCAAACTGATGGTTAACGGATGCATCACTAATAACAAGGAGCAAAATGAGAACGATTGGATATATCGGACTGGGAATCATGGGGAAATCGATCGCCCTGAACATCATGAAGGCAGGGTTCCCGCTGGTTGTGTTCAACCGCAGCAGGGGTGCAATGGATGAACTGGCAGCAAAAGGGGCAGTGATCGCTGGCTGCCCTGCCGAAGTAGCCGCGCAAGTGGATATCGTGTTCACCAACCTGCCCGATTCACCGGATGTGGAGAAGGTGGTTTTAGGACCTGGTGGGATAATTGAAGGCACCCACCCGGGACTTGTTTACGTTGACAATTCCACCATTAAACCTGCCACATCGCGCTTGATCGCCAGGAAACTTGCTGAAAAGGGAGTGGCGGCGCTGGATGCACCGGTGAGCGGGGGCGACGTGGGGGCGCGCAACGGCACGTTGAGCATCATGGTAGGCGGACCTGCAGAAGCGCTGGAAACTGTCAGGCCTGTTCTTGAGGCGATGGGAAAGACGATCACACTGGTGGGGGATGCAGGTGCCGGGCAGATCGCCAAGGCCGCCAACCAGATCATGGTTGCAGCGCAGATGATGGCCATGGGTGAGTTGTTGATCTTCGCCCAAAAAGCCGGGGCAGACCCGCGCAAAGTGATCGATGCCATTAAAGGCGGTGCGGCGCAGTGCTGGACACTGGATGTCAAACCGCCGCGCATCTTTGCCGGCAACCGCCAGCCCGGGTTTAAGGCGCAG
Organism: uncultured Anaerolineaceae bacterium; assembly: GCA_964435475.1. Lineage (GTDB taxonomy): Bacteria > Chloroflexota > Anaerolineae > Anaerolineales > Anaerolineaceae > CAYSZB01. The sequence goes on along the minus strand of CAYSZB010000088.1, from coordinate 2,688 downwards.
ATGATGGCCAAGGACCTGAACATTGTCATGGAAACGGCGCGTGAATATGGCGTGCCGCTCCTTTCGGCGGCTGTGGATACCCAGATGTTCAATTCCATGGTGGAGTTGGGGCTGGGCGAGCTGGATAACTCGGCGATACTCAATATGATCGAAAAACTGGCTGGCGTGGAGCTGAAAACGGGAACAGAATAAAGTCAGAAATACTTAAATTCGCAGCATCCTGCAATCGAGAGGAATGCCGTTCCACAAAGGAGCGGCTTTTCTTTTTTTATAAGCTAACTGTGTTCTTATTGGAGCAGCCAGTCAATATCTTGACAAATTATGTTACATCATGTAACATAGAAATTGTCAAAAACAAACCTTCATTCACCTGAACCTATGGACACTGCGATCTCAAAACTTGAAGCAGACCGGCGCGATGGAAAATTCCAGGTTGATCACCAGCGGGAAGTCATATTAACCTCCGCTGAAAGGGTGTTCCTGCAAAAAGGGCTGGAAAACGTCAAAATGGGTGACATCGCCGCGCAAGCCGGGATCACCCGCATGTCTCTCTACCGCTACTTTTCAAGCCGCGACCCGATCGCCTTTGAGGTCGCCGTGCGCTGCCTCAAACGGATCAAAAACGCCTCGGATGTCTCCGAACAGAATGCATACTTCCTTGAAGTTAAAGAGAACTGCCTGGCGATGATCGACCAGTTCAACCAGATGCGCGATGCCTACCAGTACATCGGCATGTTCGACCATCTTTACGGCGACCACTACCCCAACGAGGATATGGCAGGCTGGTTTAAAGACCAGGTGAATGCCATGTGGTGGGGTGGAGAAAAATTCCAGGGCAAGGTGACAAGACTTATGCGGGCTGAGGTGGTCATGCTGCTCAACGTGATAGTCAGCTTTTTAGAGAAAATGGCAGCGCGGGGCGAGCTGATGGCGGGGGAACAGGAAGTTGCCCTGGAGGACCAGTTAAGGCTGTTTAAACGCATGATCTGCACCTATATCGATGACCTGATCGCAGCCCACCAGGGTGCTGATGACAGCGATCAGACCATTCAATTCATTGAGACCGGAGATGCACAGTCCGGGGCTATCTTTTAGAAAAGAGGCAAACATGAAATTACTGGATAAGATCAAGTTTTTTATTGCCAAGAACGCGCTTAAAAGCCAGCGTAAGAAGTTCAAAAAGCTTCCGGTTTCCGGGGAGCGCTTTATCGTCCCACGCGCAGGTGTGGACGGGGTGGATGTGATCATTTACCGCCCAACTGGAAAAGTTGAGGGTACGCTGCCGGTATTTTTCAACCTGCATGGCGGCGCCTGGGTAGCCGGGGATGCTGCCCTGTTGGATTCACTGTGCAGGCTGCTGGCGGATGAGATCCCGGCCATGGTTGTCAATGTCAATTATAAAAAGGTCGACGTCCATCCCTTCCCCTACCAGCTGGATGAGTTGTGCGATGCGGTGACCTATTTTGCGGAGCATGCCGCTGAGTTGGGTGTTGATAAAACCCGCTTCGTGATCGGCGGCGAGAGCGCCGGCGGGCATATTTCAGCAGGGGTTGCCATCCGTTTGAAGGAAAGCGGGCTTCCCCTGGCAGCGCAGTTCCTGGTCTACCCTTTCCTGGATTTTACGATGAGCACAATCCAGGAAAGCCAGAAGGATTCAAAAGAACTGGGCTGGCTTGATATGCTCAAGGATTTCTTTTTTGCGGGTGTGGATGGCACCAATCGCTACCTTTCACCATTGATCGCCAAGGATGAAGAGTTGAAAGGGATCGCACCGGCCTTCGTGATCGTCTGCGGCAAGGACATCCTGCGATCGCAAGGCATCGCCTATGCGAAACGGTTGAACGAATTGGGCATTGGGGCTAAGCTGAAAGAGTACCCCAATGCCGAACATGGCTTCCTGGAGGTCAACCGGCCGGAATATGTAAAAGACCCTCGCAAAACGCCCGAACAACTTGCCCTGACAAAGGAATGTGAGCAGTACATGATCAGCGAATTGCGAGCCTTCTTTTACAACTAGGAAACCTCAATGAACATTGAAAAGATCAATGCCCAAATGGCAGAATACTTGCGCACCAGAGAGATGGTGTGCGGCGCGCTGGTCATCCGCCGGAATGGTGAGATCCTCCTTGATCAAATCTATGGCAGCCTGGATGCGGCAGGGAAACAACCGGTAACGGAAGACACGATCTTCAGGTTGGCATCGATGACCAAGCCGGTCACGGCGGTGGCGGTCATGCAGCTTATTGAACAGGGAAAACTTGGCCTGGATGACGAACTGGCTCAATACATCCCGGAATTCAGTGAAATGCGTGTCGTTGCAGACAAAAGATACGCCTACTCAGGGCAATCCTTTAAGAAGATCGCCTGGATGATGGCCACATTTAACCGGAAGAGAATTGTGACCGTTCCGGCTGAACGCCGGATCACGGTCCGGGACCTTCTATCGCATTCCAGCGGACTGGAAGAAGGCCTGGTCGGCTTGATCCTGTTGTTCAGGATGAAGTATAAAGACGATACCCTTGAGACGAGAGCGCTCAAATATGCCACCCAACCACTGGATTTTCAACCGGGCAGCAGTGCGGCTTATTCTCCCCTGGCTGGTTTCGATATCCTGGCACACCTGGTGGAAATTGTGAGCGGAAAGTCATTCACAGACTACACAAGCGAAAACATCTTCATCCCACTGGG
>CAYSZB010000087.1:0-8422 GCA_964435475.1 uncultured Anaerolineaceae bacterium | reverse complement strand
ACTTTTTTATCTTTTTCACTTTCTAACCCAATTCATCTACTTTTGAGTCAGCCTCCTACAGTGTTATGGTTCACGGGATAGGGCCCATTTTACGGGATTGTTAAGGATGTATTCCCGGGTATTGTTGAGATCAGTCTCGTCCCGAATGATGTGATCATAGAATGACCGCTGCCAGAGGGGTACCCCGGGCCGAGCAAACCGACCGTTGACTTTCCTGGCAGACCAGGTCTTAAATCCACGGATGATCTCAAAGAGCCCCTGCTTAATTACACTGTTTGTACCCTCATCATTGATGATGACGATCGCATGAAGGTGGTTCGGCATAATGATATATTCATCCAATATCAACCCTTTATAATGGGCAACCAACCCTTGCCATTCCTGCTTTACCAGTTCGCCCATTGGATTTAATACCATCTGGTCATCGATCACCTCACCGAAGAGGTCTTGTTGTTTGTACGTACAGATAGTGATGAAATAATAACCTGCCTGGGAGTAATTAAAACCAGGCAACCGCATTGTTTTTCTAGTAGGTAAGGGTGGTTTGTTCATGATCTATAGGTTTGATCAATTTGATCGTCAAATGTCGGGGAGGGGTTTGAAACCCTCTCAACCAATTGGAACTTGAGGCATGGTCTGGACCGGGCTGTCATGGGTTGATGTGGCCGAAAGAGGTTGTGCCTCATGTAAAAAATATTTGCTACCCTCATGTGTAATCCTTGAAGGGGAGGGTTTGGGCACCCTCTCAACCAATTGGAACTTGAGGCATGGCCTGGACCGGGCTGTCATGGTTTGATGTGGCCGAAAGAGGTTGTGCCTCATGTAAAAAATATTTGCTACCCTCATGTGTAATCCTTGAAGGGGAGGGTTTGGGCACCCTCTCAACCAATTGGAACTTGAGGCATGGCCTGGACCGGGCTGTCATGGGTTGATGTGACCAAAAGAGGTTGTGCCTCATGTAAAAAATATTTGCTGCCATCATGTGCATTCCTTGTAGGGGAGGGTTTAGAAACCCTCCCCTACCGGTATAATTTTTATTCTGGCGCGAGGCGACGAAACGCCTTGATCGACCGCTATGGAAAAAGATCCCAATTGAGGACATTAAACTGACCATATACATTAGTTCCCTGAACGACCACAGTCCCATCAGCCTTTAAACCCAGGGTGTATCCAGGTCCTGCTTCTATGGCAATGACATCCTGCCAAGCACCAACAGCCAATTGACCATATGCGTTGTTACCAACAGCTACTACTGTCCCATCGGGCCTCAAACCCACGGTGTGATCAGCTCCGGCTGCCACAGCAATGATGTCATGCCAACCATCAACAGCTAATTGACCTCTCCCATTGTATCCTACTGCTACCACAGTGCCATCCGATTTCAGTCCCACGGTATGATAAGTTCCCGCTGTCACAGCGATGATGTCCCGCCAATTACTGACATCCATCCCACCATAATTGTTTTTACCGACGGCGATAACCGTCCCATCGGCTTTCAAGCCCACAGTGAAACCAGGTCCTACAGCTATGGCAATGATGTCCCGCCATCCATCAACATCCAACTTGCCAGACCTCTTGTCTCCTACTGCGACCACAGTCCCGTTGGCTTTTAAGCCTACAGTGTGATCCCATCCTGCGGCTATGGCAATGACATCTTGCCAATCACCTACATTCAATTGGCCTTCAGTATTGCGCCCCACAGCAACTACAGTCCCATCGGCTTTCAAGCCTACAGAATGAGAATTTCCTGCGGCTATGGCGATGATATCCCGCCATTTATCAACGTCCAGTTTTCCTGACCCGCTGTTGCCAACTGCAACCACCGTCCCATCTTCTTTCAAACCTACGGTGTGCATAGGTCCAGCAGCAATATCATATATTACCATTTTATCGACACGCATCTTAGTGACAATTTGCCAAGAGTCTAGATAGTGATCTGCCTCCAAAAACTGACTTAAAGCCTCCTTTTCTTTACCTACCGCCAGCAATTGCTTAGCTAGTTCATAATGGCTGAGTTTCGTTTTCTCGTCACTGTCTTTATAACTTCCCAGACTAGAAAACACCTGGACGGCTGCATCATATTGATGGGCTTCCAGGTACTTAATACCATTTGAATATTTAACCCCGGGAATGATCACCGTGAAAAGGAGGATGATGGATGTAACAACAGCAACAACACTGCCTGCAAAAATGAGTTGATTTCTCTTTTTTCGTTTTTTTAATTTCTCGATCAGGTCATCGCATTCTCCTGCCAGGGATTTTGCGTCCTGGTAATTCTCGATCTTCCTGAATTCACGAGCGGCACTCTCTAAGCCACTTACGGTATAGGGCTTGGACTTGAGTTTAATGCCTTCCTGGTAAATGCACTCCCTGGCCAGGTTTTCGCATTCCTCTGCCTGGTAAGCAGCATCTTTATAACCTTTGATCCTGCTGAATTCCTGGGTAGCCCGTGTCAACCTGGCAAAAACATAAGGTTCGGACTTCAACTTCAAGCTCTCCTGGTAAACACACTCCTTTGCCAGGTTTTCACATTCCTCTGCCTGTTCCCTGGCATCTTCATAACCAGAAATGCCCCTGAACAAGCCTGCGGCCTGTAAATAATCATTTTCATTCTTACTGGTAGATTTTGCTTGGCTTGCCCTGTCATATGCTGACTGGTTCCTCTCACGGATCAACTTTTCGGCCATCGCCTGGTATTGATTTGCCAGCAGATCGGCATCCTTGTAACCGGTAATGCTCCTCATTTTGCTTATGGCATCAAGCAGATGACTTTCATTGAAGTATTTTGTTGAAATTACTGCCTGGTATATGCCTTCCTTGCGCTCGATGTCCAGCCGATCCAGTATGGCCTGGTGGTAGCCCTCCAGCTCCTGCCGGGTGGTTCCATCTGCAAAGCGCAGGGCTAATTGAAAGTTCTGATCACTGTAGAACACCTTTCTACCCTCGCCCAGTGCCTTTCTTTCCCGGACATTCAATCCCGCCATTAGCTTACCGACATAAGCGGCGGAGTTCTTCGGTTCCAGGTTCAAGACCTGCTCCAGCAGGTCGTCTGCCTTGCCAAAGTCACCCAGTTCAAGGCAGATGTATGCCCGTTCGAGAAGAGAATTGGCTGTCGGGCTGCTTTGGAACTGTGGTTGTTTTTCTTTCTCCCCTTCCTTCGGTTTGCTATCAGCCAGAAGCTTCTTAATGCCGCGGGTCAGGTCTTGCATGAAACCCAGCTTGGACATGTCCTGTGCCTGGAAGTGTGAGAATTCATCGGGCAGGTCATAGGCATCCATATCACGGTAGGCAGGGATGAGGGTCTTTTTCTCACCCTTTTTGATCAGCGCCAGGTAGCGCCGCCATTCATTCTTGACCCATACTGAGTTGATGTAATCGGGCTTTGTCCCGATCACCACCATCACCCTGGCGCTGTTCAGCGCGGCAAAGATGTAGGGCTCATACGAGGTGCCCAGTTTGTCTTCCAGGGTGATGCGCGAGAAAAACACTTTGAAACCGTCATGCGCCAGTTGATAATAGAGGTCCTGGGCTAAAACACTGTCCGGGGTGCGGGTGCCGGCGTCGTTTGTTTCCTTGTAACAAATGAAGACGTCAAAAGGCTCTTCCTTGGCAGAGATCTCAAGGATCTTTTTCTGTATCTGGTCAATTCTTTTTGCTTCAGACTCATAAACTGCTTTGGCTGATGGGTCCGCATTTTCCAGCGCAGCCTGGTAATTGGCATCTGAAAATATGGGGGCATACTGAGCACGATGACAGGTGGGCACACGCTCGTGCGTAGCCGGGTCTTCGACGTATTCAATACCATACTGGCACAACACCAGTCCCCAATAGGCTTCCGCTTCGCTGGCATCCTGGTTGAGGATGCTTTCGTACATCCCGTACGCCTTGTCAAACTCATTATTGCGCCTGAAATGATTGGCTCGGTTGTAAAGGTTGGCTTTTTGCTCGTCGGTTGCTTTTGGCAATGTCATGGTTGAACCGCAGGATTGACAAACCCCGACGGTCACCGCCTGGTTGACCTCCAGTTCTCCACCGCACATTTTACATTTGATGATGGCCACGATGTACCCTCCGGGATGATGTGTTATTTGTTCGTTCGCACGGCTGAGTTACGCTCATTGATCAGCAATACAGCCTGCCGGGTTTTCCCCTGGATCATATTCAAGTCGCCTGTCGCCAGGGCATCTTTGATCTCACTGATACCGTTACTGATCGCGGTGTCATATTGTTCCAACCCGGGAGGGGTGAGCGGGTCGGAATAACGCAGTGCTTCATATACCTTTTGTATTTCTTTATCAACACTGCCTTTTATATCGTTGGGCATATCCGTCGTTTTTGCCTTCATGCTGCTCAATTCATCCAATTGGGTGCGAATTGACCTGACCGCATGGTTGGTTTTATCATCCGTTTTGTCGATATGCCTCTTGCCAATCGAAATGAGGATGACCGGGATTGCAAAAATGACAATCAGCAGCCCATGCAGCAGCCCCAGGAGCAATGGAGGAACGACATTTTGAAAAATCACCCCAAGAGCCGATAAAAGCAGGTTTAAAACCAGGAAAACCCAGGCGATCAGCGCGAATGGAATGGTCGTGAGCACCTTGACCGGTTTGTGGGCGATGACCAAAAGGCTTAATGTGAACAAAGTGGTGCCAACCAGCGAAAACACAAACGCGATGGTTAGATTTGCGGATTTTGGCAGGGCAATAAAAATGATTGTCAGCAAAACCGCAATGAGTACCCCGACCAGGATGATGCTTAATTTATTTTTCATTTTTCCTCCTCCAGGTGATATCCGCATTGTGCACAGAATTTGCTGCCCGATTGTAATTCCTTCTTACAATTCGGGCAAATCAGGGCCAGGGCAGCGCCACATTCCTTGCAGAACTTACCGGCAGGGGTTGTGCTTCCGCATTTCGGGCAGGTAACCAGCCCCTCATCTTTGGGAGTAACTTTGGCGCCACATTGCGGGCAAAACCTGGAGTCCGCAGCGATCGCCTTGCCGCAACTTGTACAGGCAACTGTTGGCAGTGATGGCGTTTTGCCTGTTAGTGTATTGCCCAAAGTTCCCTGCAGCGTTTCGCCAACAGCCGACCCGATCGTTCCGCCAACGCCCGAGATCATGCCGATGCCGATTCCCAGGTTGCTCATTTGTCCCACAGCCTCGTTGGACGCCACCCGGTCAAGGGTATCAAATTTTCTTTCGTCCTGGTAGGAATAGCCCTCAACAGCCCGCTTTTGGGCATTGCTCTGTGCTTCAATCACCTTGCGCTGGGCAGTGGTCGTCTCATCAATGATGCCCACCTTTTGGCGCAATTCTGCTTCTGCAACATCGGCGTATTTTCTAAAGTGCAGCTCTTTGAATTTTAAGTAAGCCCTTTCGTCTTCGGGCTTTACGATGGACATCACGAAGAAACGTTCAAGCGCGATCCCATAATCCAGAAAGTCTGGGGCAAGCTTTTGCTGCAAGGCTGCAGAGATCTCGAAAAGGTGTTCATCAATGGCAAAAATATTGATGTTCTTCTCCCTGATGTAGTTGGCCAGGTATGTCTTGACATGGGTCATCAGGAAACCACGAAACTTTTGCATGAGCAACTGCTGATTCAAGAATTTTTCAGTACCAACCACTTTTATGAGCAGTTTTCGGGAATCCTCGGCTCGCAGGCTCATTTCCCCATTGGCACCGATGCTGAGAGGAAAATTATAGGTGGGTTCAATGTATTCGATCCTGCTGTCGGTTCCCCACTTAACAGCCATCTGTTCGACCTTGTTGATGAAATAGACTTCACAGTGGAAAGGGCTCTTTTTATCGGTGGCAAGGTTAAAATATTTCCCGATCAGGGGAATATTTTGCGTGTTGAGTGTGTGTCGTCCAGGTGGAAATAGATCCAGTGCCTGCCCATTCATGTAGAATAAGGCTTCCTGGCTTTCGTGCACGATCAACTGGGAACCCAGGTTAAAATCCTCGGTGGGATGTTTCCAGATAAACGTACTGTTGTCACCTTCGTACTTGATGATCTGTAAAATATCAGCCATGATCTAACTCCTCCTGACGAATAAGAATTCATAATTGGCTATTATAAAGATAATTTTACTTTATATTGACGGGAAGTGAGGTTGGTATTGGTTGGGGAGGGTTTAGAAACCCTCCCCTACTTTTAGTACTTCAGACCGACAGGTATTGAGCAAACTTTGTTCGAGCCGGTCTTTAGGCCGAGCGCATCTTCTGACCTCCATGTCTCCCGTTTAAATCCCTCTCCATTGATTAATGGAGACATCATGGTGGTAAACCAGGGCATAGTGGCCGTAGCCATTGGGGTGAGGTTAGAAACTCCATTCACGCCGGTCTTGCTAATCCTGGCAAAGCACCCTGGTAAGGGGCAAAGCGTAGCGGAGTGGGATTAGACCAAGCGCGCCATTCGACCACCAGGTATCCTGTTTTGGTCGGGATTGTTATGCCCCGCCTACCCCGATTTGGATCTGTCGGTAGGGGCGACTCATCCCAGAACTGAACTGGGACTTTGAGTCGCCCCTACATTCAGGCCAACGTTTTTCGATTATTCTAGTTTCCATACCCGGGGTACATGTGCAAGGAAACTAGGAAACTAGGAAACTAACTTTCCCGCCTCACCGTCCCCCCGCGTCATGGCCTTCTGTTTCACCTTCTGTTTAAATCTCTCCACCAACCGTGCCAGGTTCTCATCCAAACCATCAAACACCGCATCCGCATCCTCTGTCACCTCTTCCCCATCAGGCAGCTCCTCGCCCGGTTTTTCGATATACCCATAATACTTCTTGTTACGGTGTTCCACCTTCACCTGGATACCGTCCTCAGACCCCAACTTGGCAAACACCTCATCCAGAGTCATCTTCCCCGGCAGGCCGTAGTGTTCGGCGAGCATCTCCTCGATGGCGGTGCGGGGGTAGAAATGCCCATGCAGGATCCTGAGCATGCGCACGACCTGTTCACGGGCGACCTCGACGATCGTTTCCGCCAGGTCGGGTTGTGCATCATCGGCAATGAACTCCAGGCAGGGGCTGCCGTCCTGCTGGGCGCTGATGCGGTAGGAGAGCGGGGCGGCATCCACCCCCAGGCGGTTCTTGACCGGGCGCAGATCCATGCGCCCGACCCGCCGGGTGGCGCTCAATACGCCGTCCATGCTGGCGATGAGGTCCGAAGAGCCGCGCACGCGTTCGCCCACGGTGGTGCGGGTTGAGCGCTGCTTGTTGAAGTGGTGGATGAAGAGGAAGGATGCCCCGCTGTCCGAGGCGACCCTGCGCAGGCTGATCATCAGGCGGCTGATGGCGGCGGCGGTGTTCTCGTTCAGTGCGTCCAGGTAGCGCGCCAAGACATCCAGGATAACGAGGGAAAGGCCCCGTTCGGCCACCTGGGAGGTGATGAAGGCGATCTCGCGCGGGTCTGAGAGGTCATGGCGGTCGAAGTCAAAGAGCAGGTCGGCGGGCGGGTCGATGGCATACTGGCGGCAGAGGCCGATCATGTGGCGGGAAAGGGTGACCGGCGAGGCATCAAGGCACAAATAGAGCACGCGCCCGCGGGGGATTTCCATGCCGCCCCAGGCCAGGCCGCGGGCAGCGACCCCGAGGGCCAAGTCGAGCGCCAGGAAGGTCTTGCCGACGGCCGACTCGCCCGCCAGCAGGTTGAGCGTGCCTTTTGCGATGCGCCCGGGCACCAGCCAGGCGATATCTTTGGCGGCGAGCGCCAGCAGCTGTTCAGCGGTGAGCTGCGGCAGGGCGGGGCTCCTTGTGTTGAGTGTGGGGTGAGTGATGGTAATAGAACATGTGGTCTATTATACAGCGCAGGGGTGCGGGGCGCAAGCGGGTGAGGGGAAGGAAGGTGACAGGTCCAAGCTGATAGGTGAAAGTCATGACACCGAGGGTATCGAAGTACTGAAAGGTCCAGGCTGAAGGGGCAAGCAGCAGTGAACTGCACCAATCAAGATGGGCGCCCACAGGGGGGCGCCCCTACATCAAAACGATTATCTTTGCCTGATGTGGTGCGTGATCTCAAATCTCTTTCAACCCATCGCTACATGGATGGGGTGAACAATAATCAATGGCAACCATTTCCTGGTCGTCTCTGGCAGCGCAATTATTACTGTCCCCACTCACAAAAACCGTTCGGGGGACGCAAAAACCGCGCACATCATCCGCGATGAGAAGGATCACCAGGCGGTTTATGATTACATCCTCGCCAACCCATTGAATTGGGAAATGGACGCAGAACGATGAAGGGCATTATCCAGTCGCAGGGGCGAAGCATCCCTTAACAGTTATCCTTGAACAACAAATAACCTTGCCAGGATCCCCTTGTGGGGGACTTTGCTTCGCCCTTACCTTATAGTATCTACACGTTCTGCGGGGTTTCGCTGACGGTCTCCGTTTTCATCGGGCGGAAGCGTTT
>CAYSZB010000086.1:0-8512 GCA_964435475.1 uncultured Anaerolineaceae bacterium | reverse complement strand
AAACGGAGGTGGCGCCGCTTACCAGCGTCGGGTCGCCTATCGAGAGCGGCAGGCGCTCCGGTTGGGCGCCCACCACCCCGGCTTCATAGATCATTTGCAGGTTGGGTGCATGCGTGCGCCGTGCCAGGTTGCATGCCAGGTTGGGAATGCCCACCCCCACAAACACCTGGTCGCCGTCCTTTAACAAGCGGGCGGCATTGATGATCATCAACTCGGTGGCATTGTATGCTTCAGGGTTCATCTTAATACCTCCCATAATCCACCGGCTGGCTCAAGCGCGGTTTTGGTTTCAAGCGCTCATGTACTGTCACACCCAGTTTTTGCCAGTAGGCTTCACGATCTGACAAGCCAAATATCCATTCATCCAGGTAAGCCTGCACCTTCTGATCATCCTCGCTGACCTTGTCCCACATCAGGTAAAAGTCGTTGTCGCGATCATAATAGCCCTGGGTATAGGAAGGGTGCGCACAATATGGCACATGGCATACCGCATCCACGATCATACCGGGGATCAGGGTACGGTTGGGGTCGGAGCGGATGACAGACTCGTCCACGATCTCCTCAGCTGTCAGGATCACATGCTTGGCTGCAAAAGCTGCCTCGCGCTGCTCACCAATGATGCCCCAGATATGAGCATTTCCCAGGCGGTCAGCCCGCTGCACATGCACGATCGAGACATCCGGCAGCAAGGGGGGAACCACGATCACCTCTTCTCCACTGTATGGGTTGATCACCCGTTTATATAATGGATTGGCTTTTTCGAGGTCAACCGCACCGGTCTGTTTCATCGGCATGAAAGGCAGTCCGGTTGCACCTGCCTGCAGGCGGCTGATCATGCTGAAGTGGGAATATTCCTCCCATTCCAACTTACCCGCTTCAATGGCACTGCGGATGCAGCGCAAAGAACCCACCCCGGGATTGCCAATATAAGAAAAGATCACCTTGCGTGCACAACCCGCCGCCACCATCTGGTCATAGATCAGGTCGGGTGTGGCTCGCGCCAAAACCAGGTCCTTTTTACCCTGGCGGATGATCTCATGCCCGGCGGCATAGGGTATCAGGTGGGTAAAACCCGCCGCATACAGCAAATCGCCATCTTTTACGAACTCATGGATTGCAGTTTCCAGTGAAACAAGCTTACTTGTCGTCATATTCTTAGACTATTCCTGTTATTTCTTTTCTTTACCTTGATCATTGTCATTTTTTCCCTGCTCTTTTGGATCAATCGTTCCCCCACGCCATAAAGCAATGCCCAGGAGCAGTATGAGACCACCCACAATAATGAACCCAACGGTTGACCCGAGGGAAGAGTTGATCAGCACGGCTATTAAGATCATGATCACGCTGGATATGATCAGAATTAAGCCAAAAAGGGCATGGCTGGGCCTTTTTTCCATGGTTTCCTCGCATTATCCTGCCACCATCATATGAATCTATTTATATCCTTCGGACGTGGTTGCGAATCTGCTCATGCATGTAAAGCGGCAGGTAATACAGTCCGCCGGAATTCTTACCCGTCGACCCGGAGCCTTTCATTCCGCCAAAGGGCTGAAATCCCGGCCAGGCACCGGTTGTGGCACCCTGCGGGCGGTTGGCATATGTCACACCTGCCTGGATATGGTCATAGAACCAATCCACTTCGCTTTCAGTGCCGTAAAAGCCAGCTGTCAGGCCATAATCCACATCATTGGCAAGCCGCATTGCCTCATGCAGGTCATCAACCGGTGCGACCAGCAGGATGGGTACGAACATTTCACGTTTCCACAACGGGTGAGCCAGTGGAACATCGCTTACGATGGTTGGCGCACAGTAATAACCCTTGCCCAGTTCACCTTCGGTCAGCATTTTCCCGCCCGTAAGCACCTCGCCCGCCTGGCGCAGTTCATTGGTGAACTGTTCATAATCATGATAAGACCCCTTATCAATCACCGGTCCCATGTAAACGCCCTCCTCGGTCGGGTTGCCAATGACCAGTTTGTCTGTGATCGCTGTCATGCGGTCAAGTATGGCATCATATACAGGCCGTTCCACAAAAACCCGTGAACAGGCGGAACATTTCTGCCCCTGCAAGCCAAATGCCGAGCGTACTGCCCCCAATGCAGCATCATCCAGGTTGGCATGCCGCGAGATGATCGCCGGGTTCTTGCCGCCCATTTCAAGGATCGCCGGGCGGATATAACGCCCCTGGGCAAATGTGCGGTGGATATTCATACCCACGTCATATGAGCCGGTAAACGTCAGTCCATCAATCTCAGGACTTTCGATCAGTGCTTTTCCCAACGAAGAACCCGGACCGGTGACAAAATTGACCACCCCGTCAGGGATCCCCGCTTTCTGCATGCATTCCATCAGGAGAAAAGGCGTCCAGGATGTGTTCGTGGCTGGTTTGATCACCAGCGTGTTGCCGGCCACAAGCGCCGCCCCGGAGGGGCCACCAGTTAATGCTGCCGGGTAGTTGAACGGGCTGATCACCAACCAGACCCCATAAGGTCTTAAGATCGATTGATTGGTTGATTCCAACCCTTTGACCGGGTCTGTGCCCATCTGCCGGACATAGCCATGATTTGCTTCCATCTGGTCACAGGCGTAGCGGATCAGGTCAGCAGTTTCCGCAGCATCTCCCAGGGCTTCCATGCGGCTCTTGCCCACCTCAAGGCTCATCACGCAGCCGATCTCGTAAATGCGCTGATCGATCATGTCAGCAACCTTGCGCATCAAATATACCCGCTCATCCCAGTGCATATGACTCCAGGCCGGGAAAGCCCGCCTGGCTGCCTGGATCGCATCTGCGGCGTCCAGGGCATTGCCCTTCTGGAAAGTTGCCAGATGCCACTCGGTATTGATCGGGGATGTTGCCTTATGCTTCTCAGAAGTAAAGCGTTCTTTTCCGTCTATGATCATCGGGTATTCTTTGCCAAAATTGGCTTTAACCTTTATGAGCGCTTCGGAATAACGTCTGTTTAGTTCTTCAGGAAAATCAAACATCGTGGAATAGGTGAGTTTGAACGATGCTGCTTGAGTCATGACTGGATAATCCTCCTTGATTCAAATATGATCACCCGGTGATTTTATCACAGAAGGATATTTGACCGTTCCGGTCATCTACGCTTTTATAACAGAAAATGCTTTATGGGGTCTTGATAATGCCTGGTCGGCGAAAATATTTCAAACCAGGAACTTGCTGATCAGGTGTGCCAGGAAACCAGCTGCCGGGGGCACAATAAACGTGATCGCATACCGGGTGAGCGCAGTCTTTGGATCGATCAAGGCAATTTCCACAGGCAGGCGCGCTACAGACCACAAAGACCAGGCTGTGATGAAACTGACGGTTGCCCCCAGGCCGGCACCCGCCTTGATCAACCCGGCAATGATCGGAAATATCACGTAAGGTGAACCGGGGATCAATCCGCCAGCCACACAGCCGATCAGGACTGCCTTGCTGCCTGCCTTGTTGCCCAGCCAGGTGGCAATGAGGTCCGGCGGCAGCAGCACCTGGATCAGCCCGGCGATCAAAAAGCCGGCCAGCATAATTGGCAGGTTCTTCCAGATGGTCAACCCGGCCAACTTGATGCCATCAACAGCCAGCTCTTTCCCGCGAAACAGGGCAAAGATCAACAGACCAATGGCTATGACAACCATGACCAGAGAGATTGTATCCATTTTGGCGCTCCCTTTACGATTGATCATTTCAGACATCACTCCTAAAGCTTGATCTTCATCCTGGTTTTCTATTTGAAATTATCAGTTATACAAACAGATGAAGCAGCCTGGACTGAAAACCCATTATCCCCCTGCTCTTCTAAGATTTTCTTACCCCAATGGTATTTCATCGCATTCGCCGTTCAGCAGGTCAATGTACAGCAGGCCTTCCAATGGTCTGCCCATTCCCAACAGCAATTTGACCGTTTCTGCTGCCTGGATGCCAGCGACCAATGCCGCTGTAAAGCTCAGGTTTCCCTGGGTTTCTTCCATCCCCTTGGCGGTTTTGGCATTGCCGTAAATCTTCTCTAGTCTATTCTCACCCGGATGGATGATGCACACCTGCCCACACCACCCGGCGATCGCCCCGTGCACCATGGGAATGCCTGCTTTGGCAGCACTGGCTTGCAGGATAAGCCGTGATGGAATGCCATCCAGTGCATCCACCACCACATCACAACCCTCCATAAGGGCCAAAGCATTGCTTTCATCCAATAATCCCTGGATCGCAGTGACTTCCACCAGCGGGTTGACCGCCTGCATGCGTTGTTTGGCTGCCAGCACCTTGGGTTTACCGAGGTTCAGATTGGAACTCAGGATCTGGCGATTGAGGTTACTGTCATCAAACACATCCCCGTCTACCACCACCAGGTGCCCCACCCCCAGGCGTCCCAGGTACTCCACCACGTATCCCCCCAGCCCGCCACAGCCCACCACCAGGACGCGCTTGTCCTTCAGCGCTTCCTGTTGGGTTTCACTGATCGCTTCATGGTTACGGTAATAGCGCCAGGGTAACATTTTTATCCTCCGGCGATCAGGTGGATGACCATGACATTATCACCATCGTTGATCACATGGTGCTCATACTGATCTTCTGGGATGAAATTGCCATTGACCTTGACCACCAGGTGGCGAAATGTATATTTCTTCTCTTCGATCACCCCACGGACCGTCATTCCTTCCTGCCATGGGTGATCCCGTGTATTGACCTTGATCATAAGTATGGCTCGACCACTTCCAACAACATCGGCAGGTCCATGCCAATCTCTTTGAGATGCTCGGGGGTGGGCACACCATTACTTGTCCAACCCCGTCGTTTATAAACTGCATCGGTCAACAATTCAAATTGCTTTTCACGGTAAGCCCGGGTGGCTGCCAGCTTTTCTTCCAGGGACATCGTGGTTGGGTCCATGCCCTGCTGTTCACGTAACTGGTTATCATAGCGTTCTTCACGCGACAGGTATTCTTCCTTGGTCACCGGTCCCAGGGCACGATAAGGCGAACTGTCATGCTCGCGCAGGCCTTTGCCCATCCGGATGTTAAATACGCGTTGGAAGTTGTAAACCCGTTCCGACTGGATGATCAATTCCTCTTTATCGATCTTCTGCCCGGTCACCGCGTTGTAAATATCCACATAGTTCTGCACATGTTCCGGCACCTTCGCCGGGGTCTCAGTACGCCCGTTATCCGCCGGCACGATGTCATTCCAGGGCAGCTTGCACAAGCCCATCAACCCAAACCAGGTGCGGAACATCGGGTAATAATACAGGGCATAGGCTTTGTCTTCAAATGTCGGGATCTGGTTGTTGACCATGTCCATGAAGATCAGCCAGGCTTCATCATGCTGGGGACCCTTGTTGGTCAGGGCAAAACCACCCTGCTGGGCCAGGCTTTCCTTTGGCATATATTCCGAGTATTCCAGGCCTTTGTTTTCCATGCCAATGTCATTCAGCAGTTGCTCATCAGCACCAAAGCGTTCCACAAAGATCTTTTTCATCTTGCGTGTACCCTGCCCGACGATCAAACCAAAACCTTCACCCCGTGCCATCTGGTGCAGCAGTTCCAGGGCGGCATCACTGTTGCCAAAGCGCAGGTCCAGTCCGCCCATGTCTTCGCGGGTGATCTGACCGCGCTCATAGCATTCCATAACAAAAGCCATCATGGTAGCAGTGGAGATAATATCCAGCCCGTAGGTATCACAGTAAAAATTGGCTTCCAGCACATGCCGCGGATCAAAGCAGCCCAGGTTGGCACCCAACCCGGCAGCATTTTCATATTCCGGGCCATCCACCGTGACACACTGCCCTGCATAGGGACCGGTTCGTAACTTAAAGTTGTCAGCCGCCTTGGAACATGAAATGGTACATCCATACCAGCAGCCATCATGTATACCCTGGGTGAGGAATTCGTTTACAAAGACCTCTGGGGCGATCCGGTATGCCTCAGGGTCACCGCCCGTCTGGAAGTTGCGCGTGGGTAGCAGGTCATACTGGTTCATGATCATGACCGTATTGGCAGTGCCGATCTTGCGCATGCCATTTTGTTTGTCATCCAGGTCATGGATCTGCTTGTGCATCTTGACGCCAATACGGTTGATCGTTGCCACATCAGCCGGGTTGTTGAGATTACCTTTTACACCCTTGAACTTGACCACCAGGGCTCGGATGTGCTTATTGCGGAAAATTGTACCCAAACCACCGCGCCCAGCCTGCTTGACTCGTGTTGTTTTGCGAAATGTATCATAGAATGAAAAATTCAACATGCCCACCAGGGTATGTTCTGCCGCGCTTCCTGTACAGACCACAGAAACGCTGCGTTTGTCATCTTCATTCTCTGCATATTCCTCGGTCAGCACTTCAGTCAACAAATGAGTATCATAAGGCAGGTCGCCTGCTTCCTCGATCGAGATATGCCCTTTATTGCCATCGATGACGATCACCAGGTCATTATCAGCCTTGCCCTGGATCTCCAGCGCATCCCACCCCGAAAATTTCAGCAAGGGTCCAAAATATCCACCGACATTGGAATCGATCGGGATATCCGTCAGCGGTGAGATGGATGCCAGCAGTGTTTTACCGGTGCCGGGGTATTGGGTGATCCCACCGATCGGACCGGCTGACATGACGATCTCATTTTCAGGGGAATCCCAGCGGGTTTGTGGAGTAACTGCATGCCACAAGTACCACAGGTCAAAGCCCTTGCCCCCGATGAATTTATCTTTCATGAACGGGGTGACTTCTTTTTCTTCAATTCGCAGGTCACCCACATTGATGTAAAGGGATCGGTTGTTATAGCCTTTCTCGATCCGCGTCAACTTGTAATCAAATGATCTTAAGACTTTTCTCATGTTTTCCTCCCTATGCCGCTTTACTTTCCAGGATTTCCAGTGCATTGACCGGGCAGACCTTGGTGCAAATCCCGCAGGCAATGCACTTGAAGGGCTCGGTCAGGTCATCCGCGTAAAACATGGATAGTTCTGAGCAGAAACCAACACACCCCAGGCAGCCCACACACAGTTTTTTATTGATGCGCACCACACCGTTACGATCACGGTAGATGGCATGCGCAGTGCACATGTTGATGCACTCGCCACACTGGGAACATTTGATCGCCCGAAATGTATTGTCGTTATTGATAATGCGAATGGCCGATTTATTCCTGTCTTCTACCCGGAAATAAGCCTTCGAACATGCTTTTTCACATTCTCCACAGCCAATGCAGATCTCCTGTTTACAATGAAGAACTTTCATAAAAGCGTGCCTCTCCTTATCTTGTTTTCATCATTGTACATTGCCCTCTATTTTACGTCAACCAGCCCGCCCGGTTCGTCGTGTCTATTTTGATCCCGGGTAATTGATCGGTTCAATTGTCCGTTCAAGTGCCACAGTTCCCTCTTCCAACCCGTGCGGGTAGTAGAAGGTCTTGCGTAGTTGCCAGGTGAGCGGACCATGATGACGGTAACCCTGGTAGGTACCCCAGAACTGCATGATTCGGAACCAGCAGATGGACACCAGGCTTTTCCACAATACATGCTGGTGCCAGGCCTGGCTTATATCAGAAGCTATGTTTCTCGATGAGATGCGCACAAAATCAATGAATCCGAATCGCTCGTGGATGAATAATGACTTGAATGCCATGGCTTCCCTGCGATAGCGGTTGTAGACCCCTTTGGGCGTTTCCTGGTGCACATGAATGATCTCCGCCTCGGGCACATAATGGATCTTATGCCCCTGGTCCATACCCCATACCGCCCAGGCTACATCCTCCAACCCCGGCAGGGTTTCATCATATGGGTGTTCCAATACCAGATGCCGGCGAACAGCAGCATTGGCATTATTGCAGAACTGGGTATCCTGGTATTTTTGAGTGGTATTGGGATACCAGTGGGCAAATACCTGCTGTTCTGAAAACTTGGATTCCCCGCTGCCGCGTTGTTTTCCATAGGTCAGGGCGATCAAAGGATCGTTAAAAGGCGCCAATAGTTTTTCAAGCCAATCCGGGTAGACCGGGTATACATGCGCACTGGCAAAAACGAGCAGGTCAGCATTTGCATTCGCCACACCCAGATTCAGTGCCCTACCAAAGGAAAACTCATGGGGCGCGATCTGCACCAACTTGACAGGGTATCTTTGAGCAATACTAACAGTCGCATCCGTAGAACCCGAATCAACCAGGATGATTTCCACTTCACGTATCGATTGGGACAGTATCCCATCCAATAGTCGGGCAATATACTTTTCCTCATTATATGAACGAATGATGATCGAACAAACTGGTTTTTCCAATACACTACCTCGTTATACCTAGTGTAAACCATTATACAAATAAATCTGGCATTTTCCCATAAACCCAACACTGACACAGAAAATAAAAACAGCAACCTTGCGATTGCTGTTTTACATAATTTTGTTTTTCTCACTTCTTGTGGGTTGCCACGTCTACGATATCCGCCAGGACCAGCACCACACCTCTGACAATCGTAGTGCCTCAAAATAAAATGTTACTTTGATGGTATCGATGCCTCAAATAAAAA
>CAYSZB010000085.1:0-8561 GCA_964435475.1 uncultured Anaerolineaceae bacterium | reverse complement strand
TTACTCAATAATTTTTGTGATGACACCCGCACCAACGGTCAGACCGCCTTCGCGAATGGCAAATTGTGAACCCTGCTCCAGCGCCACTTTGGTGATCAACTTCACCGTCAGGCTGACATTGTCACCCGGCAGCACCATCTCAACTCCAGGTGCCAATGTAACATCTCCGGTCACGTCCATCGTCCGGATGTAGAATTGCGGCCGATATCCAGTGAAGAATGCACTGTGCCGTCCGCCTTCTTCTCTCTTCAGAATGTATGCCGTGCACTCAAATGTGGTGTGCGGTGTGATGCTTCCGGGTTTCGCAATCACCATGCCACGTTCCACCTGTTCACGGTCAATACCGCGCAGCAGCAAACCAATGTTGTCGCCTGCCTGCCCCTGGTCCAACAGCTTGTGGAACATTTCCACACCCGTCACCACCGAGCTCATGCTCTTTTCCTGCAGGCCTACGATCTCCACCGGCTCCCCTACCTTGATGATCCCGCGTTCTGCACGTCCCGTTACAACAGTGCCACGACCTTTGATCGAGAATACATCTTCTACCGGCATCATGAATGGTTTATCCAATGCGCGTACGGGTTCCTGGATGTAGTTATCTACAGCGTCCATCAACTCATTAATACACTGGTATTCCGGTGCATTCGGGTCTGTCGATGTGCTCTGCAATGCCTTCAAGGCACTCCCGCGGATGATCGGGATCTCGTCGCCAGGGAATTTGTTGTCGGTCAGCATTTCCCTCAACTCCATCTCAACCAGTTCCAACAGTTCCGGGTCATCCATCATGTCAACTTTGTTCAAGAACACCACGATCGCAGGCACTTCCACCTGCCGTGCCAACAGCACGTGTTCTCTCGTCTGGGGCATGGCGCCTTCAGGTGCCGCCACCACCAGGATCGCACCATCCACCTGGGCTGCTCCGGTGATCATGTTCTTGATATAGTCGCGGTGACCAGGCATGTCCACATGGGCATAGTGCCGCTTGGCAGATCCATATTCCACGTGCGAAATGTTGATCGTGATGCCGCGTGCTTTCTCTTCCGGTGCATTGTCAATGCTGTCAAACGCCCGGAAATCCGCAAATCCCTTCAGTGCCTGCACTTTCGTGATCGCTGCGGTCAGTGTCGTCTTCCCATGGTCAATATGTCCCATCGTCCCAACGTTCATATGGGGCTTGCTTCGATCAAATTTTGCTTTCGCCATTAGTTGCTCCTTCTCGCTATCAAAGTTCAATAGCCTAATATTTGTTTCTTAACTGCTTCAGACACCTGCGCATAGTGCTTGAACTCCATCGTAAAAACGCCGCGTCCCTGTGTTGCCGAGCGCAGCTCGGTTGCATAACCGAACATTTGGGCGAGTGAGACTTCTGCATCGATGGTCTGGGCGTTGCCCAGGTTCAATTCCATACCCAGGATACTTCCTGCACGGGCATTAACCTGCCCGATGACATCACCTGTATATTCCTCTGGAACGATCACTTCAACCTGCATGATCGGCTCAAGCAGGATCGGTTTGGCCTTTTCCGCTGCTTCACGGAATGCCATGATCGCTGCCATACGGAATGCCATTTCACTTGAATCCACTTCATGAAATGATCCATCCACCAGGGTCACTTTGAGATCTGTCATTGGGTAACCAGAAACCACCCCGCTTTCAACAGCCTCAAAAATACCCTTTTCAACCGCTGGGATGTACTCCTTGGGAATGCTTCCGCCGCGGATCTTTTCTTCGAACTTAACACCTTCTGCATTTCCAAGGGGCTCAATGTTGATCACTACATGACCATATTGACCATGGCCACCGGTTTGTTTGACATACTTGTAAGCCACTTCCATGACAGGCTGGCTGATCGTTTCGCGATAAGCAACGCGGGGTTTCCCGACATTTGCCTGGACCTTGAATTCACGCATCATACGATCCACCAGCACATCCAGGTGCAATTCCCCCATACCCGAAATGATCGTTTGACCCGTATTCTCATCCTGCCGGACCTTAAATGTTGGGTCTTCTTCGGATAACTTGTTCAGGGCTTCGGCCATTCTATCCTGGTCGGCCTTGGTTTTTGGTTCAATGGCAACTGAAATAACCGGTTCCGGGAAGGTGATGCTCTCCAGGACCACCGGGACAGAGATATCACATAAAGTATCACCGGTAAAGCTCTGTTTCAAGCCCAGGATAGCCCCGATATCACCTGCGCCAAGTTCATCGATGTCATCCCGATGATCTGCATACATTCTTAAGAGGCGACCAACGCGTTCCCGTTGTTGTTTGCGTGAATTGAAGTAGGTTGCCCCTTTTTTTATCGTTCCTGAATAAATGCGCACATAAGCCAGTCGACCGACATAAGGATCAGTGACAATTTTGAATACCAGGGCGGAAAGTGGAGCACTGTCCTCTGTTGGGCGGGTCACAGCTGAGCCATCACGTAAGAGTGTAGCTTGAACATCCGCAATATCCAGGGGAGAGGGCAGGTAATCTATAACAGCGTCCAAAACCAGTTGAACACCCTTATTCTTGAGTGATGAACCGCAAAATACCGGTGTGACAGCGGAGGCCAAAACGCCTTTTCTCAAGGTCTGCTTGAGTTCGTCCACTGATATGGGTTCATTTTCAAGGTACTTCATGGTGAGATCGTCATCCATCTCAGCGATGCGCTCAACCATTTCTGCGCGTTTTTGTTGGGTGATTACTTTGAGTTCATCCGGGACTTCAGCAATGCGGGGATCATCACCAGATTCGTTCTCAAAATAGTAGGCAACTTCTGTCATCAGGTCAATCACACCAATAAATGATGATTCTGACCCTATGGGAACTTGCATTGCGATCGGTTTTCCACCCAATCGCTTGCGGATGCTTTTAATGGTCCGTTCATAAGACGCACCGGTGCGGTCCATCTTATTGGCAAAGCAGATGCGCGGCACATTGTAGCGGTTTGCCTGGCGCCAGACAGTTTCAGACTGTGGTTCAACGCCCTGTACTGCATCAAAAACGACCACCCCGCCATCCAGGACACGCAGGGAACGCTGTACTTCAGCTGTGAAGTCAATATGCCCGGGTGTGTCGATCAGGTTGATGCGGTAGCCCTTCCATTCGGCAGTCACAGCAGCAGAGACGATGGTGATGCCCCGTTCGCGCTCTTGCGCCATCCAGTCGGTCACCGTGGTGCCATCATCCACAGAACCCAGGCGATAAGTTTTACCGGTATAGTAAAGAATCCGCTCTGTTGTCGTTGTCTTGCCAGCATCAATATGTGCGATGATACCGATATTTCGGTACTTCTCGAGCGGATATTCCCTGATCATCATAAGTTTGTTAGTTGAAAGTCAAAAACTGGACCGCTCCTAAAGGCGGAAATGTGAGAAAGCCCGGTTGGCTTCAGCCATCTTATGGGTTTCCTCTTTGCGGCGGATTGAGGCGCCCTGGTTTTCAGAGGCATCCATCAACTCGGCAGCCAGTTTTTCAGCGTAAGACTTGCCGGCTCTTGCACGCGATGCAGTAATGATCCAGCGCATGGCAAGGGTCAATCGTCTTTCCGGTGAAACTTCCATCGGGACCTGGTAGGTTGCGCCACCCACACGACGGGGTCTTACTTCCATCATAGGGCTGACGTTTTTCAACGCATTTTCAAAGACTTCGACCCCTTCTTTTCCTGTTTTTTCTGCGATCATATCAACCGCATCATAAACGGACCGGGTAGCAGTGCTTTTTTTTCCGCACAACATAATTCGGTTGATCATCATCTGGATGTGCAGGTTGTTAAACCGCGCATCAGGCAGAATTTCGCGTTTTTCTGGTTTTATTCTTCGCGACATGAATACTCCTTTAGAAATAAATAGGGCAAAGCATTGTCCTCGAAACTTGGCAATGCTTCACCCAGGATCAGCTCACTGGTTATTACTTGGGGCGCTTGGCGCCATATTTTGATCGGGCACGCTTGCGGTCATTCACACCTGTTGTGTCCAGGGTGCCGCGAACAATGTGGTAGCGTACGCCTGGCAGGTCTTTGACACGGCCACCGCGTACTAGAACCACGGAGTGTTCCTGAAGTTGGTGACCTTCGCCGGGAATGTAAGCGGTTACTTCCATACCATTGCTCAAACGCACACGGGCAATTTTTCGCAGCGCCGAATTCGGTTTCTTGGGTGTCATGGTACGCACGATTGTGCATACACCACGTTTCTGGGGTGCACCCTTAGCCTGACGTTTTCTTCGCTGCTTTTCAGAGTTTAATGTGTACTGCAATGCAGGCGATTTACTCTTCGTTGCCTTGGTCTCTCGACCTTTTCGTATCAATTGATTAATTGTTGGCACTTTGCCTCCAAGCCTATAAAAATAAAATTTGTTAGTTTCCAAAAAGCAAGGCCATCATAAATTCCAAGATGGCCTCGCATCTTTCCTAATATTTCCGTCCATCAAGTGCGGGCTTCATTGGCTCCAGGATGACGGTAATGAGCAGAGATTCTACCACGCGCAATAATCCTCGTCAAGGAGCTGATTCTTTGGTCCCAAATCAGTTGATCTGGTCAAATGGGTTGCCTCTGCCGATCCCCAACAGGCTGGTCGGTATATGCGTGGGATGATTTCGTTCGTCATCTTTTCCGAACTTCATAATATCATCATCTTCCAGGATACCTTCCACCGCCAGGCTGAGGCTCTGCAGTTCTTTCACCAAAACCTTGAATGCCGCAGGGATGCCCGGGTCTTCAATCTGCTTGCCTTTGACAATGGCTTCATATGTAGCTACCCGCCCTATCGTATCATCCGATTTGACGGTCAACATTTCCTGCAAAGTATAAGCCGCACCGTAAGCCTCAAGCGCCCAGACTTCCATCTCACCGAAGCGTTGTCCACCAAACTGCGCCTTGCCACCCAGGGGTTGCTGGGTCACGAGGCTGTATGGACCGGTTGAGCGGGCATGTACTTTATCTTCCACAAGGTGATGCAGTTTCATCATGGTCATCATACCAACGGTCACCGGCTGGTCATAATAACTACCCGTCCTGCCATCCCGCAGCATTTGCTTGCCCAGGGTGGGGATGGGTTGACCAGTCTTGATCATGATCTTGTGGGCTTTCTCCATGACACCCTCATAATCAAGGTCAGGAGTCATCTTTTGATTGAGCGTCTTCGCCCAAAGATAGATACAGGCAACGATCGCCCGTTCATCCTGCAGATCACGTTCGCTGTTGGTTAAGCGCACGTCTTCAAATGCCAGGATACCATCCGGCTCATAGCCCTCTTCACGCAACCATTCACGGGTTACTGCCCGCTTGGCCATTGTTTCGTTTTCCATCAGGTCCTGGATGTTGTAACCAAGGGGTGACAGCCAATCCTCGATGTATAACAAACGTACTTCTTTGTCATCCCGGATCATCTCAGGATCATATTCCTGTTGATGAAGAGCATCCCAGGCGCGACCAGATGCAATATTCCATGCATGATCGACCATCCAGGCCCGCGCCAATTCGGCTTCAATTTCAAATTCCGATGCACCGTCAAAAACCGGTGTGATCGCTCTGAAGCCCAGTCGGCTCGCAGCCCAGCCCAGGTGGGTTTCAAGGACCTGGCCGATATTCATACGGCTGGGGACGCCCAGCGGATTTAAAATGATGTCAACCGGCGTTCCGTCTTCGAGGTATGGCATGTCTTCAGCGGGAACAACCAGCGAAACCACACCTTTGTTACCATGACGACCAGCCATTTTATCACCGGCGGTTAACTTGCGCCGTTGCGCAACAGACACACGCACCATGCGGTCCACACCGGCAGAAAGATCGGTGTTGTCCTCACGATCAAAGACCTTGACATCGACCACGATGCCCCGCTCACCATGCGGCATTCGCAGGGAGGTATCTTTCACATCACGTGATTTCTCGCCAAAGATCGCCCGCAAAAGTCGTTCTTCTGGGGTCAGTTCTTTTTCACCTTTGGGTGTGATCTTTCCAACAAGGATATCATTAGGGCCCACTTCGGCTCCAATGCGAATGATGCCATCTTCGTCAAGATCACGGATGGTTTCTTCGCCCACATTCGGGATATCACGAGTGATCTCTTCAGGACCCAGCTTGGTGTCGCGTGCTTCCACTTCATATTTTTCAATGTGAACTGATGTATAGCGATCCTCTTCAACCAGGTTCTCTGATATCAGGATGGCATCCTCAAAGTTGTAACCTTCCCATGCCAGGAAAGCGACCAGCACATTTTGACCCAGTGCCAGTTTTCCATCCTGGGTGGAAGAGGAGTCAACGATGACATGACCTTTCTTGATCAACTGGCCTTTGGTAACCGCCGGTCGCTGGTCGATACATGTCGATTGGTTGGAACGTTGATATTTGCGCAATCGATAGGTCTTGGTCTCCCCATTTTGCTGTTTGACAACGATGCTTTCGCCCGTCACCGACACAACCTGGCTATCCTCTTCTGCAATGATCAACTGTCCCGAATCCAGGACTGCACTGGCTTCCATCCCGGTGGATACGATCGGCACTTCAGGACGGATCAAAGGAACCGCCTGCGCCTGCATGTTCGAGCCCATCAAAGCCCTGTTGGCATCATCATGCTCAAGGAATGGGATCAAAGCAGCGCTGATCCCGACTACCTGGTGCGGTGCAACATCCATATAATCAATAAACTCATAATCGAAAATATTGAATGTCGAATGATAGCGGCACGAAACACGGTGCAGGAATTCGTTATATTCATTTAGCGGGGCGGTTGCCTGTGCAATAACATATTTGTCTTCTGCATCAGCCGATAAGTATTCATAAACATCAGACACAAATGGCCTGACCAGCACGGTTTCGATACCTAATTTGGCAATGGTTTTTGCCATCTCAGGGGTTGTGCGGTCGCCAAAGTGGAACAACACCTCGCCTGTTTTGGGGTCCGGGATATCCTGGCGTAATAGGTGATTGACCAGGTTTGGATCGTTTCCGCGCATGACGCGGATCACTTTTCGGTAAGGAGTTTCGATAAAGCCATACTCATTGACGGTTGCATAGGTTGCCAGACGTCCGATCAGGCCAATATTCGGGCCTTCAGGGGTCTCAATCGGGCAGATGCGTCCATAATGGGAGTGGTGCACGTCACGCACATCAAAGCCTGCCCGTTCACGGCGCAAACCGCCGGGGCCGAGGGCTGATAGTGTTCTCTTATGCCGTAATTCGGAGAGGGGGTTGGTCTCTTCCATGAATTGCGAAAGCTGGCTTGAGCCGAAGAATTCACGTAAAGCAGCCACCACGGGGCGGATGTTCACCAAACCGATCGCGGATACCTGCTCCTGGTCACGGATGGACATGCGTTCCTTGATGACCCGTTCCATCCTGCGCAAACCAATGCGCAGTTTGTTTTGGATCAGTTCACCCACAGTTTTCACCCTGCGGTTGCCAAGATGATCAATGTCATCCCGTTGCTCAACGCCGTTGTTGATCTGGATCATCCGGCGGATCAAACGCACAATATCCCACTTGGTGATCATGCGGTGGCTCACCGGGATGGTATCCTGCAGGTCCAGTTTTTGATTAAGCTTGTATCGACCAACCTTCTCAAGGTCATAATGACGGTGGTCAAATAACTGTTCCAGCATGAAATTGCGGGCATTATCCAGGGTTGGCGGATCACCGGGGCGCAGGCGCTTGAAGAACTCGATCAAAGCTGCCTGGGAGACGGTCATATTACCGGGCAGGTCATATGCCGGTTCCTGGTCAAAGGACGACTTGATAAACTGGCGATCTGGGTTGTTATCCACATCCTGGAAAAGGGCCAGGATCTCTTCGTCAGTCCCGGTTCTCAAGGGTGTGTTCTCCGGATCGGTCTGGTCATCCACCGCCGCCAGGGCACGCAGGAACACGGTGATCGGTACGGTACGTTTCCGGTTGAACTTCAAAATGATGTAATCATTTTTACGGGTTTCAAATTCCATCCATGCACCACGATCCGGGATCAGTTTGGCAGTAGCCATCCAGCGCCCGGTTGCCCGGTCCATATTTGCTTCAAAGTACACACCAGGTGATCGGATCAATTGCGAAACAACCACACGTTCTGTGCCATTGATAATGAAGGTGCCCTTCTCTGTCATTTCCGGGAAATCGCCCAGGAAAATGTCCTGTTTTTTCATCTCAAGGCCAGCGCCTTCCAGCAAAACAGAGACATACAACGGGCAGGCGTAAGTCAGGTCCCGCTCAAGACATTCTTCAATTGAATATTTGGGATCTTCAAACCAGTAGCTTAACCCAAAGTCTTTGAAACTCTGGTCCTCGCTTGGAAAATAGAGCCGCAGGTCTTTACTGTATGATTCGATGGGGGAAATTTCATTAAAAAGACTTCCCAGCCCTTCGGCTTTCAAACGCCGAAAGGAATCAAGTTGTACCTGGATCAGTTTGGGTAGATCAAACCCTACATTAATTCGTGCATAAGACTTGGGAGGCATCACATCAGCCATTCACATCTCCTCGAGTAATCCGTTTTGTTGCATACACGGTCAAAAACCCCTTTCCGGGGCTTAATGTGCAAACGATGAGTATAACATACTCTTTTCAAGAGTCAAGACCGCAAATTGTGCG
>CAYSZB010000084.1:0-8696 GCA_964435475.1 uncultured Anaerolineaceae bacterium | reverse complement strand
ACGCCGGCTTTACGCAGCAAATTGATCGGGTAATCCGAACCGCCTGAGCCGAGGAACGCCAGGTAATCTGGCACGGCATTTTCCACCCCAGACAGGACACGGTTTGCCAGGGCGTGGGCTGCCGATATGCCGGTGGCATACTGGAAGACATAGAAGTTCATGTACATGTGCTGGAACTGTGCCCAGGTGATGCCGGTTCGTGCTTCGTCAAATTCCACTTCATCCCCATAGCCTTCCTTGAACAATGCGGCGCACTGCTGGCTCATCAGGCGGGCGTTCAGCGGGGCGCTCTTCTCGACCGCCTCGTGCATCGCCAGTTCCCAGCGTGCCAGGGTGGGCATGATGAAGAAATAGCGGTGGAAGTTGGACATGGCTTCTTCGATCAGCGCCACCTGGAAGTCCGGAGCAGTCTGGGTCTTCAGCAGGTGATCGCGCACCATGGCCTGGTTGAAGTTGGATGCCACCTCTGCCACGAACATGGCATAGTGACTGTACAGGAAGGGCTGGCGCTGGTTGGTCAGGTAGGAATGCATGGAATGGCCCAGTTCGTGTGCCAGGGTGGAAAGCGAAAAGACATTATCCTGGTAACTGATCAGGATGAAGGGGTGCGTGTCGTAGACACCGCTGCTGAAAGCGCCCTGGCGTTTGCCCTTGTTGACTGCGCGGTCCACCCAGCGCTCCTCCAGGCACCCGCGGCGCAGGATGCTGACGTACTCTTCGCCCAAAGGCGCCATGCCTTCACAGATCCAGTCCACCGCCTGGTGAAAGGGGATCAGGGGTTGGGTTTGCGAGATGGGCGCTTTGATGTCATAGGCGTGGAAGGTATCCAGCTTAAGCGCTTTCTTGCGCAGGCGCCAGTAGCGGTGCCAGGTGGGCAGGTTGGCCTTGAAAACGTCAAGCAGGTTATGGAAGACGGAGGTTGGGATGTCAAAACGGTACAACGAAGCTTCAAGGCAGGAGTTGTAGCGGTGGGCGCGCATGTTAAAGAGGTCTTTGTGCAGCCCACCCAGCTGGGTGTTGGCGAGGGTGTTGCGCAGGGCAATGTAGCCGTCGGCATAGCTTTCCCAGGCGGTGCGGCGCAATTCACGATCCGGGTGGGTGATGAAACCGTCGATGCTGGACTGCCCGACCTCGTGTTCCTGGCCTTTGCTGTCCACCGCCGGCTTGAACTTGATCTCGGAGCTGGTCAGGCTGGTGAAGGTCTGGAAGGAGGCGTTAACCGCCTGCCCGGCCTGGGCGATCACCTCTTCCACTTCCTGTGAGCGGATATGGGCCTGCTCGTGTTCCAGGTCGTCGACAAAATGCGCATAGATATTGAGCGCCGGTTCAGTTTGCAGCCAGCTGCGCAGGGTGGGGATGCCGATCTGCATCAGTTCGGGTTTGATAAAGGAGACTGCCGATTGCATGCGGTGCATCAGTCCGCCGCCCTGCCCCATGCGTGCCAGGGCATCCTGGTTGTTGGCGTCGGTTGCCGCTCCCAACGAGCCGTAAGACATGACCCTGGCAGCCTGGCGCATCAGGTCGGTCATCAATTCCAGGCAGGCTTGCAGGGTCTGCGGTCCCTCGGAAAGCCGTCCCCGGTATTGGCTGATCTCGGGCAGACGCTGGGCAACGGATTGCAGGGCGGCTTGCCAGGCGGCAACATCCGGGAAGATGCTGTCCAGGTCCCAGGTCTCTTCGATCGGGATGTCTTTGCGTTCGGGTAATGTGGTTGATTGCATGGTTCAACTCCTTGTGTTTGATCTTTGGTGGTTTAGAAAGATATTTCTGTTGAAAGAATACCATAAAATTGTCCCAAACCCCTCCAAGGGCATATTAATCCAGTAATTCAGGGTTATAAGGTATACTTTCCCAAGTCATGCGCTACCCGCCACGATCACGCACCTATTTCTCACCTGAAAAAGGAGACACCATCCATGCCACGCAATAAATTCATCCGTTACCTGCTTTTTGGCTCGCTGTACTTCACCCAGGGCACCATTTTGGGCTATTTTGCCTCGCTTAACTCGCTCTACCTGCTCGATAAAGGCCTGACCATGACCAGCATCGGCATTTTCGGCACGATCGCCCTGATCCCCTTTGTGTTGAAGATCTTTTTGGGCATGCTGAGCGACAAGGTCAACCTGTTCAAGATGGGTCACCGCAAGCCTTACATCTATATCGGCCTGGCGGTGCAGTTACTGTGCCTGGTGGCGGTGCCTTTCATTGACCCGCGCTCGTATTATTGGGGCTTTGTGGCGGTGGCGTTCCTGCTGCAGCTGGGCATGGCGCTGTATGACACCTGCACGGATGGGCTGGCGCTGGATACCACACCCGAAGCCGAACAAGGCCGCATCCAGGGTTTCATGGTGGGCGGTCGGGCGATAGGCACGATCGTGGCAGCCTCGGCGGTTGGCCTGCTGGCAGAGCATGTCTCGTGGCTGGCGGTTTTCTGGGTGCTGGCGGCGCTGACCCTCCTGCCTGTGCCGCTGCTTTTCACCCTGCGGGAGGGTGAAAAGCCGGCTGAGAAACGCTTTGAGTGGGGTGCCTTCAGTGCCTTCAAAAAGTGGCCGGTCATCGCGGTGGGTCTGGCTGGACTGGTGATCTTCATGGTCATTGTGGGTGCCAACCAGCTGATCAACCCCTACCTGGAAAAGAGCCTGGACATCAGCCTGTCGCAAGCCGGTTTCATCACCTCGCTGTGGGGCATCGGCGTGGTGCTGGGCTCGGTGGTGGGCAGCCTTTTGATGAGCAAAGTACAGGTCAAGAAAGCCACCCTCGCCATCCTGGCGATGGTCAGCGGCGCCTTGCTGCTGCTGGCGTTCCTGGTGCTCAAGCAGTACGGGCTGGGCTTTGCCATCGGGCTGGTGATGCTTTACGGTGTGGCATACGGCGCAGCGCAGACCGTCACCTTTGCCTTCTGCATGCGCGTGGTCGACCAGCGCATTGCCGCCTCGATGTTCTCGATCCTGATGGCCTTGACCAATGTGGGTCAGGGCATCGGCTTGGGCATTGGCGGGGCTTTGACCGACGCGGTCACCTTCCGCTGGACCTTCGTGATCTTTGCGGCGCTGAATTTGCTGGTGTTGCCCTTGCTGCCGTCGATGTTTAAGAAGAAGGAACAGGTTGAAACACATACAGAAGCCATTTAAATTTTCATAAAAAAGTCTCTTAAAGGGCCGGCACTCCCATACGCCGGCCCTTTTTTGTTTTCCTGGCCAGTGCAAGCAGCCCGCTGGGCAATGCCTTTTATGATACACTTTTCAAATCATGAACGCAAAAACACTGGTCACCCTGGAATTTCCCAAGATACTCACCCGCCTGGCAGGCTATGCCGGCTTTTCAGCCTCAGCCGACCTGGCTTTGGCGCTGAAACCCACCTCCAACCTGGAATATGCCCTGTCGCGCCAGGCACG
Organism: uncultured Anaerolineaceae bacterium; assembly: GCA_964435475.1. Taxonomy (GTDB): domain Bacteria; phylum Chloroflexota; class Anaerolineae; order Anaerolineales; family Anaerolineaceae; genus CAYSZB01. The sequence continues at coordinate 5,301 of CAYSZB010000084.1, read as the reverse complement.
CACCCGCGAAGCACGCTTCATCCTGGATAACAGCAGTGACCTGAACTTTGGTGGTGCAACCGACCTGCGCCCCATGGTGATGCTTGCCCAGCGCGAAGGCGTTCTGGAGCCGCTGGACTTTTTGGCGATCAAGAACACCCTGGTTGTCTCCCGCTCAGCGCAGCGCATCCTGGATGATAACGCCGCGCAAGCCCCGCACCTGGTCGAGATCGGCCTGGGGCTGCCGGTGGGCCTGGGGCTGGTGGACTCGATCAGCAAGACCATTTCCGAGCGGGCGGAAGTGCTGGATAGCGCCTCGGATGCACTGGGCAGGATCCGCAGCGAACTGAAGATCACCCATGAACGCCTGATGTCGCGCATGGAAAAATACATCAGCGACCCCACCACGGCGAAGATGCTGCAGGAGGGGCTGATCACCACACGCGGCGGGCGCTATGTTCTGCCGTTGCGCGCCGAGTTCAAAGGGCGCATCAAGGCGGTCATCCACGACCAGTCCGCTTCGGGGGCGACCCTCTTTATCGAGCCGCTGGTTGTGGTGGAGTGGAACAACAAATACAAGGAACTGCAGTTAGCCGAACGCGACGAGATCCGCCGCATCCTGTTCGAACTGAGCCAGAAGGTCGCCCAGAACGCTGAAGCGCTCAACAGCATGGTGGAAGCGTTGGCGGAACTGGACCTGGCGTGCATGTGTGCCAAACATGCCCTGGACCTGCGGGCAACCGAACCATTGCTGGTGGCCATCGCCTCCAAACACAACGACCCGCACCCCGGCAGCGTGATCCACCTGGTCAAGGCGCGCCACCCGCTGCTCGACCCCGAAACAGTTGTGCCAATTGACGTGGTCCTGGACGAAGATACCTTCGCCCTGGTGATCACTGGCCCCAACACCGGCGGCAAGACGGTCACCCTGAAAACGGTCGGGCTGCTGGCTATAATGGCACAGTCTGGCATGCAGATCCCCGCCCAATCAGGCTCCACGCTCAGCATTTTCAAGGATATTTTCGCCGATATCGGCGATGAGCAGTCGATCGAACAGTCTCTTTCAACCTTTTCGGGGCACATCACCCAGCTGGTCTCGATCCTTAAGAGGGCAGATGCCCAGTCGCTGGTCCTTTTGGATGAACTGGGTGCCGGCACCGACCCGCAGGAGGGCTCTGCGCTGGCGATGTCCGTTCTGACACACCTTTTAAAGCGCCGCATTACCTGCATGGTGGCGACCCACTACCCTGAGTTGAAGGCTTATGCCCATACCACCCCGCACGTGGTCAATGCCAGTGTGGAATTTGACCTGCAGACGCTCAAACCGACCTACCACCTGACCATCGGTCTGCCCGGGCGCTCGAATGCCCTGCTGATCGCCGAGAGGTTGGGCCTCTCGCACGAGATCATTTCGGCAGCCCGGGCGGAGATCGACCCGGCAGATCTCAAGGCCGAGGATTTGCTGGAGGAGATCCACCGCCAGCGCGACCTGGCGCAAAAAGCACTGCAGCAGGCCGAAGACGTGCGCCGCCTGGCGGAAACCCGCCTGGACGAAGCCAGCAGCAGGCTGGACAAGGTTGAAGAAGAACGGGTTGCCATCCTCGAAAAAGCACGGTCTGAGGCTGCCTGCGAGGTGGAAACCGTGCGCAGCGAAATGGAAGCGCTGCGCAGGGAACTGGCACGCGCCAGGCAGCCCCTGGAAGTGGTGGATGAGGTTGAGGAAAAACTCGAAGAAGTGGCGGAGGTCGTTGAAAAGCCGGTCGAACGCAAAACCCAGCCGATCAAAAGAGGCAAGAGACCCAGCGGGCCGGTCCGCCTGGGCGAAAAGGTGCACCTTAAGACGATCAACCAGGATGGCATTGTGACCTCGCTGGGCGAGAACAACCTGGAGGTGCAGGTGGGCGTGCTGCGCGTGCGGGCCAGGCTATCGGACATCACGCGCAAGACCCAGGCAGAGGAACCCGAAGCGGCACCCGTGGTGGAAGTGAAACAGGTGGGCAGGTTGAACCTGCCAGCGGTGGATTCACCCGGGGTGGAACTGGATATCCGCGGGCAGCGGGTGGAGGAAGCGCTCGAGAGCCTGCAGCGTTACCTTGAGCGGGCTTACATGGCAGGCCTGCCCTACGTGCGCATCATTCACGGCAAGGGCACCGGCAAACTGCGCCAGGCCATCCGCGATGTGGTGCGTCAGAGCCCGCATGTTGCCCGCTGGGAAGCGGGCGGTGAGACCGAAGGGGGAGATGGCGTGACCGTGGCAATGCTGCGATCACTTTAGAGATATCCACTATTAAAAGAAAAGGACCGCCACTAACATGCTCCCCATTTCAGTGGTGGTCCTTTCGCACTGGTCCCCTGCGTCCATGTGCCCAAACGCTGGTTTGTTTGCAGGGTCATTTTTAACACAGGGGCGTGGACAAAACGTGGACAAAATCACTCAGATTAAGGCAACCACATGGCTTTGGCGGCGTTGAAACTGTCCCTGAAGGCAGGTGATTGACAAAGGGGTTCCAGTTGGGCGATCCACTGCCTGGAAACTGCCAACTGCTTTGCCTTTTCCTCCGCCGGTTTCTGGCTGAATTGCATCCAGAACGGGGTTGCTGTGAGATAAGGCCAGGGAACACCGTTTTCCAGGGACCAGCTGCTGATCTCACTGTACAACGAATCAACCACTGCGTGTTGCCCGCGATCAGCGGCGATCTGCATCTGGGTAAATTTTGCCAGCATGATAAGCTCGACCATTTCCTCTTTTTTTGCGCGTTTGACCAGGTCGTCGATGATATAACTCGCAGAATCTTTTTTGCCTTTGAGTAAATTGATATAAGCCTGGTTCAGAAGCGATTCCAGGTAAACGCCCTGCATTTCGCTCACCAATTCATAGTCCATAATGGTCTGCAGGATCTGCTCTGCTTCGTCAAGCTTTCCCTGGAAGATGAGCGCGTAAACCAGGCGGTTCTGGCATTGATAGTAGGCATACCACTTCAAAGGCCTGGCAACAGCAATGCGGAATTCACTTTCTGCCCTGGGGAAGTCGTTGAGCAGGAGGTAAATCTCTCCCAGCAGGAAATGTGCGTGCATGAATAGATCTGCATTTTGTAGTTCTTCGACCCGGGTGAGGACCTCCTGGATATACATATAGCTTTTATCCAGGTTGCCCATACGGTTTTCCAGGGAACTAAACAGGAGATGGAAGTATTGCACATAAACCTTGCTGTCCATGGCCTTCGCCAGTTCGTACCCCTTTTCACTGTGCTGGCGGAGTTCATGAAAATCGCATAACTGGAAGTAAAAATATGAAAAGGCATAATGCGCCCGCATCTGGTGGAAAGGTCGCAGGACATGACGGTAACGCTCATACCCTGTTTCAATCTCAATCCTGCCCTCCTTGAATTTTCCCATGGAAAACAGGACATTGCACTTGTAATAATGGGCCATGAAGTTGGTCAATAATACAGCCGGATCATTGATCGACTGGTTGATCGATAAAGCGGTGTTATAGCTCTGGATGGCTTCCTGGTGACGATCTACCATTCCCAGCAGCAGGCCGCGTAGAACAAAAAGTGCGGTCATCGCCTGGGGATGACTGGAGACAGCCAGGTAGGTTTCAGCCTTGTTCAGGTAGCTCAGTCCTTCATGGTAATTGGCGGTGGCGAAGGATTGGTAACTCATGTGCAGAAAGGCTGAACCGATCAGGCCTGGATATTTGCGTTCCTCGCCCCATTCCAGGGATTGCTGACAGATCTGCTCCAGTTTCTCTATGTCCCCTGATTCATATAAAAACAAGGCGTACTGGGAAGAAAAATCATAGACATCATTATCCGGGATCAACTCCTGGTTTTGCAGGATGATGTTTTCCGCTTCCTGGTATGCCTCTTTGGCAGCAGAGTTGGCAAAAATTGTCCAGCTGTATTGAGCAGCTTTCAGCCACCATTGGAGGGCTTCATGGAGCATGCCGGCTGCCTGGTAATGTGTGGCTATCCGGCTTGCCAGGGATCTGGCCTGCCCGGCGGCGTTCACCTGCAGCGCCTCGGCAGCCCTGGCATGCAGGTTCATCGCACCATAAAACGAAAGAGTGGATAAGATCGCCTGCCTTTCCAGTTCATGTTTAAAACGGAACTGGGGATTGGACGGAGCTTTTGCCACTTCGGGGATCAACAATTCTGATTGAATCAGTTGGCGAAAGGCTTTGTTAAACTGTGCATCCGGCAGGTCGACGATACTCTTTAATACTTGAGGTTGGAGGATCTCACCAAGAACAGCTGCTGCTCTCACCAGGCGCCTGCTCTCCTCTGGTAATATTCCCAGCCGCCGTTCGATCAATCTCTGGATGTTGCCGCCTATAGGCAGATCACCTGGAACATCTCCCAGGACGCCGGTTGGGTTTTCATTGCGCAGGCTGGCAATCGTTTCAAGCACCAGGTATGGATTACCGCTGGTATATTCTGTCAATTGATGGACAAAGGCTGGACATATCTCGCCGGGATCCACCTGCCTGACCAGTTCACCCACCGCGTTTTCATCGAGTCCCTGCAGGGTGAGGGTGGTGGTTGATTCCAGCCCTGAGACCTGTTTGATAACTGATCGTAAACGGACGTTGTTATGGTTTGTCTGGCAGACGATCACCAGTACCCCGTTCACCTGGAAAAAACCATGATTGACAAGGTATTGGAGCAGGGAAAGAGAGGAGATATCTGCCCATTGCGCATCATCCATCACCAGCATCAGGCGATTTTTGGAGGCAACGATCTTAAGCAGCGCCATGACCGCTTCGTAGACCAGGTTCTCCGCCGAGGTACTGTTTGGACGATCGGGAATGATCAGCCCAGGTTTCAGGAGGGTCAGGTCGGGGATCAGCAGGGTCAGGAAATTGGCCCACAGGTTGGGCAGGGCTTTCCATTGCTCCTCGCTGATATTGGTTCGCAGCAGGTTGATGACCGTCTGGAAGGGAAGGCTTTGGTCTGTTTCGATGCTGGAGGCATATAAAAGCTGTGCTGCCGGCATGCTCTTTTCATAAAGCTCCTTGACCAGGCGTGTTTTGCCGATGCCGCTCTCGCCCTGCAAGATCACACAGCCGCCCCGGCTGAATGTCTGCTGCAAGGCATCAAATTCCGCCTGGCGGCCGACCAGGCGCAGGTCCAGGGAAAAATTTTTGGACCACTGTGAGGGGGCCGGTGCCGACTGTTCCTGTTCCATGAGGTCCAGCAGGGTCTCTTTATCCTGCAGAATTACCTCCGGAAGGGGGACAGCGAGCTGTTTTTCAAAATAATGGATGCTGCCCTCGAGCGATTTCCGGGCTTCGAACAGGAATCCGCCATCCATCAGGGC
>CAYSZB010000083.1:3524-8714 GCA_964435475.1 uncultured Anaerolineaceae bacterium | reverse complement strand
AACTGCTCAAAGCTGTGGGGTACAACGCAGTGCGCACAGCGCACAACCCGCCATCCGAAGCTTTGCTGGATGCCTGCGACAGGCTTGGCATGTATGTTATTGACGAAACTTTTGACTGCTGGCACGACGGGAAGAATAGCCAGGATTATCACCTGTACTTTAACGAATGGTGGCGCAAGGATATGTCGTCGATGGTCCTGAGGGATCGAAACCACCCCAGTATTTACTGCTGGTCCATCGGGAATGAAATACCGGAATTTGGCGGTGCCTCCGATGGGGTTGAACTTACAAGGCAGATGACTGCTCTCTGCCATGAGCTTGACCCGGCTCGTCCTGTTACTGGTGCAATTTGCATCAATATTACAACAAAGCCAAAAGCTGGCATGCACCATAAGCCGGTTGATCCTTTTATTCGTCCCAACAACACCTCGGTTGAGGAAATGCTGCGAGATCCAAATGCCCTGGACAAACTGTTTGCCATGCTTAACCTTATCTCGGGTGTTCCCGAGGAGGGTAAAGACGACTGGGGCGAAAACTCAGAGGCTGTCGCTGCAGAGATGGACATTGTGGGCTACAACTATTTCCATAATCGATACGCGTATGATCGGGAACATTTTCCGGACAGAATCATTCATGCGACAGAGACCCATGCTTCGATAACCTATGATTATTATAAAGAAATGATAGCCAATCCCAATGTCATTGGCGATTTCATCTGGACAGCTTATGACAATTTGGGCGAAGCGGGAGCAGGTCGGGTCATCCGCGATATGCGAGACATGTCATCGGGAATGACCGGTGCCTGGCCCTGGCTCAGCTGTTTCCAGGGTGATCTTGATCTTTCAGGCGACCGCAGACCCCAGTCATATTACCGGGGGATCATGTGGGGTAAGGATAAAGGCGTATACATATTCACACAGCACCCCAGGTTCACCGGAAAGAAAGCTCATGGTCTTGGCTGGCAGTGGGAAGATGTGCAACAATGCTGGACCTATCCCGATGAATACATAGGTAAACCGGTGGATGTTGTTGTATACGCTGACTGCGACGAAGTGGAGCTACTGGTCAATGGCAGAAGTGCAGGTAAAGCCGTGCCAGAGAAACTGAGGACAAGTTTTGTGGTCCCCTATTCACCAGGCGCCCTGGAAGCAGTAGCATGGATCAATGGCCAACCTTCAGCCCGCAATGCCCTAGTCACAACAGGACCCGTAGCAAAGATCGAACTCTCCCCAGACCGCACAGTAATTAGCGCGGATGGATACGACCTTTGCTTTGTATCTGTGCGGGTGACGGATGAGGGTGGTTTGACAGTTCCTTCTGATAGCATCGAACTGGGTGCAAACTGCCAGGGAGCTGTGATAGCTGGAATGGGCTCAGGAAATCCCTGCACGGATGAGAATTATGGTACAGGCAAGCGCAGAACCTGGAATGGAAAAGCGCTCATCTGCCTGCGGGCCCCACGGGAACCGGGAACGGTCGAGTTGACCGTTTCTGCTGAAGGTCTCCCGTATGCCAGGCTGACAGTTCAATGTGAGTAAGCGGAAAAGATTAGGTTTGAGATAAATAAAGGATAAATCATGAAACATTGGAAAAGATCAATCATTTTATTACTATGCACCATTTTATTGCTCCCCCTTGGTGCTTGTGCAAAGAGTGACAGTGGAAAAACAGGTGATATCGTCATTCCCGCAGAGCGACAATACACTTTCTGGTTCCGGGCTGGAAATGAACAATATGCAGATTATGAAACAAATCCCGGCGTGGATTATTTCCAAACCCGCTCGTATGGGCAGGATGAGGATGGAAATGATATTTATATCGATCTTGTCACATACGTCCCGGTTACCGGGGGTGAGGCGGACAATTTCAACACCCTGATCGCTACAGGCGAATATATGGACGTCATGGACCTGACCGCTTATTCGGGCACCGTGCTGGATCTTTATGAAGAAGGGGTCGCCATGGATATCACCGAATGGGTGGAAAGTTCCATGCCCAATTACACAGCATTCCTGGATGCCAACCCCAATCTGAAAGCCACCGCAACCAATCTCGTCGATGGTGAGAAGCGCTACCTGCAGATCATGCTTTACTTAGATGATGTGGGGGATATGTGGGGCGGATACCAGTACCGCAGGGATTGGATCGTCAAATATGGCAAGAATCCTGTGGATGGATCTGCTTTCAGTGGGGCATACACGACCTTCAATGCGGATGGTAGCCCAAATTTGGACAGCTGGGAAGACAATGTTGTATTCCCTAGTGGTGGAGCCCACCCTGTCTACATCAGCGATTGGGAATGGATGTTCAAGATTTTCGATATTGCCATGGAAGACCTGGGCATCACGGATGGCTATGGTATGAGCCTTTATTACCCAGGTTTCCTGGCGACAGGCGACCTGGTCTGTGCATTTGGTGGTGGCAATGCCACCTGGCACAAGACACCGGATAACAAGATCGTCAACGGTGCGGTCTCGGATGGCTTCCGCACCTACCTGCAGGCCATGAATACCTGGTATCAGAATGGCTGGATCGATACAGGGTTTGCCGAGCACACGTCCGATATTTTCTACCAGATCGACAACAGCAAGATCTTTTCAGGGAAAGTGGGATTGTGGTGGGGGTTGTTAGCCAGCCTGGGCGGGAGATTGGCTGATCCCAGTGATCCCTACCTGGATGGCTTTGTATCCTATACTGCTGCGCAACCGATCAATGATATTTATGGTGGCGAGAACGAGCAGAACAAGACACCTTTTGCGATGTACCAACAGGGGCAGGAAATTGCGCCCTACATGGTCACCACATCTGTAAAAGACAAAGACCTTGATACCTTTTTTACGTTTCTCGATTACCTGTACTCAAGGGAAGGATCCGCAGTGCGTTTCTTTGGTCTATCCAAGGAGCAGTATGAGCTCACACAAAACGAATTCATGACCGAGAACGGTTTGACCGAGGGTGCTTATTCCCTGGTGGTTGAAGATGACGGGGTAACCCGTTACCAGGTACACCAGGAGGTGTTTGACAAAGGCCTGGAGAATGCAGTTAAGGCAGAACGCTTCCCCGGCATTGACCTGTACTCGGTCAGGGGTAAAGCAGCCTTCCATCCGGGCTATGTGGCGAATGTGGCACGCTGGACCCAGTATAAAAATACTGGCTGGCTGCCCGGTTCATTTACCGGTCAACTTCCCGCAGGCGACTTAAAAACTCAAAACAAGATCAATACCAACATATCAGAATTCATGACCAAGAACATCCCATCCTTTATCAAGGGTACAAAAGATCCTTTCAGTGATGCCGATTGGAATGCCTATGTAAATGCTTTGAATAAGTATGGTCCCGATAAGGTCACAAGCATGCTCCAGGCGCTGGTTGATCAATTTTATGGGAAATAAGGAAGAAAAATCCTATACTAAAAGAAAGTGATCAATGAATATCAAATTTGACATCAACACAAAAACAAAACCAACGGATCGCAGCTGGCAAATGTGCGTGGGCAGTGACCATGCCTTCCAGGCTCACCGCAGGGACTGGCAGGACCAGCTTAAATTTGCACACGATGAACTAGGCTTTAGATATGTTCGTTTTCACGGCATCCTCGACGACGACATGAATACGATCCAGCGCCTGTCTGAATATATCCCGATGCCTGGTGCGGACAAGGTTGCCAGTCGCAATTTCTACCAGGTTGGCCAGGTTTACGATGCAGTTCTGGCAGCAGGCATGAAACCCTTTGTGGAGCTGTCATTTATGCCCTCCGCGCTTGCTTCTGGGAAAAAGACGGTGTTTCATTACAAAGGCAACATCACCCTGCCCAGGAACTTCGACGAATGGCATGACTATATCAAGGAATTTGTTTCATTCCTGATTGACCGATATGGTCATGAGGAGGTTGAGCAGTGGTATTTCGAGGTATGGAACGAACCTGACCTGTGGGGGTTTTTCAAGGGCAAACAGCAGGACTATTTTAAACTGTACAAATATACCGTTGCTGCGATCAAGGAGGTCGATGACAATTTGCGGGTGGGCGGCCCCTCGACTTCGAGCAACAGGTGGGTGGGGGAATTCAAGGCATTCTGTGACAGAGAGCGCGTGCCGTATGATTTCATTTCGACCCATCACTACCCGGGCGATGCTTTCGGCCAGGCCTTTGGATTTAAAGACGCCAAACGTATATTAAAAGCAATAAAAAATGGGGCAGGGAGATCCCCGGCCGAGGTCAGCCGCGAAATATTCTATAAGCCTGAAGTTTTTAAGGTCATTCCGAAGGGTGCTCTTAACAGCCAGATGAAGACAGCCAAATCCCAGGCAGGCGATACACCCCTGCTCTATACCGAATGGAATGTAGCTTCGACGTCAGGCATACCGGATCATGATACCAAGGTCGCAGCAGCTTTTGCCTTCAAGACGGTTCTCGACCTGGATGGCGAGGTGGTTTGTTACTCTTACTGGTGCTTCTCGGACATCTTTGAGGAGATGTTATTACTGGCAAAGCCATTCAATGGCGCTTTCGGGCTGCAAACCATCCATGGCATCCCCAAACCCAACTTCTGGGCCTTCAAACTGCTCTCGCTTTTGGGTGATGAACGCTATGATTGGCGTTTTGAGGTAGGGGATATTGAAGCGGTTGCATTCAAGGCTGAAAAATCTTTGCAGATCGCGGTGTACAAGCAAAGCCTGGTCGAGCGAAGCGAAAAGGAGAGCCTTGAGCTTGAGATCAGCGGGCTGTCAGACGTACACCAGGTAACGGTAAGGCGGGTGGATGACACGCACTGCAATCCACAGGCTGAATGGCAGAAACTGGGCAGTCCCCTTTACCTCAAGCCGGCACAGGTGGAAGAGATCAAGTCCGCCAGCCGGCTCCAGGAAGAAGCAGTTAGTTTTGTGTTTGATGATGGAACACTCAAACTGAGGACAGAGATTGACGTGAACGACATCCAGCTGTTTACGATCAATTATTGAGCCGATCATCTACCCATGATCGCTCATAAGGAAAACGGAGATTAAAAGGTGAAAAGATGAGCCATTTAAAGAACTCGATCATTATTGTTTTATGCTTCATGCTGTTAATGCCTCTCGTTGCCTGTGGAGGCAGCAAAGATGGTGCTTCTGGGGAAAGAATCGTTCCCGAAGAGTTGCAGTACACCTTCTGGCTCCGTGCGGGTAATCAGAATTATGCAGATTACAACGAAA
>CAYSZB010000083.1:0-3424 GCA_964435475.1 uncultured Anaerolineaceae bacterium | reverse complement strand
CAGTACACCTTCTGGCTCCGTGCGGGTAATCAGAATTATGCAGATTACAACGAAAACCCTGGTATCGGGTATCTCGAGAGCCTGTCGTATGGCAAGGATGAGCAGGGGAATGATAAATACATAGACTTGAGCTTCACCACTCCTGTCTCAGGGTCCGAAGCGGATAACTTCAATACCTTGATCGCCACAGGCGATTATATGGATGTGATGGACCTGTCAGCTTATTCAGGAAAAGCAACGGACCTTTATGAAGAAGGTGTTGCCCTGGACATTACTGAATGGGTTGAGAATTATATGCCCCATTACATGGCAATTTTGAATGCCAACCCGGATCTGAAGGCAACGGCAACGAACATTATTGATGGCGAACCCAGGTTCGTTCAGCTCTATATCTACCTGGATAAAGTGCCGATTATGTGGGGTGGTTTCCAGTACCGCCGGGATTGGATCGTCAAATATGGCAAGAATCCAGTGGATGGATCTGCTTTTAAGGGTGAATATGTCGATTTTAAAGAAGACGGAACACCTGATCCGGACAGTTGGCAGGATAACGTGATATTTCCCAGTGGCGGTCCTGACCCGGTTTATATCAGCGACTGGGAATGGATGTTCGGGATCTTTGATCTTGCGATGGAGGACCTGGGGATCACCGATGGCTATGGGATGAGCCTGTATTATCCCGGTTACCTGGAAACGGGTGACCTGGTGAGTGCATTCGGCGGAGGCAATGCCACATGGCACAAGACACCGGAAAACAAGATCGTCTACGGTGGCACTTCGGATACCTTACGAACCTACCTGCAGGCGATGTATACCTGGTATAAGAATGGCTGGATCGATAAAGCATTCCCTGAGCATACGGCGGATATCTTCTATGCGATCGACACCAACAAAATCTATTCCGGCAAGGTTGGCTTGTGGTATGGCACACAAGCCACCATGGGTGGGCGTATGGCTAACCCGGATGATCCCAACCTCAATGGCTTTGTCAGTTTCACTGCCGCGCAACCGATCAACGACGTTTATGGCAGCGAATCCCAGCAGAATAAACCACCCTATGCCATGTACCAGGCGAACCAGGAAAGTGTGAGCTATATTGTTACCACTGCCGCAGAGGAGAAGGACCTGGAAACCCTCTTTACCTTTCTCGACTTCATGTACGACCCTAAGGGTGGTGCCCCGATCCGCTCCTTTGGCCTGTCGAAAGAACAATATGAGCTTACCCAGAACCAATTCATGACCGACAACGGGGTGACGGAAGGCGCATACACCATGGCTTTGGAAGCGGATGGCGTGACCCGCTACCAGTTTAATGAAACTGTTATCGAGATCGGGGATGGGGCGTTTCGGCCTGACCGCTTACCCGGGTTGAATATGGAAGAGTTACGTGGAACAGCCTCATTTCATCCGGATTGGTTGAAAGGTGTACGCCGCTGGACGCAGTACAAGAATACCGGCTGGCTGCCCGGCTCGTTTACAGGCCAACTGACTGAAGAAAATGCTAAAACTTACAGCAAGGTCAATACCAATGTAGCCGAGTTCATGACCAAAAACGTCCCCTCGTTCATTAAGGGTGTGAAAGACCCATACAATGATGAAGATTGGAAATCCTTTGTCAATGCCTTGAACAAGTATGGTCCTGACAAGGTAACCGTCATGTTACAGTCACTTGCCGACACATTGTATGGAAACTGATAATGATGATTAGTTTATTGGATAGAATTATGAAACCCTGGCAGAAATTTATTTATATTGTGTTGTGTTTGATCGTCATTTTACCGATCACTGCGTGTAACAAAAATGAAGAAAGTGCGTCCGGGGAGCGCACGGTTCCCCCGGAACGCCAATATACCTTCTGGATCCGCCAGGGAGATGATCATTACCCGGATTATGGAGATAACCCGGCCATAAAATACCTCGAAACCCTGCCTTATGGCACAGACGAAAAAGGTAATGGTAAGTATATTGACCTGAGCTTTGTGGTTCCGGTTTCAGGCTCGGAAGCGGACAACTTCAACACATTGATCGCCACGGGTGATTATATGGACGTGATGGACCTGACGGCATACTCGGGCAAGGCATCAGACTTATACAATGAAGGAATTGCCCTGGATATCACCGAGTATGTGGAAAAATATATGCCCAATTACATGGCATTCCTGGACAAGCATCCCGATCTGAAGGCGACTGCGACCAACGTGATTGACGGGGAGAAACGCTTTATCCAGATCTATGTTTATGAAGACAGCACCCCCGAAACCTGGGGGGGATATGAGTACCGCCGAGATTGGATCGTCAAGTATGGCAAGAACCCGGTGGATGGTTCCAGCTTCAGTGGTGCTTATGTCGATTTTAATTCAGATGGTACACCAGTTGTAGATAGCTGGCAGGACAACGTGGTATTCCCCAGCGGTGGTTCAGACCCGGTTTATATCAGCGACTGGGAATGGATGTTCAAAATCTTTGATATTGCCCTGGAAGACCTGGGGATCAAGGATGGTTATGGCATGAGCCTTTACTACCCCGGTTTCTTTGGACCGGGTGACCTGGTTTGTGCGTTTGGTGGCGGGAATGCATCCTGGTACAAAACTATAGATAACCAGATCGTCAATGGGGCTACCTCTGACAGTTTCCGGACCTATTTGCAAGCGGTGAATACCTGGTATCAGAACGGTTGGATTGACACCGCTTTTCCTGAACATACTGCGGATGCATTCTATTCGATCGACAGCAGCAAGGTGTTTCAAGGCAAGGTTGGGTTATGGTATGGGTTTTCCTCACAGCTGGGGGGCAGGTTGGCCAACCCGGATGATCCCTACCTGAACGGATATGTTTCATTCTCAGCGGCCCAACCGATCAACGATATCTACGGCAGTGAGAACGAGCAATTCAAGACGCCTTTCGCCATGTACCAGGGTTCCCTGGAAGGTCCCGCTTATATTGTAACTTCCAGTGCAAAGGACAAAGACCTGGAAACCTTGTTCACTTACTTTGACTATTTGTATACGGAGGAGGGAGGTGCACTCAGAACCTTCGGTCTTTCCAAGGAGCAGTATGAAGTTACCCAAGATAAGTTTATGACAGAACTTGGGTTTACTGAAGGGGCCTACACTAAGGTGGTTGAGGATGGTGAATCACGCTACAAGGTCTACCAAGATGTTTTTGACAGCGGGTGGGATGGTGCCATAAAACTACTCCGCTCTCCTGGGCTTAACCTTAATTCGTTGCGCAGTGCTTCTTCATATCACAAGAACTATGTGGCAAGTTTGGAACGTTGGATTCAATATAAAAACACGGGCTGGATCTATGGGTCGATTCTTGGTCAACTTTCCGAAGAAGATTTCAAGACCTATGCCAAGGTGAACACAAATGTGTATGAATTCCAGACCAAGAATGTGCCGGCTTTTATCAAAGGTCCCAAAGA
>CAYSZB010000082.1:6948-8894 GCA_964435475.1 uncultured Anaerolineaceae bacterium | reverse complement strand
AACCGGCGAATGTTAGCTTGGAAGGCTAATGCCTTACCACTTGGCGACGCCCGCGCTTTGAGAGAGTTATTTTATACGAATCATTCTTTACGGTCAACCCCCAAAAGGGGGTCAACCGCCTTTCAACAGATCCAACAATATCGAGCGCGTCATCCCCGGGTCCGCCTTGCCACCCGTGCGGCGCATGACCTGACCCAGGAACCAGCCGATCAGGCTTTCCTTGCCTTCCTGGAAGCTCTTCACCTCGACCGGATTTTCCGTGACAACCGCCTGGCAGGTTTCCCGCAGGGCGGCATCATCACTCACCAGGCCCAGTCCCTCTGCCTGGACGATCACCTCAGGGGTTTGCCCACTGGCCTGCACCTTCTTCACCAATGCCTTGCCGGTGGGGGCGTTGATCTTTTTCTCATCAATCATGCACATGATCGATGCCAGGTGTGGCGGCCTGAGCTTTAACCCATCCACCGTGACGCCGAGGTCATTCAGCATGCGCAAAACCTCGTTCATCATCCAGTTCGAAACGACCTTCGGATCGCCGCCATACTGCCTGAGCGTTTCTTCAAAGTAATCTGAGAGCGACCGCTCGCCTGTCAGGATGTCAGCGTCATAAAGCGGCAACCCATATTCAGAGATGAAGCGATCGCGCCTTGCCAGGGGCAGCTCAGGGAGGCTTTCGATCAGTCCTTTGACCCAGCCTTTATCCAGAACCAGGGGCAAGAGGTCGGGCTCACGGAAGTAACGGTAGTCCGCTTCAGTTTCCTTGGAGCGCATCATCTTCAGGGTCTGGGTCTCATCGTCCCAATCCAAAGTCCAAGCTTTTACCCGGCCGCCGGCACTCACTTCCTTGATCTGGCGATCGATCTCGTTGTTGATCGCATTGCGCAGTGCCTCGATCGAGTTGACGTTCTTGATCTCGGTCTTGGTGTTCAGCACTGTGCTGCCCTTTTCACGGATGGAGACGTTGCCATCGCAGCGCAGGTGGCCTTTTTCCATATCCGCTTCCGAGACGCCCAGCCAGCGCAACAGCTGGCGGAGTTGAAGGAGATACTGGGCGGCCTCATCTGCACTATGCATGTCAGGCTCGGTAACCATTTCTATCAGGGGCACGCCACAGCGGTTGAAATCGATCAAGCGCTGACCATGCACATTCTTGGTCTTGCCGGCGTCTTCCTCGAGGTGCAGCTTATGGATGCGCACCCTGCGGGCAGACCCACCCGGCACTGAAAGGTCCATGTATCCGCCCTTGCCGATCGGTTCATCGTACTGGGTGATCTGGTAGCCTTTGGGTAGATCCGGGTAGAAGTAATTCTTGCGGTCAAAATGCGAAACGAGGTTCACTTCGGCATGCATGGCTGCCGCCAGGATGACAGCCTTTTCAACCACCGCCCGGTTCAAGACGGGCAGCACCCCCGGCAGCCCGGAACAAACCGGGCAGATGTTACTGTTGGGCGGGTCGCCCCATGAATCTGCTTTGCATGGGCAAAAGATCTTGGTCCTGGTATTGAGCTGGATATGGGTTTCCAGCCCGATCACGGCTTCGTATTGTGTCATTTTCTCTTTCTCCCGTCTCAGCGCAGCACCTGGGGTTGTAACTTGCGCCAATCCGCATCCAGTGTTGCCTGCTCATAGGCATGGGCAGTCCTGAACATCAGGTCTTCACGGAAATCATTGCACAGGAACTGGATGCCGATGGGCAAACCCTGCGCGTCAAAGCCAGCCGGGATGGATATCCCGGGAATGCCGGCATGGTTGGCAGGCACGGTCAACTGGTCGGCATACTGCATGAGGACCGAATCCCCGTAGAGTTCATTTATATGAAACGCGGTGGTCGGTGTGGTGGGCGTCAGCAAGGCATCCAGGCGGTACAAGCCATCCGGGTCAAAAATGCGGTCAAAATCGCTGCGGATCATGCTGCGCACTTTCAATGCCCGGTGATAATACTGCTC
>CAYSZB010000082.1:4142-6848 GCA_964435475.1 uncultured Anaerolineaceae bacterium | reverse complement strand
GGGCTGGGTTGGAAGGCACTGGATTCGCTGGAAGAGCCGTAGGTAAATTCGTCCAGGTTGACCTTGCCAAGCACCACGGCGCCTGCATCTTGAAGACGTGCCACGCTGGTCGCAGTGTAAGGCGCTTTGAAATTGGCAAGGATGCGCGAGGCGGCAGTGGAAAGCACGCCATCCATGCAGAAGATGTCCTTGATGGTAACCGGCACACCGGCCAACAAGCCTGGATCCTCGCCATAGGCGATCTTGCGGTCCACTTCCAGGGCTTGCTGGCGGGCAAGATCGTCTGTCAGGGTAATGAAAGCATGCACTTTCTTTTCGTCTTCAGCGGTGACAGGCAAGCCATCCAGGCTGCCAGGCCGACCATCCACCGCCTGGATGCGCTCGAGCGCTGAATCCAGCACTTCAGTGGCCTTTATCTCCTTGCGCCTGATGCGCGCAATCAATTCGCTTGCTGAAAGGTCAATGAGCGCCATGGTTATATGTCCTCATGGGGAATTTCGGGAACGACAAAATAGCCATCCTCGCTCTCCGGGCTTTGGGCAATGATGCGCTTTGCGTGATCGGAGGGTCGCGGTTCATCCAGGCGCAAGGCAGGCATGTTCTGGGCATTGATCACCACACCGTGCGATGCCAGGGGAACTGATTCGTCGATCGGGATGGCTTTGAGTTCCTCGATGACATTGAGCTGCTTGTTGAGTTCGGAGCGCAGGTACTCACTCTGGGTGGGATCCAGGGCGATGGCTGCCAGCCCGACCAGGTGTTCAAATAATTCTGGGGAGATTTTTCCTTCGGTCATAGTGTTCTTTGTATGTGATTGAATTTCAGGCTAGACAAGCGGTGGAAAGGGATTGTAGGGTTGAAAAGGATTGAGATAGGTCATGACACCCCAGGCAATGAAAATCAATATTGCCAGGATGACCAGGACCGTTAAGAAGTTGAAAATTATACGCATCTTTATCTTCCTCTCAAACACCAAAAAATCCAGCGAGCGTATGAATGACACCCTGCCTGTTCAAGGGAGGTCATAGTACGCCGTTATTTTGAGTTATTATACGCTTTATTCGACCTTAAACCCTGTCTTTTTACCTGTTGGATTCTATAATGGCGGCTGTAACCGGAAACAACCCTCATGCTATAATCGCAGGCATGGACAAGGCTGTTGCGGGCGGGAACAAGTGGGGCAGGCTGCTGGGGCATTTTAGGCAGGTCAAACTGGAAACCTGGTTGTTCCGGGCAGCCATCCTGGTCTATCTTTTGACCCGTTTTATCCAACTGCCCAATTTCCCGATCTACTTTTTTACAGATGAGGCCATCCAGACCATGTCCGCCAGCGACCTGGTGATGCGCGGTTTCAAAGACGAGGCTGGTAGGATTTTGCCCACCTACTTTGAAAACGGCAGCCAGTTTAACCTGGGATTTTCGGTCTACTGGCAGGTGTTGCCCAGCCTGTTGCTGCCGAGGTCGGTGTGGGTGACACGCGGTGTAGCTGCGCTGGCAACGCTGATGGCAGCTGTTTTTCTCGGGCTGATGCTCAGGAATCAATTCAAGATCAAGCACTGGTGGCTGGGCCCGCTGGTTTTGGCTGCCGTGCCTGCGTGGTTCCTGCATTCAAGGACAGCCTTTGAAACCTGCCTGATGGCATCTCTTTACTGCGGATTCCTGTACTTTTACCTGCGCTACCGCACAACGGATCCCAAAAGCCTGTACCCGGCGCTGGTCATGGCGGCTATGGCATTTTACTCCTACAGTCCCGGGCAGGTGGTGGTGGTGTTGAGCGCCATAGCGTTGTTTTTCTCGGACTTGCGCTACCACAGGCAGCAACGAAAAACAGTGCTGATGGGAGCTTTGCTGTTGGCGGTGCTGGTTTTGCCTTATATCCGCTTCCAGGTCACCCAGGGGGAAGAGATTGCCCATCACCTGCAGATGTTGAAGTCATACTGGATGGAAGATATTTCATTATGGGAGAAGATCGGTCATTATGTATCCCGCTGGCTGAAAGGACTCAACCCGCTTTTCTGGTTCATGCCGAACGACCTGGACCTGGTGCGCCACCAGATGAAAGGCATGGGGCATATCCCGCTGATCTTCCTGCCATTTTTTGCTGTGGGTTTGTGGCAATGCATTAAGAATTTTAAGACATCAACCCATCGGGCTTTGCTGATTGCTCTTTTGGTTGCCCCCACCGGTGCAGCGATCGTGGATATTGCCATCACGCGGGTGCTGGTGTTGGTTATCCCGGCTGTGCTGCTGATCAGCATCGGGTTTGACAACTTCTTAAACCTGGTCAAAGGCATCAAAATACCCAAATGGCTGCCACCCGTGGTGTTGTTTACCCTGCTGGCAGGGATGTCCTTTGGCATACTGGTTGAAAGCCTGGAAAATGGCCCGACCTGGTATGATGATTACACCCTGTATGGCATGCAATATGGCAGCGAGGAGTTGTTTTCTGAGATCAAGACCCTGAAAGCTGAATATCCGGAAAAGCAGATCATATTAAGTCCCAATTGGGCCAACGGAACGGACGTGATCGCCCGCTTCTTCCTGGGCGACCCGTTGCCCATCAGCATTGGCAGCGTGCAGGAATTTGGCAACTCGGTTTTGAAACTGGATAAGGATATCATCCACATCATGCTGCCCAATGAATACCAGTTGATGCTGGAATCAGGTAAATTCACCGATATCGAGGTGATCAGGACAGTAAAATAC
>CAYSZB010000082.1:0-4042 GCA_964435475.1 uncultured Anaerolineaceae bacterium | reverse complement strand
GAGTCAACGATCACGCTCGGGGAGCAGGAAGTGAGGGTTGTTTATCCCCTGTTGGACATGAACGAAATTCGGCATGTGTTCGATGGCGATGACAACACCCTGATCCGCACCTTTGAGGCAAATCCCCTGCGCATTGAATTGACATTCCCGGAAGCTGTGCCGATATCTACGGTAACTGCCCTGGTTGGTGGTTCCAGCACGCGCATGACCGTCATTTGGACATCTGCCGATAGTGCTGAACGGCAACTTAAAGCCGAGATGGGTGAATCCACCCAGGTCAGAGCGCTCATTATCGATCTTGGTGCGCCGACCCTGGTTGACAGTCTGGTGATCGAGATCTTGAATTCAAATGATGGCGAGTTTGCACATGTTCACCTGTGGGAAGTCTTTTTTGAATAGTTGACGGGGTATAATTTTTCAAAAGCATTTATAAGGAGAGACACATCATGACTGGAAGATTGGATTGGATCGATCAGGAACTGGGAAATCTCAAGGAAAGCGGGTTCTATAACAAGATCCGCACCCTGGGTTCACCGCAAGGCGCCTGGCTGATCGTGGATGGCAAAAAAGTATTGAATTTCTGTTCGAACAACTACCTCGGCTTGGCTAATCACCCAAATTTGGTCGCGGCTGCCACCGAAGCCATGCAGAAGTATGGCGTGGGACCCGGTGCGGTGCGCTCGATCGCCGGTACGATGGACCTGCACCTGGAACTGGAGAAACGTATGGCGCAGTTCAAACACGCCGAAGCGGTTATCACCTTCCAGTCCGGTTTTTCTGCCAATGGGGCAACCATCCCCGCGCTGGTTGGCAAGGAAGATGTGATCTTTTCAGACGAGCTCAACCACGCCAGCATCATCGACGGGTCAAGGTTGTCCGGTGCACGGATCGTGCGTTACGGGCATTGCAACCCGCAATCGCTTGAACAGGTGATCAATGAAAATAAAGGCAGCTATCGGCGGGGATTGGTGATCACCGATGGCGTTTTCAGCATGGATGGCGATTACGCCCCGCTGGATAAACTGCTGGAGACCAGCGAAGCTCATGAGCTGATGCTGATGGTGGACGATGCACATGGTGAAGGCGTGTTGGGCAGAGGGGGACGCGGAATCGTGGACCATTTTGACCTGCATGGGCGGGTGGACGTGGAAATTGGTACCTTTTCCAAGGCATTCGGAGTGATGGGCGGGGTGGTTGCCGGAAATGCTAAGATCATTGAATGGCTCAGGCAGCGCGGCAGACCATTCCTGTTCTCTTCAGCTGCAACCGTGCCGGATGTGGCAGCCTGCCTGGCAGCGGTTGACCTGCTGGAAGAATCAACCGAGTTGGTCGACCGATTGTGGTCCAATGCACGCTACTTCCAGGCAGAGATCCGCAATATGGGGTTGGATACCGGGGTTACCATGACCCCCATCACGCCGGTAATGCTGGGTGAAGTGCAGTTGGCTCGTCAGTTCAGCCAGAAATTGTATGAAAACGGTGTCTTTGCCATGTCACTAGGCTTCCCCACCGTCCCACAGGGCAAGGCACGCATCCGGGTAATGATCAGTGCCGCCCATACACAGGAAGACCTGGACCTCGCATTGGAAGCCTTCCGCAAGGTCGGCAGGGAACTCGGTGTCATTCACTAACAAAAAAGAGGCTGTCGGGTAGACAGCCTCTTTTATCATCTCTTGATCATTTTTTTGCGCCGCCACTGCAGGATTGGCGCGACCAGTTTGCGAACCCAGTACTTGGCCACGATCAATGAAATCTTATGCCCCCCATCGCGGTAGTGAACACGCAACATCTCAGGCCAGCAGCGATCATCAGCGGCAATGCTCTTGGCATCACCATGCAGCCTGAAACTCGCCCATAATTTCGGTACATATAAGAGGGGAGCAAGCCCGGCTAGGCGCACCCAGAGATCATAGTCCATGGCAAAATAAAACGAGGGGTCCAGTGGGGCAACTTTCTTCCACAGGCTGGCGCGAAAAAAGGACGCCTGCTGGGGGATGTGCACATAACCCCGTCTCAGCCGTTTCAGATCGGTCTGGGCAGCTGGAAAATCGCCGATCTTGACCCCCTTTTCATTGACCAGGGTCGCATCACCATAGACCATACCCACTTCGGGGTGAGCACGCAATTCCCCAACTGCGGCAGACACTGCCCCAGGCAAGAGGATGTCATCCGAATTCAGCCAGGCCAGGATCGCGCCATGCGCCCTGGCAAAGCCCTTGTTGATGGCATCCGTCTGGCCTTCATCCGGCACCGATTCCCAATAAGCCAGGCGACCGGCATATTTTTGGATGATCTCAAGGCTGCCATCGGTGGACCCACCGTCAATAATGATATATTCAATTTGGGGATAATCCTGGTTAAGCACCGACTGGATGGTCTCATCCAGGAAGCGTGCCTGGTTGAAGGAAGGGGTGACGATGGTGACTGGTGGAAAACTCTGATCCTGCTCTGGCATATAAAGATTATAACAAACAAAAAATGATCGTTGATCTGGCTAAGCAAAACATTACAAGATTATTTCATTAACTCCACGACGCATAATCGAAAAATGAAAATCAGCTATCTCCAAAGATACACTTGGTATAATAACCACAATTTAGGCAGGAATGAAGATCAATAAAATGAATAATGTGATAAAACAATCTGATGATAAGGTGCCACAAGCCCGCTGGTCCGATGATCAGCGTTTGATCAATGCTGGTTTCTTTTTGGCCAGTTTTTCTTTCACCCTTTACTTCATAGTTCTCACCTATGAAGGCCTGTTCACCCGTTATATCGCAGACGACTTTTGTTTTGCTTCTCAGGTAATTCACCAGGGTTTGCTACACGGTTTTCTCAATTTATATATCAACTGGACAGGGCGCTATTCACAGATCATCTTTACACTTTTGAGTTCAATCCCGGGACATGCTTTTTCATCTTTTCTGCCATTATTACTCATTCTTGGACTAAGTATTTCACTCTATTGTTTTTATCAACAGGTTTTTCAGATATTCAATAAGAATATAAGTAAGAGAAATGCAATCCTTCCTTCATTAGCAACGCTTTTTTTGTTCCTGCTGATCACGCCGAACCGCTACCAAGTTCTTGATTGGATGATTAGTTCGGTCACATACACATTACCAATAATTGGGCTGCTTTCACTGGTTGCCTGGCTAATATCTCTGCTGCGAAGAACTGAGGTCAGGAAACACTGGCTTACTGGTATTGGGATTGCACTGTTGTCGTTCATCAATGCAGGATTTGTTGAAACAGTTGCGGTACTGACCATCACCATCCTTGGCATTTTCATCATCGGTTCTCTGCTGTTGCTCAAAAATGGCAGGAAATGGCGGGCAGTGCGCTGGCAGGTTTTAGCTTTGGTTGCGAGCATAATCGGAGTGGTGGTGAATATCCTCTCACCCGGGAATGCGGTCCGCCAGGAAGTTTTGAACGTTGTGCGCCCAAGCATCACAGAATTGGTGGGGAGCACACTGCGCTATTCCTGGGACCTGCTATATGGCACGATAAAAAGCTATCCTGTGCCAATACTGGTGCTGATGGGGCTTTGTATAGCTATCGGCTTTTTATCCTTTGGAAAGTTAGATAGTCACTCTTCAACTAGTTTATTTAAAATTTATATTCTGCCTATCCTGTTGATCCCAATCGGTCTGTTCATTCTTGTTCTCAGCACCATGGCACCGCCAATCTATTTTCAAAGCGCTTTCCCTGCTGACAGGACCGTGTCCGGCGCAATATTCTTATTGGCGTTAAGCATTGGTTGCGGCGGGTTGATAATCGGACATTTCCTGAAAATATTGAGCATTAGATGTAGACCAGGGCTTCAACAATCCCTGATCGTTTGTGCTGTGCTGGTTGTGCTTATGGTTGGAATTTACCCGATCCGTGCAGCAATAGGCACTGTGCCTTCAGTTAGAAAAACCATCCAATATGGCATGGATTGGGATCTGCGACATGCAATGATACGGGAAGGGGTGGGGCAAAAACAATTATCGCTGGTTGTGCCAACAATTGAAAGCCTGCATGGACTTAAAGACATAAA
>CAYSZB010000081.1:0-8902 GCA_964435475.1 uncultured Anaerolineaceae bacterium | reverse complement strand
CTATGTCAGTTCCCCCTACGAAGCAGCCAAAGGTGCAGACGCACTTGTCATCGTCACCGAATGGCCGGAATTCTTCTATCTCGACCTTGCCGCTTTACACCAGGCCATGCGAAACCACATCATCATCGATGGGCGTAACATTTACGACCCGGCGACGATCCGGGCTGCCGGCTTTACTTACAAGAGTATGGGCCGCCGCTAAAATAACTGCTCAGGCCTGCATCCCAGGATGCAGGCTTTTTATTTACTACGGCTTGTCTTCTGATCTCTCCACTACCAGGGTCAGTTTGGCTGCCATGGCCGCAATCGCCCCGATCGCTGCCCACACCGGCAGCAGCACCGCCCCGATCACACCGATCGTCAGCGGGATTTCAATTAATGTCACTCCTTTTTCATCCTTCAGGATGATCTTCCTGACATTTCCTTCGTGCAGCAGCTCTTTTATCTTGGCGATCACTTCTTCGCCTGAAATGCGGAATTCCTCAGTTTTCGGGTCTTCAGCCATTGTCTAACTCCTTTGATCTATCACATCCTTACAAACATTATTATCTACCCAAATCAAACCAGGATCGCCCGGCTGTCCAGGGCAATCGTTCCTTTTCCAGCCTCATAAACGATCAACGGGTTGATCTCAAATTCCTGGATATTCGGGTGGTCCACTGCCAGTTGTGCGACCTTCCCGATGGTCTCAACCACCGCTTCCAGATCAGACGCGCCCTCCCCCCTGAACCCCCTCAAAAGCTTTCCCGCATAAGTATCATCGATCATCTCGAGAATATCTTCTTTGGTCAAAGGTGCAATCCTGAATGCCACATCCTTGATCAGCTCGACGTAGATCCCGCCCATCCCGAACATGACCATAGGCCCAAATGTCGGGTCATGCTGCATGCCAATGATCACTTCCTGTCCCTTGCCCACCATTTTTTCCACCAGAACACCGTCCAGATGTGCCTTGGGATGTGTCTTTAGGATGTGGGTCATCATTTCCTCATTAGCATTTCTGACCTCATCCGCACTATTCAAGTTCAGCCGGATCCCACCCGCATCCGATTTGTGCAGGATGTCTTCCGATACGATCTTGATCACCACCGGGAAGCCGATCTCACCGGCGATCTTGCCTGCTGCGCTTGCGCTGTCTGCAAATCCGCCCGGTACCACGGGAACCCCGTAAGCTTCCAGCACTGCCCGGGTCTCATATTCTCCCAGTGACTTTCGGCCCGCAAACCTTGCCATGATCTGCCGGACTTTCTCCCTTTTTCCGCCATTTTCAGCCGAAACCCTGGTATGTGATCGCATTAAATAATTGCCGTACTGCTGCATGCCGCCCAGGACAATACCCATATCTTCCGGGTACTGGTACATCGGCACGTTGTTAGCATGCAGCACCCTGCGTGCTTCGCCAACGCTCTGCTCGCCCATCATGCACGCAAGCAGTGGCTTTCCGCTGTGCGCATTTTCAACAAAACTTTGTGCCACATCAACCGGGTTCACCAGTGCCTGCGGCACCAGGATCGGCAGCAAAACATCCACGCCTTCATCTTTGCCCAGTGCTTTCAAACAGGCATCATACTCTGCCGGCTCAGCCGCGCCCAAAATGTCGATCGGGTTGCCCACCTGTGCGCTGGGGTTCAATTTGAGCCTCAACTCTGCTTTGGTTGTCTCAGAGATATCCGCCAGTCTGGACCCATGTGCCGCCAGGCTGTCCGAAGCCAGCGCCGCCGGCCCCCCGGCGTTGGTTACGATCGCCGCCCGGTAATCCTTCGGCATTTCCAGGCAGGCAAAACCCAACGCGATATTGAACAGGTCCTGCACGGTCCCCACTTCGATCACCCCGCACTGCTTGAAAGCCGCTCGATAAGCTGTGTAGGACCCCGCCAATGAACCAGTATGAGAAGAGACAGCTCTTGCCCCTGCGTCCGAACGCCCGGCTTTCAATAGCACGATTGGTTTCTTTTGGCTGACCTTGCCCGCCACTTCCATGAACCTTTTGCCGTCCTTCACCCCCTCGATATAGGCCGCGATCACCTTTACCCGCGGGTCATCGCCAAAGAATTCGATCACATCAGCCTCGCTGACGTCCATTTCATTTCCCAGGCTGGCGAAATGTGAAAAACCGATATGTTTATCGATCAACAGGTCAACCACCCCGCCGCACACCGCCCCCGATTGCGAAACGAACCCGATCGCCCCCTTCCCTGGCATTCCCTTAATGAACGTGGAATCCAACCCGCTGTACATATCCATTGTGCCCACGCAGTTGGGTCCAATGATCCGCATCCCATTTTCCCTGGCGATCTGCAGGCACATCTCCTCCAACTGCCGCCCACTTTCGCCAATCTCTCTGAATCCACCAGAGATGATGATCACCGCCTTGATCTTGCGCTCGGCACACCCTCTTAAAGCCTCAACCGTCATCCCCGCCGGCAGCACGATCACCCCCAGTTCAACAGGGTCAGGCACGTCCCTGACATCATCATAACATTTCAGGCCTAAAATGGTCTCTGCATTCGGGTTGATCGGGTAGATCGCACCTTTATATCCGTACCTGGTCAGGTTTTCAACGATTCCATAGCTCAGCTTGTTTGGCTTTGCTGAAGCGCCTATAATGGCTACGCCCTTGGGATTAAAGAACGCTGCGATATCACTCATATCTGCTTTTTTCTCCTGTTTTCAGATGCTTTCCTGATTATACCTTGCCAGAACCACCTCACCACGCCTTTCCATCGCGTATAATTCGTCTGTGAAGCTTACACAAGAACAATCCAGGCTGGTTGAAGCGCTCAATCATAATTCTGTCTTCCTGTCAGGTCCCTTTGGCACCGGTAAAACGACTGCCGCCATGCATGCCGTCCACCGCCTGCTTACCGCCCGGCAGGCCAAGGCCAGGCTGCTTGTCTTAGCCCCCCAGCGTACCTATCACCTCCCTTACCTCCAATTTCTGCACGCTTCTGCCGCCTACCGCGGTCAGCCGGTCACCTTTTTGACCATGGGCGGCCTCGCCCGCCGCATGATCAGCCTCTACTGGCCTATCCTCAACGACCTGGCTGGTTTTGCCGACCTCAACAAGCCGCCTTCCTTTCTCACCCTGGAAAGCGCCCAGTATTTCATGGCTTACCTGGTCAGCCCTCTTTTTGAAAAGGGTTACTTCGCCTCCCTGACCATCGACCGCAACCGCCTCTACTCCCAGCTCCTGGATGACCTCAACAAGGCCGCCATCGCTAATTTCCCGCATACCACCATAGGCGAAAAGCTTTCCTCCGCCTGGGTAGGCGATAGTGCCCAGCTAAATGTCTATGCCAATGTCCAGGAGTGCATCAACCTCTTCCGCGATTTTTGCCTCCAGAACAACCTGCTCGATTTTTCCCTGCAAATTGAACTTTTCCAGAAATTCATCTGGCCTTCCCGCATCTTCAAACAAAACCTCTATGCCGAATTTCAGCACCTGGTCTATGACAATAGCGAAGAAGACCCGCCATTTGCCCATCAACTGCTCCGCGAGTGGCTGCCCAGCCTCTCATCCGCCCTCATCATCCACGACACCAATGCCGGTTACCGCCAGTTCCTCGGTGCCAGCCCTCGATCTTCGCTGGAACTGGCGGAAGTCTGTCACACCTGCCTGGAATTCGCTGATTCCTTCACTGCCAGGCCCTTAACCCGCACGATCATCCAGCAGCTTGTCCACCCTCCCGACCCGCAGTTGGCCACCGTTCAAACCCCGCCCCCCAGGCTCTCCGACCTATCCAATTTCCTGGTCTTCCCCGGCGATGAACTGCGTTTTTACCCCCAGATGGTTGCCTGGGTATCCGAAAAAGTGCGTGACCTGCTCTCCAGCGGTGTCCCACCCCACGAGATCGTCATTCTCGCCCCCTTCATGTCCGGCATGCTCCAGTTTGTCCTCCAGGATCAGCTTTCCAACTTGAAAATACCGGTCCGTTCCCATCGGCCTTCCCGTGCTCTCAAGGACGAACCCGATATCCAGGCTTTGCTCACCCTTTCCATGCTCGCCCATCCCGCCTGGCTTTTTCCGCTCTCCAGTGCCAGGGTCGCCCGGTCTTTCGCCCGCGTGATCGACGGTCTCGACCCCGTCCGTGCCCGGCTCCTGGCCGACGATCTCAACTGGACTGCCAATAATCGCGCCCAATTGCTGCTCCCGTTTTCCCAACTGCCCGCTGATGTGCGTGCCCGCCTCACTTACCGCCTCGGTGCCACCTACGACCGCCTGCGCGAATGGCTCACCGCCGCCGATACGACCGAACCGCTGGATATCTTCATCAGCCGTTTGTTTGGCGAAGTGCTTTCCCAGCCCGCTTTCGCCTTTCATTCCGACCTCACCTCCGGCGCTCTCACTGCCAACCTCATGGAATCCATCCGCAAGTTCCGCTGGTCCATGCAGGTCTCCACTGCCTTTACCGAAAATGACCTCGGCAGCGAATACATCCGCATGGTCCACGAAGGGGTCATTGCCGCCCAGTACCTGCAGGATTGGGATGAACAGGATTACCACGGTGCAGTCATGCTCTCCCCCGCCTACACCTTCCTGGTCCAGAACCGTTCGGTCGACTACCAGTTCTGGCTCGACATCAACAGCCCCGGCTGGCATGAACGCCTCCTCCAGCCGCTCACCCATCCCTACGTCCTCAGCACCGCCTGGCAACCAGGGGATAAGTGGGATGCCGCCCGCGAGATCGCCTTTAGCCAGCAGAACCTCGATCGCCTCCTTTCCGGCCTGGTCATCCGCTGCCGCAAAAATATCTTCCTCGGCTACAGCACCCTCAATGTGGGCGGTTCGGACGAGCGCGGCCTCCTGACCCGCCGCATCCAGACCCTCTTCCGTCAGTCGATCCGGGAGCCAGCGCATGACTGAAGCCAGCCTCCGTCCCCACCAGCAGCAGATCATGTCCTACCGCTCGGGCAAGATGGGCATCTCCGCCGTCCCCGGCAGTGGCAAGACCTTCACCCTCTCGCATCTCGCTGCGCAGCTCATCCTCTCCGGCCACCTTCGCCCCGACCAGGAGGTGCTCATTGTCACCTTTGCCAATTCCGCGGTCGACAATTTCTCACACCGCATCTCCCAGCATCTTAAAGATGCCGGCTTCCTCCCCGGTATGGGCTACACTGTCCGCACCCTCCACGGTCTCGCTCACGACATCCTCCGCGAGCGTCCCGAGCTGGCCGGCCTCAGCAATGACTTCCGCATCATCGATGAACGCGAAGCCACCCAGGTCAAATCCCGCATCGTTGCCAATTTCCTCTCCGCAAGCGACCAGCTGCTCACCCTCTATGGCCGCCCTGAGGATAGCGACGCCCAGAAAGCCTTGATCCGCGACAAATACCTGCCCACCCTCCTCTCATCCCTCGCCAACGCTTTCATCCGCACCTGCAAGGACCTCCAGCTAACCCCGGAGCAGCTCAAATTAAAGTTCTCCGCCTCACCCCTCCAGTTGCCGCTTGTCGATATCGGCATCCAGCTCTACACCGATTACCAGCGCGCCCTCCACTACAACAACGGTGTCGATTTTGACGATCTCATCCGCCTGGCCTTGCAGTGTCTCCAGTTTGACCCCCAGCTGGTCTCCACTTTGCGCGACCGCTGGCCTTACATCCTCGAAGACGAAGCCCAGGATAGCAGCCGCCTCCAGCAGCAGATCCTCTCCCTCCTTAGCGGCGAGGATGGCAACTGGGTACGCGTTGGCGACCCCAACCAGGCCATCTACGAGACCTTCACCACCGCCGATCCGCGCCTCCTGCGTGAGTTCATCCAGCGCGATGATGTCATTTCCCACGACCTGCCCGCCTCCGGCCGCTCCACCCAGAGCATCATCAGTCTTGCCAATTTCCTGATCGATTGGGTCCAAAACGACCATCTCAGCCCCTTCGCCCGTCATGCCCTGACCCTTCCCCACATCCAGCCCTCCGGTCCCACTGACCCCCAGCCCAACCCGCCGGATAACCCACAGTGGATCGAGTTGCTACCCCAGAAGTTCTCCTCCGATGAAGAAACTGTTTTCGTCGCCAAACGCGCTGCCGCCTGGCTCGAAGCGCATCCCGACCATACCGTTGTCGTCCTCGCCCTCACCAATTCCCACGGTTTCAAGCTCATCGAAGCTCTCAAAAATCAAAAATTGCCGGTCATCGACAGTCTCCTCTCCAGTTCCAACGCCACCCGTGTCTCCGCCGGCGCTATAAGCCACATCCTCCGCGCCCTTTCCGACCCGCTCTCGATCATTAAATTGGCAAAATCGTTTGAAGTCTGGCGCCGCGCTGCCGTCAGCGACGATGAAAAAGCCCTCACCAGCCGCGGAATTGCCCTCATCAAGCGCTTTAAACAGGTCGAAGACTTCCTGTGGCCTATCCCTCATAATGCCTGGCTGGATCACCTGGCGCCCGAACCCCCGCAGGGTGAGCTCCTTTCAGCCCTCGATCAATTCCGCGCTGTCATGCAGCGCTGGCAGCTCGCCCTGTCCTTGCCAATCGACCAGCTCATCCTCACCATCGCCCAGCACCTTTTCCTCGAGCCCGGTGAGCTTGCCATGGCCCATAAACTCGCCCGCACCCTCCAGGACCTTGCCCTTTCCCACCCCGAGTGGGAACTGCAGGAACTGACCGAAGAATTGCAAGTCATCGCCCGCAATGAACGCCGTTTCATCGGCCTGAGCGATGACGATAGCGGCTTTGACCCCCAGAAGTACGCTGGCCAGGTTGTCGTCTCCACCATCCACCGCGCCAAGGGCCTCGAATGGGACAAGGTTTTCCTCACCTCCGTCAACAATTACGACTTTCCCTCCGGCACCGATTACGACTCCTACTATGCCGAACGCTGGTATATCCGCAACAACCTCAACCTCGAGGCCGAGATCCTTGCCCAGCTGAATGTGCTGCTCTCGCACGATCCCTTTGCCGCATACACCGAAGGCCAGGCCAGCGAACTCGCCCGCCAGGAGTTCATCCGCGAGCGCCTGCGCCTTCTCTATGTCGCCATTACCCGTGCCAAACAATCGCTCACCCTGACCTGGAACACCGGCCGCCCGGGCACCTCCACCGAGTCCCTGCCCTTTGTCGCCTTGCGCAACTTCTGGCAATCCCGCTCAGGCTCCGGTCAGTGATAGTTAATTGTGTAAAATGAACCTATGAAACTGCCGCCAGATTTCACTTTCAGCCAGAGCAATCTTCAGTCTTTCGTCAACTGTCATCACCAGTTCTACCTGCGCTACATCCGCAAGCTCGCCTGGCCTGCCCAGTCCACTGCCGATGACCTGCGCATGCAAAACCACCTCCAGGCCGGCAGTCGCTTTCACACCCTCATTCACCAGTATTTCCTCGGCCTCCCCGTTGACCGCCTTTCACAGATCGCCGCTTCCGACCCCCTGCCCGAAATGCAAACCTGGTGGCACCTTTTCCAAACTTTCGCCCGCGCCCACCTCTCCGCCGAAAATCTGCCCGAGTTCTCCGTGCGTTCCGCACTTGCCGACTCCCCGCTCATCGCCAAGTTCGACCTGCTCAATATCCAGCCCGACCGCCTCACCATCTACGACTGGAAGACCAACTACCATCCCATCCGCCGCGCCTCCCTCCAGAAATCCCTCCAGACCCGGGTCTATCCTTTTGTCCTCTTCAATGAGTTAAACTCCATCCTCCCCGCACTCCAGCTATCCCCCGAAGATATAACCCTTGTCTACTGGCAGGCCAATTCCCCCGAATCACCGCTTGCGTTCCCCTACACCCCAGACCAACACGCCGCCAACTCCGCCTATCTGTCCTCCCTCCTTCAGGATATCGCATCCTTCCAGCCGGAAGATTTCACCCGCACCACCAACGATCGCACCTGCCGCTTCTGTGTCTACCGCTCCCTCTGTGAACGCGGCCTAGCCGCCGGCTCCCTCGATGACCTCAAGGATGAAGCCCCCGATGAGGACAGCCTCGCCGATTTCACCATCCAGCTCGACTCGCTGCCGGAGGTCTCTTTCTAAGCCATGGAAATGCGCTGGGTGTATCTTCCCTACCTTCTCCTCCCACCCGGCTTTGCCGAGATGGTTGGCGGCCATCCCATCGTCGCCCGCGAGCTGTGGCGCCGCGGCTTGCGCACGCCCGACCAGGTCAGCGCCTTTCTCGACCCCCAGCATTACCAGCCCGCCTCGCCCTTTGACTTCCCCGGTATGACGCAAGCTGTCTCCCTCCTCGAAGATGCTCTCACCGCCCGCCAGCCTATCCTTGTCTGGGGCGACTTCGACGTCGATGGTCAGA
This sequence comes from uncultured Anaerolineaceae bacterium, assembly GCA_964435475.1. GTDB lineage: Bacteria > Chloroflexota > Anaerolineae > Anaerolineales > Anaerolineaceae > CAYSZB01. The sequence goes on along the minus strand of CAYSZB010000081.1, from coordinate 661 downwards.
CCTCCACCAGCCTGCTGGTCTCCGCCCTGCGTGCCCTGGGTGCCAATGTCACCTTCCACATCCCCATCCGCGAAAAAGAATCTCATGGCATCAAGCCCGCCATTCTGCAAGGCTATCTCGAAAACGGCGTCTCCCTTCTACTAACCTGCGACACCGGCATTACTGCCTTTGAAGCCATCGAACTTGCCCGCGAGCACACCGTCAAGGTCATCATCACCGACCACCACATCCGCGCCGCCGAGCTTCCCCCGGCCGATGCCATCATCAACCCCCATTTCCTGCCCGCATCCCACCCCGCTGCCACTCTCCCCGGCGTCGGTGTCGCCTACATGCTCATCGCAGCCCTTAAAGAGCAATTTGCCCCCCACCTCGATCTGGACGCATTGCTCGACCTCGTCTCCCTGGGCATCGTTGCCGATGTCGCCTCCCTCACCCATGACACCCGCTTCCTCCTCCAGAAAGGCCTTCCCGTTCTGCGCCAGGCCGCCCGCACCGGTTTGAAGCTCCTCTATGCCAAAGCCGGCCTCGACCCCACCGGCATCACCCCCGAGGTCATCGGCTTCCAGGTTGCCCCGCGTCTCAACGCCATCGGCCGCCTTGCAGATGCCAACCCCGTCGTCGAGCTGCTCCTCACTGCAGATGAACAGCGCGCCGACCTCAT
>CAYSZB010000080.1:4536-9056 GCA_964435475.1 uncultured Anaerolineaceae bacterium | reverse complement strand
ATTCAATCGGTGTCTCCGTTGCGGTTGGAGTCAACGTTGGCGTCTCGGTGGGAGTGGGCGATAGGGTCGGGGTGGGTGTCGGAGTGGAAACCGCCAGGTTCAACTGGATCTTCCTGGTCACCGATGTATCCTGGGAACTATATAGGGTGATGCGCAAAGTGATCAGTCCCGGTTCGACATCTTTCAAGTCCCATTCATGGATCTTTGATACAGTGCGCACAGGCACGCCAACCCGTTCCACCAGTGGTGTCCAGCTGTCCGGTTCAGCCCCGCGTCCATAAAAGATGCTGTATTCCTCGAAATTTGCTGTGGCGTCAATGATGCCCATGATCTCCAGCGGAGAGGATTGGATGTTCTGCCCGTTTGCCAGCCCGACGATCTCGATCTTCGGTCGCGGATCGCTGTCAGTACACTCTCGCGGCGGTGCAAAGAACAATGGCTTGGAAAAACCATAGAAATCAGCCCACTCGATGCCGGATGCGTTCTCCTTCAACCAGGTGATGGCGGTCTGATCCGTCACATTGATCGCATTTTTCTCTTCAGTGAATTCTGCACACGCTGGAGAAGCCCTTAAACCTGTCCAGGTGTCAATGATGATTTCTGACCACAGGTCATATTCTTTCGGCAGGGGCAATTGATCTGAGGCATATATCTCGGATCTTTGGTCAGGGCAAAGTGACGAGGGTTCCGTACCGGAGACACTGCAGATTACACGGTCAACGATCCCTGGCGGGCGGATGAAGTCAGATGGCGAGTTTCCCACCAGGTCCAGGATGCCAAATTGCATCACTTCAGCCCAGATCGGAGCTGCGCCTTTCAGTCCGCTGGTATTGACCATCGGTGTGTAATCAGCATTGCCCACCCAGACCCCAACCACCAGGTCGGGTGTATATCCAATCGTCCAGTTGTCCCTGAAGTCGTTGGTTGTGCCTGTTTTGACCGCTGCCGTAAAGGGCAGGTTGATCACCGGGTTGGTACCAAACATCGGGATGCGTGCATTCTTGTCAGACAGGATGGAAGACATAAGGTATGCATGTTCTGCCCGTAAAACCTGGTCGCCAGCCGGGGGTTCATACTGGTAGACTTCATTTCCACTGTGATCAATGATCCGGGTGATTGCCACCGGGTCGATCTTTCGCCCGGTATTGGCGATAACGGCGTAGGCGCTGGTCATTTCTTTTAAGCTGATCTCGCCCCCGCCGAGTGTCAAAGCCAGCCCATAATCACTGCGTGTCAGGTTGGTTATCCCCAGCCTCTCAGCCATTGAGACCAGGCCTTCTTTTTGTGCGGTCAGGGGATCATCGAATATACCCACGAATTCGAGTGCTTTTACCGCCGGCACGTTGTACGAGTTGGCCAAAGCTGTACGCACCGTCACCGGTCCGTGATACCTGCCATCGTAATTGACCGGGTGGTAGGTCTTCCCCACGGGATCATTGGGTATCCCGGAGGGCGTAAAGTCAGTTGGCACGTCCCAGATCAGCGTGGAAGGGGTCCAGCCCTTCTCAAAGGCTGCCAAAAAGGTGAAAGGTTTGATGGCTGAACCGGGCTGCCGGGTATTGGTCAGCGCCATGTTGACTTGCCCGCTGATTGAATCATTGTAAAAGTCAGCCGAGCCGACCATGGCAACGATCTGACCTGTGGCAGGTTGGATCGCCATCACCGCGGCATTGGTGGCGTTATTCTCACTTAAAGCTGCCAGTTGGTCCCGTACTGCCTGTTCGGCATGGCGCTGGATCTCCGGGTCAAGTGTGGTGTAGACGGTAAATCCCGACCGGTAGATGGTTTGCGAGTCAAATTGCTCTTCCAGCAGGGACTGCACATAGACCACCCAGTGGGGATAGCGCATGTAATAGGTTGGCGGGACGAATTGATAAGCTTCCAGGGTCTCTGCCGCCTGCAATGCCTCAACCGCATCCACACAGATCTTCTCATGCGTGCTGCTGGTGTAGATGCAATCCTTTTCAGCACTCATGTTATACATCAAAACGAGAACATCCCGGTTCCTTGCAAGGGTGGCATCACGGTTGTTGATGACATCATATATGGAAGGTCCCTGGGGCAGTCCTGCCAGGAAGGATGACTGCCATAAGGTCAATTGGTCGGCGGTCGTTCCAAAATAGGTTTCGGCTGCTGCCTCAATGCCATAAGACAGGGATCCGTAAAATATCTCGTTCAGGTACATCTCAAGGATCTCTTCCTTGGTGTATTTGCGTGTGATCTCTGCTGCCAGCACGATCTCCCGCGCTTTGCGCTCATAAGTTTGCTCAAATCTTTCATCCGGCAGGAGCAGCATGCGTGCCAGCTGCTGGGTGATGGTCGAAGCGCCGGAGGTGATCTCACCCGCCGTATAGTTGTTCCATAATGCCCTTGCCAGGGCTACAAGGTCATACCCCGGGTGGTTGTAAAACTCCTTATCCTCGGTGGCAATCGTCGCAGCGATCAGGTAGGGCGATATCTCGTTCAGTGGGACGAATGTCCTCTTACCGGCATTGGGGTCAACAATTTCATATAAGACATTGCCGGCACGATCCAGGATGCGCGTGGTTTCAAACTTCGAAGCCCTTTCCCTTAACTCGTTGACCGAAGGCAGGGAGGATGCGATCCTGAAGTATTGATAAATGATGACCGATCCTGCGATCAAGGCGATGAAGATCACCACGAAGACCATGAACAGGAACGTTTTTAGAAGGCAGCCGGCCGAAGGTCGTTTCTTCCTCTTCTTAGCCGTGGAATTCGAATGCGGCTTGGTTTCATCCTTTTTAGCCGATCGTGCCAGCCAATTTCGCAGTGTGGTTTTTCGCTTGACTTCCACTGCATCCGGGTTGTATGCCACGGGTGAAAGCCGGGTGGCATGCGGATCCACTTCAAATACCCGTTTGGGAAGGTCAGCGTCCCGATTGCTATCAGCAGCATTGCTCCCGGGTGGCGGTGGAACGGTGGGAATGTCATCGGGCAACAAACTTTGGTTGTCGGGATAAGCTTGAACAGGCGCAACAGGCATGTTATCCAATTTCTCATTTATGGCAGGGTCTGCTGGTGGCAGCCTTTCATGCACATCTCCAGGTATCTTGCTAAATTGATCCAACTCAGCGAACCATCCGCCAGCTGCTCCTGCTGCGTTCTGGGGTACTTCTTCGATTGACTGGCCGGGAATAACTGCTTCCCGCTGTAGATTAACAGGCTGTGTATCCTCATTCGTCGGATCAAAATCCTGCCCGGGTGCATCCTGCTCCAGGGAGGGTTGTAAATCTTCAATGTTTTCGTGATCAGTCGAATTATCCAGACTGCCGCGATTTTCTTCTGGTGTTAAATTATCAGGTTCATCATTCATTTAATTATTTTAGCATATCCATTTCATTTACTATGACGCAAATAGGTGCCATTAGTTCCCCCACCTTTTCTCTGCCATAGTAGAATCATAACATGCGTGAATGGCATCTTACCGATCAAGACCCCTTATCTCTCGTCCTGGTTCCCGATGGTCTTACGTCGGAGTTTGACCCGCAGCGCAATGATATTTGGGAATTGTCATTGGGCGGTGCGCCGGGTTCATTCCTGGGGGTGCACACAACCTATGGTTTAAAGGCGATCGAAATGCAGGTCAAGATCGGTTTTTCTGGCCTGGATGGCTTGTTATTCGACCCGGGTCAATTCTTCCAGCGGCCTGCCATGCTCAATTTTTCCGCATCATATTGCCGGATTGCGTGTGAACCAGTCGAAAACCTGGCCGCGGAAGTGGAGTTTTGGGTCCTCGGACCCCACCTGGTCAGCGGGCGGGTGACAGTCTTTAACTTTGCAAAAGAGGTTCGCTCGATCAAGAGCCTGGTGGGGGCTGCCTTGATCCCCCTGGAACCGGGTCAGCCATTTACCATAACCCAGAAAGGCTTGCATGCTTACCTGGTAGGCGGTAGTTCCGGCATTTACCCTGTCCTTGTCCAGTCCGGTGGTCCCTCCCCGCTGGTCAGCCCTTTGCCAGCCCTTGCTACACCGCTTCGTTTGAACCCGGGGGAGTCAAAATCCATCGCCTGGGCTTGCGCATCCGAAAATGACCCGCTCACCAGCCAGGACAGGGCGTTTTCAGCCTTGACCCGCGATTGGGAGAAAGAATTGGCCAGGTTGGAGATCACCCACGACGCAACGATCATCGATATCCAGACCGGCAATGAAGAATGGGACGCGGCTTTGGCTTTTTCACAGCAGGTGGGCAGGTCCCTGGTCTGTTCGCCCGCCGATAAGCCCGCCTGGTTGTTTCCTTACCTCAGCTCTGACATTACCTATACGCAGCCAGGCGCAGGTCAGCCTGCCCCACTTTCCCCCATAATGCTTAATCAATTGTCAAAGATATTGTTGCCAGCCAATCCCGGTCTGGCGCAGTTACTGGTCTCCCAGGCAGTCGATGAGCATTTCACTTTCCTCTCATCAAAAAAGACCTTTCCAACCCACTTGCCCTTCCTTTCCGACCTGTGCTGGCAGGTTTTTCAACACACCCGGGATAAGGAATTCGCCGGGTCAGTCCT
>CAYSZB010000080.1:2889-4436 GCA_964435475.1 uncultured Anaerolineaceae bacterium | reverse complement strand
CCTCCATCCGGGTGACTGAAAATGTTTTTTCAAAGGTGACAGGCATAACTGCCCCGGACCTCTCCTCCATATCACTGGAAATTTCCACCCCGGACCTCTCCCTGCTCGATATTTCCTGCTTGCTTCCCCTGTCCACCACCTGCACCTCCCGCGCTCACATTCACCAGGCCATGAAATCGATCTTACAGGATCCAGCGCCCCGTTTCCAGTATGGCATCCCGGAATATCCATTTGCCTTGGCAGGTATTCCAGCCGATCGGCTGGACCTGGTCAACCCCGCATGGAATTTCCGCCTTATCGAAAACCTTGCGGATGACTCCTTCCTGCCTGAGGCACTTGAACTGTTTTCACGGTTAATGAACCTGGTGGTTAAAAACCTGAAGGCGTCCCACGCATTCTATGAATATTATTCAGGCTCAGATGGCGCTGCCGGTGGTCATAAAAATGCCCTCGCCGGATTGTTACCTGTCAGCCTGTACCTGCAATTGGCTGGCATCCGCATTATCTCGCCCACCTCAGTAGAATTGTTTCGTGGGTCGGCCTTTCCCGGTAAATTGACCGTCCGCTATCGTGGCATGCACATCACCAGGGAGGGCGAGTTCTCCCAGGTGCGACTTCCCAATGGAAAACTGACCCGCGTGTATGGCATAGGACCCCACCTGATTTCCCAGTTGTGATAAGATTTCGCTGAAATGACTGGTAAGAGTAGTAGAAATGGAAAATACCTGCCGATCCTCCAGGCGATGATCGCAGCCTTGTTGTTTGGTGCTTCAGCTCCCCTCTCCAAGGTCCTCTTGGGTCAGGTGGAACCCATCCCCCTGGCTGGTTTGTTGTATATTGGTAGCGGTCTGGGCGCATTGTTGGGCTTCCTGGCGCAGTCAGGTTCGCGCCGCAAGGTCAGGCGTGAGGCAGCCCTTTCCCGCCAGGATATCCCCTGGTTGATCGGTGCCATCCTTGCGGGTGGGATTATTGCCCCCATTTTTTCCATGATCGGGCTCAATACCACCCCCGCCAGCACGGCCTCACTGTTGCTGAATTTTGAGACTGTTGCCACAGCCTTGATCGCCGGGTTGTTCTTCCGTGAAGCGATCAATAAACGCACCATCATCGCCGTCATGATCATCACGGGTGCCAGCATTTTCCTGTCATGGAGTTCACAGGGTTGGGGCTTTTCTGCTGGCGCACTGCTTGTGGCAGCGGCCTGTGTGTTCTGGGGATTGGATAACAATTTTACCCGCAACATATCTGCCAAAGATCCTCTTCTTATTGTGACCTTCAAGGGGCTGATCGCTGGTTTGTTCTCCCTCCTCCTTTCATTTATTCTTGGCAAACCTTTGCCTGCCTTTCATGTCATCCTGGCGGCCCTCCTGCTGGGCGCGATCTGTTACGGTTTAAGCATTTACCTCGTCATCCTGGCCATGCGCCACCTTGGGTCAACACGAACATATGCCCTCTTCGCCACCGCACCCTTTGCCGGCACCCTGCTTTCTTTCCTGCTGCTCAGAGACCAGCCCTTGTGGAATTTTTGGCCGGGAGTGATCCTGATG
>CAYSZB010000080.1:0-2789 GCA_964435475.1 uncultured Anaerolineaceae bacterium | reverse complement strand
GGCTGGTTGAAATCCATGATCCATTCATGGTGTTTAAGTGCCTTTACCCCGCTGCCCTCAACCACCAGTGTGGAAGCATATCCGGGCGAAATGGACAGGTCCGTATAGAACCAGTAACCTGCCAGGGAACTGCGCCAACCCAGTTTGACGGGTTTGAAATGGGCAGTCGATCGACCATCAAGCATCGTAAATTCATTTAGAGGATACGAAAGGCCCCTGCCGATCGCTTTGATGAAAGCTTCCTTGCGGCACCAAAGGGTGAAGAACATGCTCAATTTTTGCCGGCTATCTACCGCTTCAAAGAATTTGCTCTCCTCGAATGAGAAATTCGACTTAACCAGTTCCTCCACGTCAACAAAAGGGTGGATGAATTCGATATCCACGCCCACGTTTCGCGTTGGCGAGACGGCACACACCGCCAGGTCTTCAGAGTGGGAAAAATTAAATTGAACCTCAACCCCGCCTTCCTTCTTCCAGATCACCGGTTTCCCGTTTTGATTTGTTTCGATCTTGATCCTGTATGATGGCTTGCCAATATAACTCGCCAGGATCTGCCGCACCGCGCCGTGGCAAACAATGAACCGTTTCCTTTCCTGGGAGTAGCGGAAGCGCACAAACTGAGTGCGTTCTTCCTCGCTCAATTTCCAGTATAGTGCGTTGATCACATTTTCTGGCTGGACGAGTTTGATCGTCCAGATGTCAACATGATCCTTGTTGAACAGGGTTCCTTCTGTCATCTTTTACTTCGTTGCCTTGTCGATCAATTCCTGGATTATCTTGCTGATATTCGGCACGTTTGGTCCAAAAAGGATCGATTCATGGTCGCCGGGCACATCAATGATCGTTAGCCTGTCCCCGAAAACCTTCCGCCAGCCCAGTGAATGGTCCCTTTTCACCCCCAACAATCCACGTCTTGCTCGCATTAAAGTGACAGGTGATTTGACCTCGTAAAATGGAAATGCATCTTTTGCCTTAACTGGCTGGGGTAGTTCCTCTGAACTGGCATCGTGAACTTCACCGACCCGTTTTCCGAACCACCTGCTGACCTTGGTTAAAAATGGCGTTTCACCGGAAAGGATGAGGTCGCGTTTTCCTGCCCGATCCATGCTTAAAAACTTCCAGATGTAGCTTTCTGTCCGCCGCACAACCTTCAGGAAATTGAATAACTTGGGTGTGACCAAAGGCAGCAGTTTGGGGTAACTGGGTCCGAATGTATCGATCATGAACACAAAACCGATTTCATCCCCCTGCTCTTCCAACTGGTGCACGACCCTCAGGGCTGCCCTCCCTGCTGCTGAGAATCCACCCAAAAAATAAGGCCCTGTCGGCTGGATTTTTTTGATCTCCTTAACGAACCTGTCTACGAATTCATTCTCTTCCGGGTTTGTTGCCCTGAAGGTTCTCCAGGCAAGCGGATGCAAAGCATAAAGTGGCTGTTCCTTGTCCAGGTGGTCTGCCAGGTTGCGGTATGTGATCAAGTCAATGACCGTTGGTGAGATCATGAACAGTGGAATCTTGTTTCCACTGGGTTTGACAAGGTTCAGGACATTCCAGCTTCTCTCGCCAGGGCTTTGATTAAGGTATTCCGCCATTTTCTCAATGGTTAATGCGTCAAAGATGGCTGACAGTGGAAAGATCAACCCTGTTCTTCTTCGGATCTCATAAACCAGGCGCAGGGCGATCAGCGAATTGCCGCCTATCTCGAAGAAATCATCTTCAACACCCACCTCGCTGTTGTCCAGGATATGTTTCCAGATTTTTAATAGCTCAGATTCCAGGCCTGGACGGGCATTTCTCTTTATATCATGGGAGGTGCGCTCATCCAGCTTCATTGTCCGCAGGGAATTGCGATCCAGTTTACCTGAGGCAGTGCTTGGCAACCGCTCAACAAAGAAAAAACGATCAGGGATCATGTATGGTGGTAATTTCGAGCTGATGAAATCCCTCAGGGCTTCTTTCTTAATGCTTTTACCTGCATCAGGAATGATGAAGGCCGCCAGGGCGATGCCTGCTTGCGGGTGTTTTTGGTCTACAACCACCGCCTGCTTCACCCCGTCATATTCCAGGATGCATTTCTCAACCTCCGCCAGCTCAACCCTGTTTCCCCTGATCTTGATCTGCAGGTCTTTACGTTCCAAAAAGGTCAGCGAACCATCCAGGTTCCGCCTGCCCAGGTCACCGCTGAAAAACCAGCGGCTTCCCGGGTGATCTGGAAGGGAGCGGAACACTTTGGCGTTCAGCTCGGGCAAATTCCAATAACCGGGAGACAGCGCCGGGCTGCTGTAGATGATCTCACCGATTTGTCCGATTCCTACGTCATTGCCGTGTTCATCCAGGACCTTGAATTCAACACCAAGCACCGGGAATCCGACAGGCAGGACCCTGTCTTCATTTTTATATTCTTTTGGGAAAAAGCAGCGGAAGATTACCGTAAGCTCGGTCGAACCCATGCCATTCGCAAACACACAGTGCTCTGAAAAGATCCTGCGAAAGGCTTCCAGGTCCGTATTGTAGGCAATTTCCCCGCCCAGGTCCACCACTCGGATGCAGGGAAATTTTTCAAAACCATCCTGCAGGTCTGTAAATGCCCTGAACAAGGTGGGCACGGAATGATAAATGCTTATTTCTTCGTTAAGCAGCCAGTCTTTGAGCGCATGGATCCCATTGGAGGGCACATCATACGGGAACAGCGAAGCGCCATACAGCAGTGCCGAAAAAATATCCATCACCACGGCACTGTGGCTGAAAGGTGAAATCATCGTCAAACGGTCAACCGGGTTTACATTGAT
>CAYSZB010000079.1:7879-9420 GCA_964435475.1 uncultured Anaerolineaceae bacterium | reverse complement strand
ATGGCCAAAACATCTGCATCCTGCCCAAAATGCCGCAAACCAGTCATGGTTGAACTCGACCGCCTGTTTGATATGAATACCGACCCCCAGGCTAAGCAAAAATTACTTTCCGGTCAATCAAACCAGGTCGCTTGCCCCAATTGTGGTTATAAGGGCCCCTTACCGACACCCATCGTCTATCATGATCCTGAAAAAGAACTTCTACTGACCTTCTTCCCCCCTGAGTTGGGCATACCGGTCCACGAACAGGAAAAAATGGTCGGCCCATTGATCAAAAAAGCAGTTGATGACCTGCCAATGCAGAAAAGAAAAGCCTACCTCTTTCAGCCCCAGACCATGCTGACCCAGCAACGCCTGTTTGAACGCATACTGGAAGCAGATGGTATCACCCCTGAGATGATGAAAGCCCAGCAGGACCGGTTGAACCTGATCCAACGTCTTGCCCTATTATCTGATAATGTACTGCCCGAAGCGATCAAACAGGATGACAAATTGATCGATGAACAATTCCTTATGCTCTTATCCCGTTTGTCAGAAGCCTCAGCGGCAGCAGGTGATGAAACCAGCGCCAATAAGCTGGCCGAATTACAAAAGAAAATCCTGGAACACTCAACTTTTGGCAAGCAGGTCCAGGAACAAACCCGTGAAACCCAGCAGGCGATTGCTGACCTGCAGGAAGCCAGCAAGAAAGGCCTGACCCGCGAGATTCTCCTTGACCTCGTTATCAAAGCAGCAGACAATGAAACCCGCCTGGTGACGCTCGTCAGCATGGCGCGCGGTGGACTGGATTATGGTTTCTTCCAGCTGCTGAGTGATAAACTGGAACATGCCAAACCCGACGAGGCCAAAAAATTAACTGATCTGCGCAGCAAGTTACTGGAAATAACCCAGGAGATCGACGAGGCAGTCAAAGAACAGACCGCACAAGCACAGAAGTTGATCAATGAGATCATTGCTGCTGAAAATATTGAGGAAGCAGCCCAAAAAGCGCTGCCCCAAATGTCACAGGTTTTCATTGAAATACTGCGCACGGAACTCCAAACCGCCCAGAAGTCCAAGGATCAAACCCGTTACGAGAAACTGATCAAGGTTGCAGGTGTCATCCAATCTGCCAGCTCCTCTGCTGCTTATTTTGGCCTGGTGGAAGCGCTTCTCCAGGCTCCCGATGATCAAGCTGTTGAAAAAGAATTGGCACAGGCACAGGATCTGGTTAATGAAGATTTCATGCAGTTTCTTAACACCCTGATCAATCAGCTTGAGGCTGAAAAAGAACAGGCCGAAGTGATCCAGCGGTTAAAAGATATCAACCGTATCGTTTTGCGGTTTTCAATGCAAAAGAACCTCAAGTAATGCTGTTGTGAGAATTAACTTGTAAACGGATTTTCCAGGCGAAACCCATGCCCGCGCATGGTGATGATATATTCATGGGTCGGATCTGCCTGGAAAAGCCTTTCCCGTAAGCGCCGCACCAATGCATCGAGCGCCTGTTCACTGATCCCCTCGGTGATATCCCCCCAAACTGCCTGGATTGCCTCATCTCG
>CAYSZB010000079.1:3475-7779 GCA_964435475.1 uncultured Anaerolineaceae bacterium | reverse complement strand
GTTCACTGATCCCCTCGGTGATATCCCCCCAAACTGCCTGGATTGCCTCATCTCGCGAAACAACTTCCCCGGTTTTTTGGACCATCAACGACAGCAGGTCAAACTGGGACCTTGAAAGCGGGGGAATCACCTCATTACCTCTAACCCAGACGCGGTGAGCTGCCAGGTCAACCTGCAAAAGTTGCTCAGGCTGGATAACCGGGGAAAGATCGTCCAACGGTAATGTGGCATCCGAACTGAGGTAAGTGAATTCCTGGGCCAGGGCAATTTGTACCAGGTCTCCATCATGCAATAAAACCGGTGAGTTAACCCGTTGATTATTCAGGTAAGTACCATTCTTGCTACCCAGGTCTTCCAATATGACCCCCTCTTGTTTCCTGGTAAGCTTGGCATGTTGACGTGATACCTGCCGGTCAGCAACCACAATATCGCAGTTCTCATCCCGCCCGATCAGCAGCACCTTGCTGATCAACCAGCGCTGCCCATTCAGGCTGCCGCCCTGGGCAATGAAGAACGGGTAATCACTTTGTGCTCTTTCCATCTGCTCTATCTCATTACAACCATATTGGCGATAATCCAGTGTTACGCTATAATAACTTAAGTTAAAGTATTATAGTATACTCTCAGCCCGTAAACGCCGAATAAAACGGGCATCAAGTTGATGAACAGAAACCATTGCCATCTGAATATTCACCTGGCATGGACTTTACAGGATAAAAAATGCCAGTTCAATTAAAACCTGGTGTAGTTTTACATAAACGTTACAAGATCGATCGGGTGATCGGGCAGGGTGGTAAAGGCTGCATCTACCTGGCCGAGGACCTGGTCCTTGCTGGTCGATCATGTGCGGTTAAAGAAGTGGAACATGATCCTTCTTTGCCTGAAAACATATTAAAGGAAACCCGCGATCAATTCCACCAGGAAGCTACCATTCTAGCCCGCCTGGATCACCCAAACCTGCCCAAAGTGTCTGATTTTTTCTCCATCCTCGATAATGACTACCTGGTCATGGATTTTGTGCCCGGCGATGATCTGCGCGCATTAATGCTCAAAGCCAGCCAGGCAGGAAAATTCCTTACAGAAGGTGAAGTGATTGGTTGGGCGACCCAACTGGGAGATGCATTGGTCTACCTGCATGGGCAGGAGCCAGCCATCCTGCACCGCGACATCAAACCAAGCAATATGAAGCTGACCCCCAGTGGGTTGCTTAAGCTGGTTGATTTCGGTTTGGCCCGCATGCTTGCCCCCGGTGAGGTCACAGTCACCATCCTGCAAGGACAGGGGACAGCCCAATATACACCACTTGAACAATATGGGGGGGATTCAGCCCACACAGATGTGCGCAGCGATATTTACTCATTTGCCGCCACGCTTTATCACCTGCTGACCAATGAACCACCTGCCAATGTCCGTGACCGGTTCCTCGATTCAGCGGCACTGATCCCTCCCAGGGAGTTGAACCAGGCAATCTCACCCCGCACAGAAAGGGCCATCCTCTGGGGTCTGCAACTGCATCCATCCGACAGGCCGGCATCAGTTCAGGCATTCGTCCGTGCCCTGACAGAGGAAAGTTCACCCTTGAGCAGGGGGATCTCAAACCATCGTAAACAAAAAGTCATGCAGACACTTGAAATTGCTTTATCTGCCATTGCGATCGGGCTGGCAATGATCGGTCTGATCCTCAGCCTGGTCCATGTCCTGTAGTTCCCCCCAAATAGCCCTCTAAGGGATCTTATTTCCCTCTTTTACCATCCACCAGACAAGCGCAACGATCCATCCCAGGATAAGCCCAACAAGCGCCATCTGGATAACAAACCATGTCCCCGATTTGATCATCCAGGATACCGTTCCTTGTGTTCCCAGGCTCAGGTAAACAAAAGAGGTCAACCCGCCAATAACAGCACACAATCCTGAGCGTAAACCCCAACGTTCCGATCCCCACCAGTAGTACCCGATAAGATAGGCAATGCCAAAGCCCATGGCAACGATCAGCATTGTGATCAACCAGTCCAACGGCTTGGGATAACCAACGACTGTAGTTGCTTCGCTCGTGTCTTGTACCGCTAAGGTCGCAGTAGGTGTTGGTTCGAGCGTTGGTGTCGGCGTCGGCATCGGTGTACTGGTGGGAACCACCACTTCTGCCACCCCACTTTCTATGTTCAATAACAGGGTACTGGAGATTAAAGCGGGTTCACTGATCGCAGTGATTTCGATGGTATCAGGTCGATCGATACGATAAGCCAGCGTTGCCATCCCATCTACCGTGGCGACATCAGATTGCTGGATGATCACATTTTCCCCGGTTAGGCGGAAAGTAAAACGCACGATCGTACCGTCAGGAACACGATGTTGATTATGGTCCTTTATCAGGCCTGCCTGGATATTGATCGTTTCTCCCACCTTGAGAATGGGAAGGGGTTGGATGGGTGTCTCTGCCGGTTCAGGTGTCTCAACCGCTGCTTCCACTGGCATTACCAAGCTCAAAGCAATGACCTGAAAAGGATCTGGTGACGTTGCTGTGATCAGGTCATAGCCTACGCTACTGACATCCACCGGTAAAACACCAGTCGGCTCGATCTCCTGCATCAGGATGCGTGCAGCCACTTCAGTGAACTGGGGCAGATGGCTGAAAAGTCCATAATAAGCTGTTACCTTGGATAATTCCGTCGCATCCAAATAATACGGTGTGCCATAACTGAATACGATCACATTTTTATCCTGCAACAGGTCATACCGTTCTGCAAGCAAGCGTTTTAACGCTGAAGAATCCTTATATGAACTGTTCAGGTCAATGATGTTGAAGATCAGCCACTCCGAACGTTTAATATTATCCTCAAGATTGGGGTCGGAGGGTTCACTTACCCTATCCAGCAGCTCATTCAGTTGGGTGAAACTGTAAGACGCAAGTCGGTTCTCTAAAACCTCATTTCCTGCCTGTGGTCCATATAGTTGTAATAGGGCTTCCTCAAAACCTGTACCGGTAAGCAATTTTTGTTCAGCGCAGGTGTTGCAGTTCTTGTATGTCCGCACGTCTGTAAATATGGTAATGAATTCATACATCGAGGGTGAGGATGGCAGGTCCAGGATGAGCTCAGTGCTTCCCGGGCTGATCAATGTGGTTGCTTTGAGGGCAATGGCTGAACTGGACCGCAACTGGTCGCCGATCGCAGCGATATTTGCCGTGTCTGGGATAACTTCTTCCTGGGAAAATTCCGGGTAGCGCTCCAACTTGCTTTGCATAATGCGGTAAACAGAGGCATCCACCTTTTGGGCAAATAATGGATCTTCCTGGTATTTTTGGATGAAGAAGTCGATCGTGCGCATGATGCTGGTGTATTCATCCGGGTCCCCTGAAGCACGGAAATTATCCAGGATCAACAGGTCATTACCTGCCAGGAAAGCCGAACGGGCAACCTGCCAAGATTCAAAAGAAGTTTCTGTCGGGTCATAGAATTTTCGCATGGCCGTGCTCCCCAGGTTATCCGCCACCATCAGTCCACCATTCTCACGCCACGCACCAAGTTCCTCCAGTGCCAGGAGTTGGTTTAATGCCGCAGGATCAAGGCTGACCGGCTTGGTCGTTGCCCGGATATTTCCCTGGAAACCCTGGTAGCGAATATGAGAAACCAGCAACCCATCCGAAACACTCTCAACTGATGCAGCTTTACCGGTCACAGAAAAGAAAGGTGCCAGTTCAAGCTGTTTCAATTGTTCAAGCGACTTCATGACAGTGGAAATCTCATTTTCAGGTGATCGGTCAACCCCTCCCAATCCCGGGAAGTGCTTGGCGATCACTGCCAGTTGGTTTTCGCTGCCCTGGTGCAATCCACTGATAAATGCCTGGCCTATTTCTCCAACCCAATAAGGATCTCCGCCAAAAGCATGTGTACCTGCCAGTTCCAGCGAGTTAGCACTTGACGAGTCCACCACATCCAGTGATGGACCGAGAAAGAGGTTGAACCCCAGGTCAGCCAGTTCGGTGCCCAGGATCTCGCCAGCCTGTTCAGCTAACAATGGGTCCCAGGTGGCACCCATTGCCATGGCGCTCGGGATAGGCGATAGACCGTTGATTACTTCCCCTGATAAGGAACTGCCAGGTTGTTCAATGCCAATCCACAGGGGTATCGAAGAGATGGCTGGCTCGCTTGGGTTTTCAACAACCAGCTGCTGAACAGGTTCAGGCAGCATTACCAGTGATTGGAGGTCACTGACAAGGGTGACAACCTCGTTGAGGGTATCCAGTTCACGAAAATTGCCATTTTCGTTCGAAAGGATCACCCCGCCAACACGCTGGTTGACGATCA
>CAYSZB010000079.1:0-3375 GCA_964435475.1 uncultured Anaerolineaceae bacterium | reverse complement strand
AAATTGCCATTTTCGTTCGAAAGGATCACCCCGCCAACACGCTGGTTGACGATCAGGTCATATATCTTGGTATTGTTGCTGATATTGGTCCCGGAAAAAGTGACCAGGAAGAGCTGTCCAACTTTTTCTTGCGTGCTCATATTTTCCAGGATGGTAGCCACCTGGTTCAGGTTTGAGGCAGAACCCGGTTGGGTGCTGAAAGCAGACCCGGCTAACAATGAAAATATGATCAGTGCCTGCATGAGCCTGGAGAGAACAGGGGAATGTAAATGCAGGCACCGTTTCATTCCTACAAACTTTCAATAACCTGGCGCGCTGCCAGGGGGTCATTGCAGATGATCATATCCACGCCCAGCTTGGTAAGCAACTTGATCTCCAACGGGTCATCCACTGTCCAGGCATTCACCTGGCGTCCCTGGGAATGCATTTTTTGGATCATTCGACCATTCACATCAGCAAAATACGGGTGCAGTGCCTGGTAAGGATATATCTGCCCGAGAGGACCTCTTAATAAAGCTCCTGCAATGCCCGGGAAGGTCAAAAGTCCCTTCCTGATCGCCGGGTTGCGCTTTTCAGCCCGCTTTAGATTTCGGGGGTTAAAAGAAGAAAGAAGGATACTCTCACACAAATCATATTTCTCGACGAGGTCGATTACACGTTCTGTCAGGTCATCAAGGGGCGTTGCATAGTTTTTTAATTCCACATTGATCAGGAATTTACCGCCAAACTGCTCGAATACTTCTGACAGGGTGGGCAAATGCTCCCCTTTGAAGCGATCGTCAAATGTCTTGCCGGCATCAAGATCCTTGAGAGTCCGGTAAGAAAAATCCCTCACCCTGCCGCTGCCATTGGTTGTCCGGTCAACCGTGTCATCATGGATGACAACCAGTGCCTGGTCCTTGCTGAGCATCACATCCAGCTCGATGCCATCAGCACCCTGTTCAAGAGCAAGGTTGAAAGCTGCCAATGTGTTTTCAGGTGCATGGGCACTTGCCCCACGGTGGGCAATGATTAAAGGTTGTGTTTTTATGTTGCTTGTTGTCATAAAACAATTATAGCATGCCCATTTAAAACAACATAAAAGCATTGAAAGACTGGAGAATCAGGCTATAATTAATATACACGAATATTATTCAACCAATAACGATCGAGAGCAGGAAAGAGGTAAAAATATGACCAGGTTCCAGACAGTAAAAAAGAGAAACGGCACGATCGTACCCTTTACCCAGCAGCGTATAACCAATGCCATCTACCGCGCAGCAGTTGCTGTCGGTGGTCGCGACAAGAAAACCGCCGCCGAACTCAGCCAGCAGGTGGTTCAACTGTTGGAAGAAACAATCCCTATCGGTGAAGTCCCTACCATCGAACAGATTCAGGACATGGTTGAAAAGGTGCTTATCGAGAATGGGCACGCCAGGGTTGCCAAGGCATATATCCTCTATCGTGATGAACGCGCGCGCCAGAGGGAAAAAAGAAATGATGCCATTTACAACTCCTCCACCAACATCCCCTGGGAAAAACTTTGGCATGTGCTGGATTGGTCAATTGAACACCAGGTGAACACCGTCGAACAGCTGAACGCCCACATCCATAATGGTACCTTACCCCAGGTCATCACCGCTGCTGAAGCTGCTTACCACGAAGATGTTGAAAATGCCGCTTCCCTGGTCCTGGCACGCCGCAACGAAGTGCGCATGGTTTTTATTGCCGGGCCATCATCCTCCGGAAAAACCACCACAACCATCAAACTGGGTGAGTACCTTGCCCGTGCAGGGTTAAACCTCGTGACACTCAATGTCGATAATTACTTTTTTGATCTTGAACTCCACCCCAAAGACGAATTCGGTGATTATGACTTCGAAACACCTCAGGCTTTGGACCTGCAATTGATAAACGATCATCTCAGCCGTTTATTTGCCGGGCAGGAGGTGCTCATCCCTTATTACGACTTCAAAACCGGGCATCGCCATGACGATAGAACGCCAATGAAATTGGCATCCAATGACATCATCCTCATCGACAGTCTGCACGGCTTATATCCTGAAATGACCAGCGCCATCCCTGACAACATGAAGTTCAAGCTCTATATTGAACCTCTTTTGCAGTTAAAGGACAACCAGGGTCAATATGTCCGCTGGACTGACATCCGCCTGATCCGCAGGATGCTGCGTGATGCTGCCCACCGTGCCTACGACCCAACCCAAACCCTGCTCCACTGGCATTACGTACGCACCAGCGAAATGCGCCATATCATTCCATACATCAACACCACCGATACCATCGTCAACAGCGCCATGCCCTATGAGCTGCCCCTCTATAAAACCAGGCTGGGTGCATCATTTGCCAGGTGGGCAGAGGAATTTGCTGGTGACCCACTACGGGAAGATGCTTTTGAACGTGCCAGGCGGGTGCATGCCCTGATGGAACAATTGGAAGCCCTGCCGGATGATTCCATCGTGCCGGAAAACTCAGTGATCCGCGAATTCATCGGTGGCGGCATCTATAAGTATTAAGCCCCGGGTTGCCGGATAAGAATCCTGTTTATTGGGCTATAATGTCACTTATATGACATATCTGGTGGGAATCACATGGTATTAACCAACGGCAAAGAACCAATTATCAACCCGACTGCACGGATCCTTGGTTTAAACCTCAATGGATCAAGGACATTGATCGTCTACGGCGATCTGAACGGGCTGGTCTATGAGAGCATGCAGGTAAGCACACCTCTCAACAAAGCATTCCTGCCTGCTTTTGACGAAATTATGTCTGCCGCCGATCGGCTGATCTCACGCACCCAGGCCCAACACCTGCCAAACCCCCAGGTCATCTCCCTGGCGGTCAGTGGCGACCTGGATGTCGAGCGCGGCGTGCTTGTCTCTGCGCCGGATATGCCCGATTGGCAATCTGTGCCCTTAAAAGGTCGCCTGTCAATGCACTACAACCTGCCGGTTTTTGTGGAACAGGAAGCCAACGCTGGCGCTTTGGCTGAGCATTATTTTGGCGCCGGTCAAAACCACCGCAGTATCGTCTTCATTAGCATGGAGCCCACCATCCGCACAGGCATCCTCTCCGATGGCATGGTCTACCGCAGCCCTGGCGGCTATGCGGGCAACCTGGGGGAGGTGGTGCTGGCGGAATATGGACCGGCTGGTTATGGCCTTCCGGGATCTTTGAACGGCTTTTGCAGTTCCCTTGGGATGGTTGAACTGGCTCATCTGCGCTTTCCACACAATTGGGCTGCCGACCTGGACATCAGTAAGTTAACAGCCTTTGCCTTGAATGGCGATCAGGATGCCCAGAAAGTCTTCAATGAGGCTGGCGATTGGCTGGGCAAAGCGCTTGGTCCCCTGGTGCGAATTTTACACCCCGAGG
>CAYSZB010000078.1:0-9501 GCA_964435475.1 uncultured Anaerolineaceae bacterium | reverse complement strand
GCTGGGTCTTGAAATGGAATTTCACCCAGACGCGCTCATTTTGGGCATTGATCATACTGTAGGTATGGCTGCCAAAACCGTGCATGTGGCGGTAGGAATAGGGGATGCCGCGGTCGCTCATCGTGATGGTGACCTGGTGCAGCGCCTCGGGCAGGCTGGTCCAGAAGTCCCAGTTGTTGGTGGCGGAGCGCAGGTTGGTCTGCGGGTCGCGTTTGACCGCACGGTTGAGATCGGGGAATTTGTGCGGGTCACGCAAAAAGAAGACCGGCGTGTTGTTGCCGACCAGGTCCCAGTTGCCTTCCCCGGTGTAGAACTTCATGGCAAAGCCGCGGATGTCGCGTTCAGCGTCTGCCGCGCCGCGTTCACCCGCCACGGTTGAGAAACGCACGAAAGCCTCGGTTTCCTTGCCGATCTTTGAGAAGATGGCGGCTTTGGTGTAGCGCGTGATGTCGTGGGTGACGGTGAACTTGCCGAAGGCGCCGGAGCCCTTGGCGTGCATGCGCCGCTCGGGGATCACTTCGCGGTCAAAATGGGCCAGTTTTTCCAGGTACCAGACATCCTGCAAAAGCATCGGTCCGCGCGGACCGGCAGTCATGGCGTTGTCATTCTCGGGGACGGGTGCGCCAGCTGCTGTGGTCAGTTTTTTCTTGTTTTCCATTAAATTTTCTCCTTGGTGGTTTTTTGGTTAATACAATCAGGGCATAGCCCGTAAAAAGTGATGTTCTTTTCGTTCACCTGGAAGCCTTCCAGGGTATTAATATGAAGACTGTCAATGTCGATCGGGAAGTTGATGATCGCGCCGCAGGAGCGGCACTTGAAATGCCCGTGGGTGTGGGTTGTGACGTCAAAGCGCTGTTCGTGCTCGTCCAGGCTCAAGACCCGCACCAGACCGGCATCGGCAAAGGTGTTCAGCGTGTTGTAAACGGTCGCCTTGGAAAGGGTGGGCATCTCGTTGAGCAGGACTGCATAGATCTGGTCGGCTGTGAAGTGCCCCTCATGGGCATAGAGGTGTTCCAGGATGCGGATGCGCTGCAGGGAGGGGTGCAGCCCACTGGCGATGATCTTTTGTTTGATTTCCAGGCTGTTCATAGGAAAATCCTTATTATAATTATAAGGTAATAATAATTCTAAATATGGAATATGTCAAGGTTAAGGATCAACCCGGCTGGTGAGGGATCAATTTTTGAGATCTGCGGGACCTTCGCCTGCCTGCTGCCCGCGCCACTGGCGGATGGCCTGCGTGTGGTAGGGGTAATGCCCATAGGTATCCAGCAGGATGCGCCGCAAGACGCGTGAACCACTGGTAAAGTGTTCGTCGGGCAGGCTTTGCAGGTAGTCCAGCAGTTTCTGATGGGTCCGGGCTGAACTTTCACGTGCTTCGGCAAGGGTCAGGCGGCGGTTACCAGCCACGGTTTTGGCATTGAAGGCATCGATCCCGCCATACATATCCTTGTAGCGCGGCAGGCGCCTGCCTTCCAGGATGAGCGGGATGTATTTCAGTGCTTCGTTTTCCCAGCTGGCAATGTGACCCAGGATATCCTGCAGTGACCACTCACCGATGGCGTTGGGCTGCTGCCAGAGTTCATCCGGGATGCCTGCCAGGGCGGCATTGAACTCCTGCCAGGCGCTGTCGACCTTGTTGAATAGTTTCTGCCGGTCCATGTTACCCCTTTTTTGCCTTCATGGCTGCCTGGGCCAGGTTTTCTTTAGCCCTGAAGGCGGTGATGCGCCGCACCAGGTCCAGCGGGGTGGGCCTGTCCAGCGGGAAGCGGATCGCGCCTTTGGAATACTCGTAACCAGACAGTTCGTCTTTGAAGTGCTCAATGCCGCTGGGTGCGGGGTAAAAGCCGAGGTGGGTTTTGTGCACCGCAAAGTGCACCAGGTTGCCCTTGAGGTAAAAGGTGGGCATCTGGTAGCTGATCTTTTCGCTGGCCTGCGGTGCGGCAGCCCGGATCACCGCGCGAACTTCGCTTAAGATTGCCTGGATTTCAGGTGGAAATTGGGCAATATACTCGTCTATGGTTGTGCAGGTGTTATTCTGGCTGTCCATATATGCTCCTTATATCTTGCACCATTTTAACCAAACAGCCCACGGGCTGCAATGCGCTGCACAGGGTGCGTGCTTACAATGCCTTGCTCAGATAGAAGCGGGAGTGTCCCGCGGGAAAGCCTTTAATTTCCCCGCAGACCTGGTAACCGCACTTCTCGTAAAATTTTGGTGCCTGGAAGCTGAATGTATCCAGGAAGGCGTTCTTTACCCCGCGTTTGCGGGCTTCCTCCTCCGCCGCTGCCAACAGGCGCTGCCCGTAGCCCTTGCCGCGCAGGTCTTCCTTGACCCACAGCAGGGAGATGTTCAGCCAGTTCCACCAGATCTCGCCCAGCACACCCCCCGCGACCGTGCCCTGCGCATCCTGCACAACGAAACAGATGCGTTGGAAGTTGTATTCACCGACCTGCTGCTTGTTAAAATCATCCAACCCATTGCCGATGATGCCCCAGGCGCTATCTTCGGGCTTTTCAACAAAGCTGATCTCATATTTTTCGTCCATAGATCTTAACCTTTCTTCTCCCTGGAATGACCGGGTCAATTGATTTCATACATTATAAGACTGAGCGAGGTACAAGGCGGCACATTTCCAGGTCCAAAGACCACGTGCCTGCCCCGATTATGAGTTGCACGAAGTATAATTCCAAGGATGGATGCAGAACTGATCAGGCGCTTACAGGAAAAACCGGCTTTGTTCGCCCCCGGCGACGCCCAGTTCTGGGTCGATCCTTACATTTCCAAACAACTATTACAGGCACACCTGGACCCGTCGACCGAGGCTGCCAGCCGTCCGCCCGATGCCATCCGCAAAACGGTGGATTGGATAACGACTGCCCTGGGCTTGAAGATCGGGGATCACCTGCTTGACCTGGGCTGCGGACCGGGCCTGTACGCGGTGCACTTTGCACAGCAGGGCTTGCAGGTCACGGGGGTCGATTTTTCACAAAACTCGATCGACCATGCCGTCCGGAAAGCCCGCGAAATGGGCCTGCCGATCACGTACCGCTGCCAGGATTACCTGCAATTAAAAGATGAGGCGCAATATGATGTTGTATTGCTGATCTACGGTGATTTTTGCGTCCTCTCGCCTGCCAACCGCGCAAAACTTTTGGCCAACATCCGCCGCGCGTTGAAAACGGGCGGTCACCTGGTTCTGGATGTGTCCACCCCGCTCTTACGTCAGCGCGTGGGTGCCAACGAGCACTGGTATGCGGAGCGGGCTGGTTTCTGGCGGGAGGGTCACCACCTGGTGTTGGAACGGGGATTTTCTTACGATGAAGACATCCACCTCGACCAGTTCGTGGTGATCGATGAAAATGGGCAGAGCTGTGTGTATCACCACTGGTTCCAGGATTACACCCCGGAGCGCATCCGCCGGGAACTGGAAAGCAACAACTTCCAGGTGGACGGCCTGTGGGGCGACCTGCTCGGCACGCCCTACCACGCCCACTCTGAATGGATCGGTGTGGTCGCGCAGCGGCTGTGAATTGAAAACGAAACTGGTCGTGAGGGGTTATGCTTATAGTGTTCATGATTTGGCGAAGAAATGTGAGCACTTTGGTATACTTTCAACATTAACTTGCAAAGGACGGGTCTTATTGCCATGACAGGCAGTCAAACTTCAAATAATTCAACCAACGGTTCTTATGATGTCATCGTGATCGGCGCCGGGCTTTCCGGGCTGGTGGCATCCGCTCACCTGTGCAAAGCCGGCGCGAAAGTGCTGGTCTGTGAACAGGGGCCCAAAGTGGGCGGTTTGTTCAACTCATTCACCCTCAACGGCTACCATTTTGATGGCGGCATCAAGGCGGTGGAGAACAGCGGCATGATCCTGCCCACCCTGGGGCAGTTCGGGCTGCTGGAGCGCATCCAGTTCGAGGACAGCCCGATCGCCATGATCACCGGCGGCAAAGTGCAGCCCATCCGCTCCTTTGCAGATGTCGAAGCCTACTTTATGTCGCTGGTTGAGTTCTTTCCCGATGAAAGCGAAGGGCTGGCACGCGTCAAGCAGGATGCGCGCACCATTTTCGACATGCTGAGCGGTTTATTATCCTTCCCGACACCTGCCTCCGGTCAGAAGCTGGAAAAAGAGGTGCTTGGCAATTGGTTTAAAGCTAACAAACAAGCCTTAAGCCGCACCCCACGCATCCTGGGTCTCTTCAAGAAGCAGTTGCACCCCTACCTGCTGGAGCACATCAAAAATGAAGACCTGGTCAACCTGATGAGCGGGCTCTTCCCCGACGGCACGACCGCCTTCTTCGGCCTGGGCTATTATGCCGTCTTCCTTGACTATCACTACCCCATCGGCGGCATCCACGTCATCCCCAATGCCCTGGCGGACTATATCGGCGAGCAGGGCGGCGAGATCCGCGTCAATGCCCCGGTCAAACAGGTAATAATAAAGCAGGGGCAGGCTGTTGGCGTTGAACTGGAAAACGGCGAGCAGCTCTTTGCCGGCAAGATCGTCTCTGCGGCTGACCTCAAGCGCACCCTGACCGTGCTGAGCGACCCCGACCGCCTGCCCAAACGCTTCCTGGCGAAAATGCAGCGCGCTGATACGTCACACTCGGTCTTCAATGTCTTCGTCGGCCTGGACATGCCGCCCGAGAAGCTCAACTTCGCCGGCTGTCACCATGTCTTTTACAACCCGGAACTGGCGGGCATCACCGAAGATGACCGCATCCACCGTGCGGATTACTTCATGCACGTCCCGCAGGAGATCGCCGTGCCCTGCATGACCCAGCCTGCGCTGGCACCTGCCGGCAAGACCGGCCTCAACCTGAGCGCCATGGCCAACTGGGAATTCATGGGCGGCTGGGATATGGAACCGGAAGAATATGCGCGCATCAAGGACCTCTACGCACGCCAGATGATCACCAGCCTGGAACGCTACATCCCCAACCTTTGGGAGCATGTTGAGTTCTACCAGGCGGCCACCCCGCGCTCGGTCTTTACGCACAGCCGCAACTCGCAGGGTGCCATCATGGGCTGGTCATACAACCAGAAACGCACCTTCAACCGGGTCAGCCTGCTGAAGATCCGCTCGACTGCCCTGACCCCCATCCCCAATTTGCTGACCGCCGGGCACTGGTCGTTCACCCCGGGCGGTTCGCCCATCGCGGTGCTGACCGGCCGGCTGGCCGCGGACGCGGTGATCAAAAATTTGACCGCCAAAGAGGAATAGCCCATATGCAGTTCATTGACGGCACACCCCTGCGCGATTCTTACGATGTCATTGTGATCGGTGCCGGTTTGGGTGGCCTGACCACTGCCAGCCTGCTCGCCAAAAGCGGCTTGTCCGTTTTGGTGATCGAACAGCAGGACAAACCGGGCGGCTCATGCACCTCCTTCAAGCGCGATGACCGCGTCTTTGACGTGGGCACCGCCATGCTCTACGGTTTTGGCGAGAAAGGCTTTCACCCCTTCCACTTTATCCTCAACGAGTTGGAAGAACCGATCGATGTCATCGCCCACAAAACTTTGGCCCGCATGACCTTTGAGGGGCACGAGATCGTCTTCCACCCGGATATCGACCGCTATCTTGAGCAGCTTTACGCCCTTTTCCCCGAGGAAAAGGCGGGTCTGAAGGCGTTTTATACTGACCTCTATAAAATGTATGAGAACATCGTCCTCAAGAACGAGGTCATCTCGCCGCCCTCCGAGTTTTCTGCCCGCCAGGGCATGCGCGCCCTCTTGAGCGGGCCGCTGGCCATGCTCAAAATGCAAAAACTGCTCACCATCAGCGTCAAAGACCTGATGGACCGCTATTTCCATTCCCCTGAAGTGGTCGATTTCTTCGACAAGCTGTGTTCCGCCTATTCCTACACCACCGCCGCCGAAACCCCGGCGGTGATGGCCGCCACGATGTTCATTGACAACCATGTCGGCGGGGTCTACTTCCCGGCGGGCGGCGCGCAGGGGCTGCCCAATGTCTATGAACGGGCCATCGAGCGCCACGGTGGACAGCTGCTGTACCGCCAGTTGGTGGAGCGCGTGCTGATTGAAGACAATAAAGCTTACGGTGTGCGCCTGGCCAACGGGCTGGAGGTCATGGGCAAGCGCGTGGTGGCCAACGCCACCGTGTGGAACATCTACGGGAAACTGATCGATCCTGTGCATGTCACACCGGAACGCCTGGCATGGGTCAAGTCGCTCATCCCGACCTTTCCCAGCATGACCATTTACATGACCGTAGACCGCGAAGCCATCCCGGCGGGCATCTTCCCCTGGGAGATCTACATCGAGAACCGCAAGGAGATCGATTCCTCCGACCTGACGCTCTACATCAACTCGCTGGTCGATAAGACCCTCTGCCCTGACGACGAACTGGTGGTGATGGCCATCGCCCCCCACATGGGCACCTGGCCTGGCCCGCAGGACCCGGTTTACCGTTCAGCGGATTATCAAGCCATGAAAGAACGCGAGGCAGAGCGCATGCTGGAGCAGATCGAAGCGCACATCCCCGGTTTCCGCAGGCACATCCGCAAGATGATCGTCGGTTCGCCGACCACCGTTGAACGTTACCTGCTCAAGAACGGCGGTGCAGTGGGCGGACCCAAGAACCAGATCGGGCAGCACATGCTCAAACGCCTGCATGCCCGCAGCGAGTTCCAGAACCTCTACTTCTGCGGCGATTCGACGGTCATGGGCACCGGTGCACCTGCCACAGCGGTTTCAGGGGTGGGGGCAGCCAACGTCATCCTGCGTGACCTGTTCAAAAAAGAATATGACAGCCACAAAGTCAAGCAGCAGCATGTGCACTTCGTCGAACAGCCCTACCAGCGCCCCGACCTGGACCTGGAGAATGAGATCACGGAAGAAAATGCCTGGCTGGTGGCGTCGCAGTGCCAGTGGTGCGAAGACCCGGCCTGCGTTAGGGGCTGCCCGGCACAGGTCGACATCCCCGGCTTCATGCGGCGCATCGAAGCCAAAAACTACGTTGGCGCTGCAAGGCTGATCCGTGAGAAAAACCCCTTCGGTGAAACCTGTGGGCTGCTCTGTGCGGCTGAAAAGACCTGCCAGAAGGACTGCTACCGCCGCGAATTCAGCGGCAAAGCGGTGCGCATCGCCGCGCTGCAGGCCTGGGTATGCAAACAGGCCGGCGAAGAAGGCTGGTTTGACCCGGGCGCAGTGGCCAACGCACACGAGGTTGCCATTTTGGGCGGCGGACCTTCGGCCTTAAGCTGCGCCAATTACCTTGCCCAGGCTGGCTGCCAGGTGCGTGTCTTCGCCGATGAAGACCAGCCCGGCGGCAGGCTGCTTGGGCGCGCCGCGGATGACCCTGAACTGGGCGAAGCGCTTGGGCGCGACCTGCAGGGCGTGATGGCGGGCAGTGTGCACTATGAAAAATGGAGCGACCAGCCCAAAGACCTGGCACCCATCCTCGATGCATTTGATGCTGTCTACTGTCCGGGTGCGGATAGCGGGTTGCTGTCGGCTGAGCTGGTAACCCTGTTTGGCGGCCAGTGGTGGGAAAAACTGGACCCCGTTTCGGCCCAAATGAGCACCCAGCCGAAGTTCTTCACCTGCCGCGAATACCTCGGCAACGGGGTGAGCCCGGTGGAGGCGGCGGCGAGCGGGCGCAAGGCAGCCATGCGCATCCTTGATTACCTTGCTCAAAAGCAGCCCGCCTAGGTGCGCTTTGAACTTAAACCGATGACCGTGGGAAGGGTAAAATAACCATATGAACTGGATCCTGATGCTGGTCATTGCTTTCATCTCCGGCGCCATTCCGTTTTCGGTGTGGCTGACCCGCCTGTTCTTAAAGAAGGACGTGCGCGAGGCTGGCGATGGCAACCCGGGGGCGATCAACACCTTCCGCAGCGGCAGCACGCTGCTTGGCGTGATCGTCCTGGTCCTGGATATCTGCAAAGCCATCTTCCCGGTCGGCATCGCCTATCACCAGTTGGGCATCCGCGGCCTGCCGATGTTCCTGATCGCCATGGCACCCGTGTTGGGGCATGCCTTCAGCCCATTTTTAAAGTTCAAGGGCGGCAAAGGCATCGGCACCGTGCTGGGCTCCCTGATCGGCGTCTCGCTGTGGCAGGTCTCCCTGCCGGCGGTCATTGGCGCTGCCCTGGGCATCGCTTTTTTCACCACCACCGGCTGGGCGATCGTCGTGGCAGTGATCTTTGGCATGTCAGCCGTTTTCATCTGGTTTCGCGACCCGCTGTATTTCTTCGTCCTGCTGGGGGTGTTCCTGATCCTCTGCTACACGCTGCGCGCTGACCTGTCCAAACCGCCCCAACTGCGTCCCTGGGTGCGCAAATTATTTTCGCGGTCAAAGACCTCCCGATGAGCCAATACTTCACCCGTGACCTGATCTCGCAGATGGTGGTCTTCCAGGCCTTCATGCTGCTGATCCTGCTGAGCAACCTGTGGCTCACCCACCGTGCCCGCAAACACAGCCTGCCCTCCCGGTTGCCCAGGGTTTCCGTCCTGGTGCCGGCACGCAACGAAGAGGTCACCATCGAAGCCTGCCTGCGCTCCCTGTTGGAGCAGGATTACCCGGCTTTCGAGGTCCTGGTGCTGGACGACCAGTCCACCGACAACACTGCGGTGATTTTACAGCGCCTGGCGGTTGAATACCCCAATTTGATCGTGCTGAACGGTGCCCCGGCGCCCGAAAAGATCGCCGGCAAAAACTGGGCCTGCACGCAGCTGGCTGAAAAGGCAGCGGGTGAACTGCTGCTGTTCACCGACGCCGATACCGAGCACCAGCCGGGCATGCTGAAAGGTGTGGTGGGCGCCATGCTGGGCGAAAAAGCCGACATGCTGAGCGGCTTTCCACGCCAGGTGGTCAAAAGTTGGGGCGAGCGCCTCTTGGTGCCCTTCTTCACCTGGGCATCGCTCAACTTCATCCCGTTGGGGCTGGCTTACCTGATGCGCTCAACGGTCCTTTCTGTCGCCGTGGGGCAGTTGATGATCTTCCGGCGTGACGCCTACCAGGCGGTGGGCGGGCATGCTGCTTTGGGAACAAGTTTCCTGGATGACATCGTGCTGGCACGGCGCATCAAGGCCATTGGCAAGCGCTGGCGCGTGTTGAGCATCGCCGACCTGGTCAGCTGCCGCATGTACCGCAGCAGTCAGCGGGCATATGAGGGCCTGACCAAGAGCCTTTTCGGGGCTTTTGGCTACCGCTTATTACCCTACGTGTTCATCACTTTATGGCTGACCTGCCTGGCATGGGTACCGATCGTGGTCTACCTCCTGTGGCTGGGCGGCCTGGCACCCCTGGCGAACCCGCTTATGCTCACAGCTTGCCTGGGGCTGGCTTTTCTCACCTGGCTGGTTGCCTACATTGAAATCCGCGTGCCGCTTTACCTGGCCCTGCTCTACCCCTTAACCATCCTGGCGAATACCTGGGTCATGCTGCGTTCGCTGGTCTTCACCCTGGCGGGAAAACTGCGCTGGAAGGACCGTGCGCTGGACAAGCCCAGGTGGAAGTGGTTGTA
>CAYSZB010000077.1:0-9768 GCA_964435475.1 uncultured Anaerolineaceae bacterium | reverse complement strand
TAATGTACGATGGATATTTCTGACTCACTTTTACAGAAAAAAGGTTGCATAATCATTAATTATTCTCCAACTCATAATTCGGTCCCGTGATGCGATATGAGTGATTGTGTTGATATAATAGCACCCGTCATAAATAACATTACCTGACGGGGTAGGCGAAATCAGCAAAGAAACAACCAGGAAAATGATGAACGAAACAGCGATGCAGTCAAATAAACCAAAAGAGATATTCGCCCTTCTTGGTATCATCCTTGTCACGCTTAATACCCGTGCAGCGATATCGGTTCTTTCTCCTATATTTCAACAGATCGAAACCAGTTTTCCCATCTCTGCCATGGCTAATGGAATATTGGGAATGTTACCGCCGATCACCTTTGCTGTTTTTGGCTGGTTAACGCCCCATGTTATCCGCAAGTTTGGATTGGAGAGGTCGTGTACCATTGCCATGGTCATCCTATGTATCGGCATCCTGCTTCGCAGCTTGTCGGTAAATGCCTGGATGTTTGGTGTTCTATACGTGGTTTGCCTCGCAGGCATGGGGATGAGCAATGTATTACTGCCTCCATTGATCAAACTATATTTTCCCAACCGAATTGGGCTGCTGACAAGCATGTACAGTTCTCTTATTCCCAGCAGCATCGCATTGATTTCCCTAGTAGCGGTGCCGATCACCCAGGCTGTCGGTTGGCGCATCTTTACTGCCTTGTGGGCAGGATTGCCAGTGCTCGCTGCAGTGCCGTGGATCAAATTAAGTCATGGGGGCCAAGAAAAGCAGCTGGAAGAGAAAAGGCAGAACCTGCCAGTCTGGCGCTGGCCGATGGCTTATGCCATTGTGGCCATCTTAAGCGTTGGGGTGATAAATTTTTATGTAGGGCTGGCATGGTTTCCAAAGTTACTGATGGCAACAGCAGGGGTTAGCCAGGCAACTGCGGCAATTATGCTGTCAGCTTATGCGGCGGTCGGAGGTGTATTGGCACTCGGTTTACCAATGCTGTTAACCAGAAGTAAGCGAATCTTCCTCGTGATCCTATTTATGATGATCATGTATACTGCAGGATCGATTGGCCTGGCATTTTTTCCACAGTTGGCATGGGTCTGGATCATTGGTTTTGGCTTCGGGCAATCCCTGATACCTGTTTCACTGACCCTCGTTAATATGAAGAGTCGCACTACTGGAGGCACAACATCGTTATCCGGTTTTGTGCAGGGGGCTGGGTATGTAATGGGAGCTTTGGGTCCGCTGGTTTTTGGAGGGCTGTTCAATCTATCCGGAGACTGGATCAGCCCATTATGGTTCCTGGTTGGGACTGCGGTGTTGGCCGCGGTGGCAGGCTTGATCGCCAACAGAACTTCTTTTGTGGAAGACATGAAAACACTCCAAGGCAATTGACCCGGTTGGCTGATCAGATTAGTGTCAAGCAGCAGCCGAGCAGGAAACGCAAAGAGGGTTCAGCGTTTCAGAACCTAAGCGGGTATAAAATTTTGTTGGAAATTCAGCACTACCAGCACGGACCGGTGAAGACGAAGTCACCTTCCCGATTTTTAATGGTATCGACCGAGTAAAAGAAACCACAATCGTCAAAACAGGTAAATCCGACCAGGCATTGACCATCATAGTTGCGAAATTCTTCTTCACAAATGATGTTTTGACCACGGGTATTACAATCTTTTGGGGTGCTGGCAAAGGTGACATCTGCCATGGTGAAATTGGCTCTTGGCCAAATATATGTGATGGCAGTTGAGGTTGGCATGATGTCCAACCGGGTGGAGATATATCCTTTGTAGACAAGGTACTGGTTCTGCTCATCAGCATAGAAGGCAAATTCCCGGTAATCAATACCTGTAAGATCTTTTTCCACCCGGCAGACCAGTAAGCTCTCAGCGCTTTTATCCACCTGGCAGGTCATGGGGAGACCATCGACCGTTCCATAATAGTCGGCATTGACATTTGGCACGATAAAATAGAAGAGGGTCTCATTGGTGTAAGCCATGGCACGATAGACCCAGGCAGTATCGAAACCGGAAAATTGGGTAGGCGTGGGCGTAATTATTTGTGCGGCAGTGGGTTCGGGCGTGTCTGTGGGGTCAGGTTGGGATGAAACTTGCTCTGTCTCTGTAGGAATGGGTATGGGCGTGTTCTGTGGCGGGCAAACCGGAGTTTCACAGACACAAACAGGTGGCTCAGTAACCTCTAGAACACCCTGTTTGGCACAACCAGACAGGATTATGACAAAACCAATCAAAAGAACAACTATTTTACTTAACCGCATTCTACCCTCGTTCAGATTTATTGTTAACTTAAAGTTCAAATGAACAATTGCTGAATTTTACTACGTTTTAAAATCGAACCCACTTAAAATCACTTTGCTGTGCTTCTAAAAGAGAAAGCAGGTCAATCAATCCGGGATGCAGGGCCTGGCGATGTTGACGATGTATTTTTGTAACCCTTGTTCGCTGTGCTCAAGCCAATCGCAGTGGGGGTTGTAATAAGTGACAATGATCTGGTTGATACCCTCAATAACACTGACCTCGCCATCATGCCTTGAATAGGACACAGAGCAATTTTCCCAATTTACTACCGAATTTTGGTGGATCAAAGTACTTCTCCAGCTATTTATTTCAGGGTAGTAAGCCATTAAAGCTATTTCATCAGCGCTGTTGTTAGTGAATGAAAAAGCTGCACAACACTGGTAATTATCAGTGTTTGCTTTCCCAAAAAGCTCCGAAGTCACTGTGTAATTCGCATTGTACTGATCAGTAGCTACAACACAGGCATCCAGGGGACACGGGTCTTCACCCGGGGCATCGATACAGCGTGTGCCAAATTGCCAGGCATATTCCTGTGCACTGTTGGGTATCAATTCATCATCGATAACAGGGGGAAGGGATCGAGCTGTCGCTTCCGCATTGATCGAAACAGCGGTGTTGACAACACTTTCCCGCTCAGTATCATCCATTACCCGACTGGCGGACCAAATCTCAAAATTGCTCAAACTGCAAGCCAGGGAAACTATTAACATTCCTGTCAGGATCAGCAGAATAAGAGTTACATTTCGAGTTGATATGTTTAATCGCTTCATTGCACACCTCACTGGTTTTAAGTATTGGTTATGCTATGTCGGGTGTATTTTCTCTAGAAGAAAAAGTAAATGTTGTAAGTCCAGATTACAAATTCATTATATCTGAAAAAATGAAAACAGACTAAAAATCGATAACAGAAAACTGGCAGGTATCATGACCTGCCAGTTTCTTGTTGAGATGATCAATTCTTATTTTAAAGGCATTGCAGAAGCGGGTCCGTAAAGGGTGGTTGTTAAGTAAATGTCCACATCCTCCAACCAGTAATAATAAACTGTGCGGAATTTGAGGTTCGTATCCACGTAGGTGTAGATCGAGCCTTCGAAGCTTCCAAGTGGAAGATCGGTGCGGATCAAAGAGTCGTTGAGCTTTGTGCGGGGGCCGGTTTCGGAGGTGGCACGGTAAATATTAAAACCAAGGTTGTCGATCTCGCTGGCTGTTTCCCAATTGAGGACGATCGATCTTTTAGCGGGTGTGGCAGTGAAGGAAATCAGGTCTATGGCTGTTGGCAGTATGCTATCACAGGCAGCCTTGGCCTGGACCAAGCCAAACCCATAATAGACATCTCTGCCGGCAGTGCCGAGATCCAGGGCAGTGTTATCCAGGGCAGTGCGTAATTCAATGTTGGTCAAATCAGGAGAGCATGACCAGACGAGGGCGGCTACCGCTGAAACGTGGGGTGTTGCCATGGATGTGCCAGACCAGGCTTCGTAACCTGATTGTGGGAAAGCCACATGGCTGTAAACTGATGTTGATTGATTGAGATGGTTGGCAAGCAGGTATTGTCCATCCTCCTGACTCAAACTGAGACCGATGATCGTTGAGGTTTCGGGGTCGAGTGTGCCCAGGAAATTACCCGGTGCATTATTGTAGATCAAGGCGGCAACTCCACCACCGGTTTGCACTGCATTTACTTTCTGATAAAAAGAATTGGTTCCCCTTTCACAGAGCACCACTTTGCCTGACCAGGCGCCAGCTGTTGCGCAAAGACCACCAGACACCAATAATCCGGTTGCTGTTCCACGTGCAGAGAATTCTATGTGATTGGCAGACCATGTATCGGTGCCAATTGTCACGCTGTTTGTTTCGATAAAAGGAACCGTGCTGGTTACATCCACACCAGGGGCAGAGAGCTCAACCTGGGCATTGTAGTTCGAGAAATCCGCCCATGCCATACTTTCGTCAAGCGCTCCGACAGAGATGACCGAGTCATAGGATGCCGGATAGGCTAAATCTTTTGTGCCGTCGTTGCTGGCAGCAGCAATGGAGAGGATGCCATTGGTATTGTAATAGCCATCAAAAGCGAGCCTTTCAGCTCTGCTGGCTCGCGGCCCACTGAGGCTCATGCTGATGATGTCTGCTCCATTATCACGGCATTGATTTGCTGCAGCAACTAATGATGAAGCATTAACCCATCCCCCAGAATCATTAAAAACCCTAACGACGAATAAGTTCACAGTGCCAGGTGTCACGCCAACAACTCCCAAATTGTTGTTCATGGCGGCAATGGTTCCTGCAACATGTGTTCCATGACCCAGTCCGTCGCTATTGTATGGATAGGTGCCAGAGGTTGGCCAACCGCCAACGATGGTTACACCAGCAAAGTCTTCATGCGCTGTGTACAGACCTGAATCGATGATGCAGATGAGTTTGCCTGAGCCGGTTGGTGCACCAGGATCGATCGCACCATCCAAATTTTGATCCCAGACCTGGCGTGCCTGGACCAGGTCAATCCCATAGGGAATAGTCTGGCCACTGGGGAGGATGATATCCTGGGGTGTAAAGTCAGAGATCTTTTCAACAAGGCCTTCCTGGGGAGGGATATCCTGAACCAGGTAACGGAGGGGGTCCTCTTCAACAAAGATGACATTTGGGTTACGTTCAATACCCTGAAGTGCCACGGTAGGGATGGTGATGACCAGAGTATCCAGTTCATCGAATTCATAATGCACTTCTGCACCTGCATTAGCCACGAATTGGGAGACGGGTGCCTTTTGACCCGATTTGTACTGGATCATGACCCGCACCTTTTCCATGGAGGAATTTGATGAGGCGGGTGAAAAAGAAAAGATCGTCAGGACCAAGGCTAAGATAAGTACCACTGAAAACAATTTAGATGGTGTTTTCATGCTTACTCCTTCCAGAAAAGAATTCATGATCTCGATTGGTTCCATTCCCGGTAAGAAAGTAAAGCCAGAAAGGAAAACCATGTCTATTATTTAGTATATACCACTTTTTAGTGGAGTAAACATGGTAATACAGTAGAAAGCGTATTTAAGAAGCTCAGCGGTGCAATTTTTACAGGTTCAGCCAGCGTTTGGCATGCATGGGCAAGTGAAGGATGGAACTTTCAACGACCTGGCAGGTGGGCAGGGAATCGATGAAAAAGCGGCCGTAGCGCTTGGTGAGAATGCGTTTGTCGAGGATGACGACGATGCCACGATCGGTCTGGGTGCGGATCAGGCGGCCAAAACCCTGGCGGAAGCGTAAGATGGCTTCGGGTAAGCTGTATTCGTTGAAGGGGTCATCAAAAGTTTCGGCACGGGCAGCGATGATCGGGTCTGAGGGCACATCAAAGGGTAATTTGGCGATCGCCAGCACCGAGAGGGCTTCACCGGGAACATCCACCCCTTCCCAAAAGGCGCGTGTGCCCAGAAGTACAGCCCGCTCGGTCTCTTTGAAGTTATCCAGGAGGGAACTGGCGGAGGCGCCTTCGCCCTGCTCAAAAACAGCAATATCCGCCCTGGCAAGGGGACTTTCGATGGCCTGGGCGGTCTTTTGCAGTTGGGCATACGAGGTGAAAAGAGCCAGCATGCGTCCGCCGGTGGCCTTTGCCAGGTTCACCAGGGCGTTTTCAACCGCCTTTTGGTGCCCATTGTTATCATTGGGTTCAGGGACATCGGTGGCGATGTAGATAAGGGCGGCATTTTCGTAATCAAAGGGCGAGCCGACGGTCAATTCGTCTGCGTCCTGGGCGTTCAGGCGACGCCTAAGGTAGTCAAACTCACCATTGGTGGTGAGGGTGGCTGAGGTGAGGATGACGCTTGATTTTTCGAACCACAGGTATTTTTCCATCAGGGTGCCAATGTGCAAGGGGGCAACCTGGAGGGTGATGCGGGCACGAAGAGGATCCAACTCGACCCAGTAGATGCGATTTTCTTCCGGTTCGAGGGTGAGGGCTGTAAGGTTGTTGCTGATCTCATCGAAGGTCATCAGCATGGTGCCGAGGATGCCCGCAAGGTCCTCCGCTTCTTCCACCCCATTGGCAACCAGGTTGCCGAGGGGCTCACGGATCTTTTTGATGTGATTGGCGAGGGATTTCAGGCTTTCGTTGGCATTCTCCCAGGTGACCTCCACGTCCAGCCAGAAGGGCAGCTTGCGGGTTGAGGGCAGGATGCGTTCCTGTTGGGCATAAGTACCGATGGGCTTGCCTTCGCGCAGTTCCTCGAGGAAGGTTGAGAGGGCACTGAAATATTCGGTTGCCTGGTTGTCAAAGCGGAAGGCGAGATCGGTTGCTTGGGAGACCAGCTTTTCGAGGACTGCCAGGTCTGAGGGGGGGAGAAAATCACGACAAAGGGTTAGAACATTGCTGAAAATGCCACTTTCGTCACTGCCCAACTCACGGATCAGACGGGTGATGTCATTTGCGCGGATCTTGAAGGACATGGCATCGGTAGTGGCAGCCTCGAGATGGTGGGCTTCATCGACAACCAGGTAGCTATAGGTTGGCAGGACGCGGTTGCTCATGGCAGCATCTGCCAGCAGGAGGGCATGGTTAACGATCAGGACATGGGCGCTTTCTGCTGCCATGCGGGCACGATAGAATGGGCAGCGCCCCCCTGTGCGCTTGAGACAGGTTTCCAGTTTACAGTTCTCATCTTCAGCTGATAGACGGGACCAGACCATGCGCTCGACAGGCCCATTGAGATTGATCTCGGAGCGGTCGCCACTATTGCTTTGAAGCAACCAGACGAGCACCTTGCCAAGAACACGCATCTCTTCGTTATTATCTGGACCGCGTTTGCGAAGCATTGCCAGGCGGCGGGGGCAAAGGTAGTTACCCCGACCTTTGAGGACGGCAGCCCTGAGGGGAAGGTCCAGGGCACGGCACATATCGGGGATATCCTTGCTGATCAACTGGTCCTGCAAGTTGATGGTGTTGGTGGAGATGACCACCCTGGCGTTGTTTTGCATTGACCAGACTGCAGCGGGGACCAGGTAGGCAAAGGACTTGCCGGTGCCGGTGCCGGCTTCGACCATGAGGTGTTGAGAGGTTGAGAAGGCACTGGCAACAGCCCGGAGCATATCGACCTGTTGGGAGCGGTATTCAAACTCGGGAAAGTGCTTTGAGAATGCCCCGCCATGTTCAAGACAGGCAGCTGCTTCATCGATATCAATGGGGATGATGGTGTCATTGGGGATGAGCGGAGCGACATGGGGAGATGTAGATGTGGCAAAGAGCGGACCAGTCTCCACACCGGGAAGACCCTGTTTGGGTTTCACAGGTGCTTTGGAGAGCATTGCCAGGACCTGTTTGAAGGGGATCTCGGCTTTCCAATCGAGATCGCGGCTGAGGCGGACGATCTCGGCGACCACTTCGATGGGTAGTTGCTGGGCACGGTTGATCAGTTCGCTGTATACCGCCTGGGTGGCGCGGGCGTCATCAAGGGCGCGATGGGTGGCAGGCTGCAGAATGCCCAGTTGTTGTGCCAGGGCACCCAGGTTGTATCGGCTGGCAGTCGGTAGGAGGACGGATGCCAGTTCGTAGGTGTCGATGGATGAGTTGTATTTGAGTGCGCCGGCTTTGTTGATAAAAGCAAGGTCAAAACTGATGTTATGGCCAACGATCGGCAGGTCGCCACAAAAGGAGATCAGTTCTTGAAGCACTTCTGACAGGAGAGGGGCATTTTGCACCATGGCATTGGTGATGCCGGTCAGGTGAGTGATGAAATGGGAGATGGGGACGCGCGGGTTGACCAGGGTTGACCACTCTGCTTCCACGCGTTTTTCGTTGAACCTGACTGCGCCGATCTCGATGATCGAATCGCGGAGGGGGTCCAGGCCGGTTGTTTCAATATCCAGGGCGATGTAAGAAGGCATGGGAAGGATTATATCAAGGAAAGGAATGCAAGACAGTCTATAGCTGAAAGTGTAAAGCTTAAAGGAAAAAGAAGTACTTCAACTTTGATGGATTAAATTTGGTGATTTAGGTGGAAATACGATGAACCAGCCGATGCATGCCAGGCTAAAGCATGCCGCCGAATTCCTGGATGTGGGAGTGGAGAAGGGCTTTCCCATGTGCAATGACAACTTCTCGTAAGAAACCATTGGCAGATTCTTTTCTTAACTCGTCTTCTGATGCTGGTTGGTTAAAAGAAATGCTGGGTGTAACTAAAAGCTTTCCTGGTTTGAGCAGCTGACTGATCACCTGGCCAAATTCAGCCAGGCGGTGCTTGTCAATCTGCTTGCGGCGAAACCAGGTGAGCGGGTGATGTGCCCAATGGGAGGAAACCACGCCACTGACCAGGCTGTGGATCAACTGCAATCCTGGAACATACTTGAAGAAGGTCTCAAAAACATCCAGCCAGCCTTCCATGGCGTCTTCTGCCCCGGGGAAGACCGCCGGATCGGGATCACGGTGACCCGAGGCAAAATATAGCAAAGCGCCACCATTTCTTAAGTGTTTAATGGCATTGCCTAATGCCAGGGCACGATCGAGGGCGTCTTTGCGAGGGGCAAAAAAGATATGTTGTCGTATGTTCGGTAATAAGTCTAAAAATGGAATTTCGGAGGAAATCCAATGCGTATCCGGGCGGTTGACATGGCGCATGATCAGCAAGGCGTCATAAGCTCCAGCGTGATTAGAGGCAATAAGAAGAGGCCCCTCAGCAGGTATAAATTCAGTACCTGATACTTGTGCAGGGTTGCAGAACAAGTCAAGTGTTCCCAGGCAGGCTGCAGGCAGCCCTTTAATGACCAGGGTCTTGTCGAAAGGGAGACCAACATGGGCAAATCGGGTGGTGATACCTGAGAAGAGGAGGAGGAAGAGGTTGTGGTACAGGCGTTTTTTCGGCAGGCCGATGGCGGTTACCATCTCGTCGATCAGTGATTCGCTTAATTGTTTGATCTCAGGATCACCAGGCTTTTTCATGGGTCGGAGTCTTTGATGATTGCTCGGCCTACCTGACCCGGTCGGAAAGGGCTTTTTTTACGTCTTCCGGGGCTTTAAAACCGCCATGGAGGGTGACAGATTCGATGGTGGCAAGGGCAAGTTCGGGGCTGATGTCCGGGGAAAGGATGAAAAGACCAATCACCTTGATGTTGAGGTGTTGCTTTTTGGCTTTGAGCGCTTCGAGGTCCTTGCGGCTGTACATGGTGGTGCCAATGACCATTTCACGGCGGCTGGCGACCTGATCCACGGTGCCGGATTGTTTTTCCAGCTGATTGCGGATGGCGGTGCGAATGAAATCCGTGCGGCTGGTGTAAAAACCCTCCTGAACCAGCAGGTCGATCCTGCCCAAGTCCAGCATACCTACGTTGATCGTGATCTTTTCAGTTTCGGTCATACAATATTCCTTCCAATTGGATGGTATTTTATATCATTATAACATCTAAGTGGATGGCTTAATCTGGTGGCGAATTGCCTCAAAAATAATCTTACTATAGAAAAGGACGTTGCCTCAGAATAAA
>CAYSZB010000076.1:6946-9820 GCA_964435475.1 uncultured Anaerolineaceae bacterium | reverse complement strand
TTAAGCCAAGCGGAAATTCCGACTTTAACCCTATAGCAACCAGGAGTAAGATACTATGTCTGGACATTCACATTGGTCCACAATTAAACGAAAAAAAGGCGCAGCGGATGCCAAGAAAGGCGCCGTATTCACGCGTGCAGCCCGGGAAATAGCCCTTGCCGCCCGCAGAGGCGGTGGTGACCCCGGTATGAATGTCGGCCTATACCTGGCAATTGAGCGCGCCCGTGCAGTCAATATGCCGAAGGACAGCATAGAACGTGCCATCAGCCGCGGCACAGGGGATGACAAATCCGGTGTTGAGCTTGAAGAGATCATTTATGAAGGCTATGCCGGACACAGTGTGGCAGTGATGATCGAATGCGTCACCGAGAACCGCAACCGGACTGTGGCAGAAGTGCGCCACATCCTCAGCCGCGCCGGGGGCAACCTGGCGGAAAACGGCTCGGTCAGCTGGCAGTTCAACCGCATGGCATACTTCTCCATCCCTGAAGAAGGCCAAAATTTTGACAAGATCTTTGAACTGGCAGTGGAAGCCGGTGCAGATGACGTCCAACTGGAAGAAGGTTACATCGAGATCACTGCCAATGTGGACGCCTTCAAGGAGATCAGTGAAGCCCTCAAGGCTGCCAAGATCAAACCCGAAGAAGCCAAATTACGCTACTTCCCCAAGATGGAAGTCGATCTGCCCAAGGATCAAGCCCTGTCTGTCATGCGCCTGATCGAAGCGCTCGAAGACTCAGATGACATTCAGAATGTCTATTACAACCTGAACGTCCCGGACGAGGTCTGGGCTGAACTGGAAGAAGAATAGTCTAAAATGCTGGTGCTTGGTGTTGACCCTGGCATAGCCATCACCGGGTACGGCCTGGTCGATGAGGATGACCAGGGGCAACTCGAGGTGATCGATTTTGGTGTGATCCGCACCGAGGCTCAGCTACCCCTGGCACAACGCCTGGTCAGTTTATACGAGCAATTCAACCAAATATTACTTCTCCACCCGCCTCAAACATGCGCGGTGGAGAAGCTTTTTTTTCAGAAAAATGTCAAAACCGCCACGGCGGTGGGCGAAGCGCGGGGCGTGATCATTTTAGCCCTGATGCAACACAATTACCTGCCCAACGAGTACACCCCCAACGAGATCAAACAGGCGGTCTGCGGTTACGGCAGCGCTGGCAAGGCACAGGTCAAGCAGATGGTCCAGGTGCTGCTTAAGATGCCCAAGGCCCCCACCCCAGACGATGCGGCTGATGCGCTGGCGACCGCCATCACGCATCACCACCATTACAAATTCCAGGCAGCGATCAAGGAAGCAGAGGGCGACGCATGATCACCAGTTTTTCAAACCCCATCATTAAATCTATACGCAAACTGGCCGAGCGCAAAGAGCGCCAGGACAGCGGGCTGTTCATCGTGGAAGGCCTGCGCATTGTGGCAGAGGCGCTGGAATGCCAGGCGGATATCGAGAACCTGGTCGTGGCGCCTGACCTCCTGACCAGTGAATTCGGCAAGGGGCTGGTCAAGACGGCAGCTGAGAGACAGATCCCGATCAGCGAGGTGACACCCGAGATATTTGCCAGCCTTTCACAGCGCGATGGCCCGCAAGGGATCGCCGCTGTCATCCAGCAAAAATGGACCAACCTGGTCAGCGTTACGCCATCAGGCGGGCAGACCTGGGTCGCCCTGGTAGCGGTACAGAACCCGGGCAACCTGGGCAGCATCATGCGTACCGCGGAAGCAGTTGGGGCTACCGGGGTGATCCTTTTGGACCAGAGTACGGATGCCTTTGACCCGGCAGCGATCAAAGCGTCGATGGGAGCGATCTTCCACATCACCGTGGCAAAAGCAACGTATGAAGAATTCAGATACTGGGTCAGGCAACATGCCCTGAACGTGACCGGGACCTCCGATAAAGGCACAAAGGATTATTTCTACGAAAAATACCCGGACCCCTGCATCCTCTTAATGGGCAGCGAACGGGAAGGCTTGAACAAGGACTACCTGGGACTTTGCAATCAGGTGGTGCGCATCCCGATGGTGGGCAGGTCAGATTCGCTCAACCTGGCGATCGCCACCTCGATCATCCTGTACCAGGTTTTCAACCAGAAACGCGTCTAACAAAAGGAAAATGCCATGATCTCAAGCATCACCGGAGAAATCAGTGCCATAGAACCTGACCGCCTGACAGTTACGATCAACGGGCTGGGGTTTGACGTCAATGTCAGCAAGACCCTGGCGCTGGAATGCCATATCGGGCAGATCATCAGCCTTTTTACCTACCTGGTGGTGCGCGAAGACCTGTTGGCACTGTACGGTTTCAGGACCAGCGAGGAAAAGGCGTTCTTTTTACTGCTTTTGGGGGTGGAGGGCATCGGGCCACGCATCGCCCTGGGAGCCCTTTCAGTCCTCTCACCGGATGCCATCCGCCGGGCAGTGGTCAGTGAACAGCCCGAGATTTTCAGCCGGGTTCCAGGCATTGGCAAGAAGACGGCGCAAAAGATCCTGATCCAACTGCAGGGCAAGGTCAAGGCAAGCGAGGGGATGGAGAGCATCTCGCCATTGGACGAGCTGGATACCCAGGTGATGGAAGCATTGACCACGCTGGGCTACAGCATTGTGGAGGCACAGGCCGCCGTGCAGGCGATCCCGAACAGCGCCCCAAAGGACGTGGAAGAGCGCTTGAGGATGGCGCTGCAGTTTTTTGGAAAGTAGGCAGGGTTGGTCGCGGTTTGTAAGCAGGGCACTTTTAAGCTATACTTTGTCACTGAGTGTGTGACAGAAGTAAATCAATAGAATTAATGCTCTGAGAAGGACAAGAAAGAGCGGGTGAGATATGGCAGCATTTGCACGAGAATTAGGAATTGACCTGGGCACTTT
>CAYSZB010000076.1:0-6846 GCA_964435475.1 uncultured Anaerolineaceae bacterium | reverse complement strand
ATGAACGGCATCGTTTCAGCGGAGACCTCGCACGTGGCGGGACTGAAGCTTGACGAAGCGATCGCATCCTACATCCGCAAGAAATACGGCCTGATCATCGGACAGCCCACCGCTGAGATGCTCAAACTGAAGATCGGCGCCGCCATCTCGCAGGAAGAAAAAAAGAGCATGGAAATCCAGGGGCAGGAACAGGTCACCGGTCTTCCCAAACCGGCCACGCTGAGCACTGAAGAGATCGTCGAGGCAATGGAAGCCCCCCTGCTGGAGATCGTATCAACCGCCAGGCGGGTGCTGGAAAAAACTCCGCCAGAACTGATCTCTGACATTATCGATCGGGGTGTCGCCATCTGCGGCGGTACTTCACTGATGCGCGGGCTGGACAAGTTCCTGACCCGCCAGCTGGGCATCCCGGCATACCTGGTCGACAACCCGGTCACCTGCACGGTTGAAGGCACGGTCAAGGGCATGGCAATGCTGGAGACCTTGAACAGGAACCTGCCGCAGGTCTAGCAGTCAAAATGGTTAAATTAAAACCAGGCAAGAGGAAATTACCTCTGCCTGGTTGTTTTTTAACAGGATCTTAGAGATAAAACGTCATGCGCTGCAGGGCCTGGATCGGGTCGGCATTCTGCACGTAAACGCCGGCAGGCAGGTCCAGCTTCAGAGGGGCATAATTCAGGATGGCCTTGATACCACCATCCACCATCAGGTTTGCCACAGCCTGGGCATCTTCAGGCGAAACTGCCAGGATGGCAATTTTTATGTCGTGTTCCCTGACCAGGTCCTTGAATTCAGCCACATCCTGAACCTCGAGCGTACCGACAGTCATGCCGATCCTGGCCGGGTCAGCATCAAAAGCCAGCTTGATCTCAAGCCCGTGACTGCCAAGTTCATGGTAATGTACCAGTCCTTTGCCGAACTCACCCAGCCCGACAATGGCAATCTGCCAGATGCGGTTGGTGTTGAGGATCTTCTGGATCTCGTCCATCAGGCGGGTAACCTGGTAGCCTGAGCCCTGTTTGCCGAAGCCGCCAAAGTAAGACAAGTCCTTGCGGATCTGGGCAGCTGTAAGGCCTAAATTCTCACCTAATTCGATCGAACTGATGACGCCTTGCCCTTCGCGAGCAAGTTTATTGAGAGCCTGCAGGTAGCGAGGTAAGCGGGAAACCACATTTTTTGGAACATCTATCTTTTCCATATTTATCTCCAATTTCTATAAAATGCCCCTGGGAATATTATATGCATAATTTATCACATAATATGAATTTTGCATATATTTTTTACAAAACGATCTTTCCGCATATAATATAGGGTAGTTCTGGCAATTATGCGCTAAAATACATAAAAATGTTCACCAATCGGAGGTGTCAAATGCGTCCAGGTCGGATCATATCCTTTATAACTGCAGCAATTTTTATTCTCATCTCGTTCCTGTTCATCCTGGGAGCCTTCAGCCCCAACGGGCAGACAGGCTGGTTGATCATTGGCATCATTGGCCTGCTGATCGGTTTTGTGCTGATCTTCGTGGGCACCAAGCTCTCGCCACCGATCAAAGCACCGGATCAAAACGTCACTTTGAACATTGACCTGCCGGGGAACGTCAAAATGGAGACGATCAAATGCCGTTCCTGTGGTGCGCCGCTGGGACCGAACGATATCAAGCTGGCAGGAGGCGCAGCGATGGTCGAATGCCCTTCCTGCAAGACCACCTACCAGATCACTGAAGAACCAAAGTGGTGAA
This sequence comes from uncultured Anaerolineaceae bacterium, assembly GCA_964435475.1. GTDB lineage: Bacteria > Chloroflexota > Anaerolineae > Anaerolineales > Anaerolineaceae > CAYSZB01. The sequence goes on along the minus strand of CAYSZB010000076.1, from coordinate 5,105 downwards.
AAAAATGAAAAAGATCGGGCTTTTACTTGTATTAATTGTATTGATGCTCAGCCTGGGCGCTCCTTTGAGCGTAAAGGCCCAGACCTACCGTTTTTCGCTCTCACAATATGAAGTTGAAGCCTACCTCAACAAGGACGGGTCACTGGACCTGCGCTATTACATGGTATTCGACAATGATCGTTCCGCTGATGCGATCGATTTTATCGATGTTGGGCTTCCCAACAGGACCTTTTCCACCGCCAACGTGGAAGCAACGGTTAATGACCAAAAGATCACCGATATCAGCAACTCGCCATACGTGCAGGGCATTGCCCTCGGTCTGGGCAGCAATGCCATTCAACCCGGCACTTCGGGAACCGTCATCGTCTGGGTGACTCGCCTGAGCGACGTTCTCTTCCCCTATGACAATGGGGACCGCGAAAATTATGTCAATTTCCAGTTCTCACCCAACTATTTTGACTCACAATTCGACAAATCGAACAACACGCAATACCGCATGACGATCATCCTGCCGCCTGATGTGGGGGTGAATGATGGCGTATATTATGAACCTTCCCCCTGGCCTGGTGATGTCACCCCTGAAGCCAGCACGACACAGGATGGGCGGGTCTATTACTCCTGGTACACAGACAAGGCTGACGTGCATTCCTATTATGAATTCGGGAGTGCCTTCCCTGCCGCCGCTGTGCCTGCAGAGGCGATCAGTTCAAAAGAAGAATATGTTCCCCCCACCACAGACAGCGGTTCGAGTGATGGTATTGGCGCCATCTTTGGCGGGCTGTTTGCCGGGGGCAATTTCTGCTGCTTCGGGTTTGCCGGAATTTTCATCGCGATCATCGGCTGGGTGACCTACCAGGCAACTGTTGGCGCCAACAAGCGTAAATTACAATACATGCCGCCCAAGATCGCCATCGAGGGCATGGGCGTCAAGCGAGGGCTGACCGCCGTGGAGGCAGCCGTTCTGCAGGAGCAACCCCTCGACAAAGTCTTCACCATGATCCTGTTCGGGGTGCTCAAGAAGAACGCAGCAACCGTTCTGCAGCGCGAACCCCTCAAACTGCAGGTGAATGACCCCCTGCCGGAAGGGTTGCAGGATTATGAAACAGCGTTCCTGCTGGCTTTCAAGCAGGAGACAGCTGACCGCAGGCGCACCGCCCTGCAAACCATGATGGTGGACCTGGTCAAGACCGTTTCCGCCAAGATGAAGGGCTTCAGCCGTGCAGAAACCAACGCCTACTACAAGGACATCTCTGAACGCGCCTGGAAAATGGTCGAAGAAGCACAGACACCGGAAGTCAAGAGCGAGAATTACGACAAAACGCTCGAATGGACCATGCTCGACAAGGAATTTGGCGATCGCACCCAGCGCACCTTCACCGGCATCCCGGTCTTTGTCCCGCGCTGGTGGGGCAGCTATGACCCTGTCTACCGCCAAACGATGGGCACCTCGCGCCCAGCCATGTCCACAGCCACTACCGGCGCGCCCAGCAGCAGCCCCGGCAAGCCTGCCATGTCCCTGCCCAATATCCCGGGCTCCAATTTTGCAGCTTCGGTGGTCAACGGCATGACCGGCATGGCTGCCGGTGTGATCGGCAGTGTTTCGGATTTCACCAGCGGCATCACCAACCGCACCAACCCCATCCCGGTGACGCGGACAAGCAGCGGCAGCGGCGGCTTCAGGGGCGGCGGCGGCGGTGGTCATTCCTGTGCCTGCGCCTGTGCCTGCGCCGGGTGTGCGTGTGCCTGTGCCGGCGGTGGCCGCTAGAAAGCGGAATTCAAATCGTATATTATGCCTGTGAAATCGCTTTCCACGAGGAAGTTGCAAGACAAACCTGCCAAAGGACGCTCGGTTAAGCCTGAGGCAGGTCTGTATCATTACAGCATCAAAGACAGCGAGGAGCAGGCACGCATTCACCTGCGCATCGACCCCGATGAAAGCGGCGTGCTAATGGTCAATGCCAGCAAGGTCGTACAGCTTAACCCGACCGCGGCGTTGATGACATACTGCTGCCTTGAGAAAATACCGTCCCGAAAAATCACGCATTACTTCATGCGCAATTACAAGGCATCGCGTAAGCAGGTGCTGGGCGACCTTTTGAGCACCAGCCTGCAGATCAACGAGATCATCCACAAAGACGGCGGGTGCCCGGTGTGCGACCTGCAACTTGAGATCAAATCCCCCTTCAGTGCCCGACCCAGCGCCCCCTACCGCATGGACCTGGCGCTCACCTACCGCTGCAACAATGCCTGCAGCCACTGCTATAACGCCCGCTCACGCCAATTCCCGGAGATGGACACTGCAAGCTGGAAAAAGGTGATCGACAAACTGTGGGATCTGCGCATCCCCCACCTGGTTTTCACCGGCGGCGAACCGACCCTCAGGGATGACCTACCGGAGTTGGTGGCATACGCCGAGCAAAAGGGGCAGATCACGGGCATCAACACCAACGGCAGGCGCCTGGCGGATCGCTCCTTCCTGGATGACCTGGTGGCAGCAGGGCTGGACCATGCCCAGATCACGGTCGAGTCTCATCTGCCGCAGATCCATGACAAAATGGTCTGCGCAGAGGGGGCGTTTGCCCAGACCCTGGCCGGCCTGCGCAACGTGGTGGATACAAGACTGTACATGATGACCAATACCACCCTTTTACGCGAAAACAGCCCCTATTTGCGGGATACGATGAACTTCCTGGCAGACCAGGGGGTCAAGACCATCGGCCTGAACGCGCTGATCTATTCCGGGCACGGCAAGTCCGTTTCATCCGGACTGCCGGAAGCCGACCTGCCGCCCCTGCTGGACATCGCCCGCGAGGTCAGTGCACAGAGGGACCTCAGGCTTATCTGGTACACCCCCACCCAGTACTGCCACTTCAACCCATTACAGATGCAGCTTGGCGTCAAAGGCTGCACGGCAGCCCTTTACAACATGTGTGTTGAACCGGAGGGCTCGGTGCTGCCCTGCCAGTCGTATTATGAAGCGCTGGGCAACATCCTGCAGGACCCCTGGGAAGCCATCTGGGAACACCCGCTGGCATTGTCACTGCGCGAGCGGCGCGACATCCCCGAAGGCTGCCGGAGCTGTGAACTGCTGGTCGAATGCGGCGGGGGCTGCCCGCTGGCAAGAGAGCATCAACAGATCCAACCTGTCTTAAATGAAATATTTATCTGATCGGAGGCAATAATGGCGAATTTAGTGCAATCAATCAAGTCATTCTTCAGCAAGCAGGCACCGCTGGAAAAAGGCTTCTCCACCTACCAGGGCAAGCTCGATGATGAGACCCACTACCGGCTGCACCTGCGCATAGAACCGGGTGGAGAAGGCGTTTTAATCGTCAATGCTTCCACGGTTTTGCATTTAAACCAATCCGCGACCGAAATGGTCAACTGCATGATGAAAGATATGGATTTTAATGACGCGATCAAGTACCTGGGGAAGCGTTACAAGGTTGGCAGGCAGGAACTGGAAGTGGATTACACCGCTTTGCGCGAAAAGATCAACAGCCTGGTCGGAACGACCGACCTGGACCCGGTCAGCTACCTGGGAATGGAGCGACAGATGGTGGGAGAGAAGATCCACGCCCCCTACCGCCTGGATTGCGCCATCACCTACCAGGTATATGGCAATGGCAATGCAGGTCTGGCACCCCAGGAACGCGTCAGCCGGAAGTTAAGCACCGAAGAATGGAAAGCGATCATCCAGAAAGCCTATGAAGCAGGCATCCCGCACATCATCTTCACCGGCGGCGAACCCACCCTCAGGGATGACCTGGCAGAGTTATTAATGCACTGCGAAAAACTCGGCCTGGTGACGGGGCTGCTCTCGGATGGCGTGCGACTGGCGGACAGACAATACCTGGTCTCCCTGTTGGAAGCTGGACTGGACCACATGATGCTGATCTTTGAGAACGAGCAGGAAGCCTCATGGAATACATTGAGGATGATCCTGGCTGAAGACATCTTCACCACCGTGCACCTGACCCTCAAACCGGGTGTCGACCTCAAACCGGATATCGAACGCCTGGCAGACATGAAGGTCAATGCCATATCGCTGAGCACCTCGCAGCCCCACATGGAAGAACAGCTGCATGAACTGCGCAACCTGGTCGCCGTGCGGCAGATCGAGCTGGTCTGGGATCTGCCGGTACCCTACTCACAGTTCAACCCCATCGCCCTGGAGCTCGAAAAGGACGAGATCGCTGCCTCTGATGTGTATACCGACCTGTATGTCGAGCCGGATGGCGATGTTTTGCCGGCGCAGGGGATAAACCGCGTGATGGGCAACATGCTGAGCGATGAGTGGGACAAGATCTGGTCAGCACGCCTGGAGACCACGGCATGAGACAACTGGTTGCAGAATGGCACAAGCACTTCACGCGACAGGCGAACTGGACCACGCGCGTGCGCAAGTACCTGTTAAAACGGGCGAACCTGCCGCCGGGAGCCAGGGTGTTGGAAGTTGGCAGCGGTTCGGGGGCTTTGCTCACCGACCCGCTCTTCGCAGCATATGACATGCACGGCGTGGACCTGGACCTTGAGCGCCTGCAATATGGCAAGGAAATGTTCAAGGGGACGAAGATGATCGGCTCCAACGGCTACCACCTGCCATTTGATGCCCATTCCTTTGACCTGGTGTACTGCCACTACCTGTTGTTATGGTGCAAAGACCCCCAGGCGATCCTCAACGAGATGTACCGCGTGTGCAAAATTGGCGGTTTCGTGACAAGTTTTGGCGAACCGGACTACAACTCACGCATTGACTACCCCGAGGTGTATGAAAAACTGGGCCGGCTGCAGAACCATTCGCTGGAATTCCAGGGTGTCAACCTGAGCATCGGGCGCAGGATGGGCGACCTCTTCATCAGCACCGGATTGAGCCAGGTCAACATCGGGGTGATCGGTTTTGAACGCATGAAGCAGTCGATGGAAGACTTTGAGAACGAGTGGGAACTGATCGCCTATGACCTGGGCGGGTTGGTGCCACTGGATGACATCCTGGAGCTGCGGGCTGAGGCCAAGAAGTTGTGGACGGAAGGCCGCAGCACGCTGTTCATCCCCACCTTTTACGCCTTCGGGGTCAAGAATTAGCCTGAATTTGGCTTGCATAA
>CAYSZB010000075.1:0-9877 GCA_964435475.1 uncultured Anaerolineaceae bacterium | reverse complement strand
CCCGGAACGCACCCTACTGCCTGATGACCATACCCCCCAAAAAAAGGCAGGCACCGTACCCGGCACCTGCCTTCTCAATAAACCAGAAAACACTACTCGCCAACCACCTTCGCCGGCTCCTTGATGCCGAACAAGGCAAAGGTCGAGATCAGGAACAGGAACCCGAAGATGCCCATCAGCAAAATGTATCCCTTACCGTCGCCGATCGGCCCGCCGATATACGCACCGATCGCCCCGGCACCCGCCCCCGCCAGGTTGGACAATCCCAGGTAGCGCCCCGCCTGCTCGGGCGGCACGATCGCCGTGCCCAAAGCCCAGTTGGCGGAGTAGAAAATGCCCATGCCAATGCCGATCAGCAGCCCGCCGACATACAGCATCGTCATGCCCGGCGCCAAAACCACCAGGATGGTGCCCACTGCCGAGAGCAGCCCGGCAAAGGCCACCAAGGGCTTCTTGCCGAACTTATCTGTCAGCCAGCCCGCCGGCAGCGAGGCGATCAGGATCGCCACCCCGACGAACATGGTCAGCATGGCGGTCGGTCCCGCCGCCGCTGCGCCAGCCATCTCAGGGAAGCGCTCCTGGATGAAATACAACACAAAACTCGCCAGGTTGGTGGCACCCACCAGGAAAGCCAGGCGGTTGATCACCCACCACACGAACGACGAGTTGCGGCTGGCATCCCTGCCCAGGCTGATCTTGAGGCTGGCCCAAACGCCAATCCCCACCGCCACCGCCATCCCCAGAACGCCGGCGATCGCTGTCACCACGAAGCCCTGGGTGAGCGGCAGCGTATCCGCCCATCCGATCGCCAGTTTCACCAGCTGCCCGACCCCCAAAATGACCAGCGTGAAGACCGCGGTCATCAAAACCAGCCCGCCGTAAGCCTTCCAGTCCATCGGGAAGGGTGCCTGCTGTTGAGGTGTCTCTCGTACCAGCATGGTCAGCAGCATGCACGCCACCACCACGATGATCAAAACGATCAGCGCACCCCAGATATTGCCGGCGGAGACCATTTTGCTGATCACGAACGAGACGAAGATCAACGGGGCGGGCAGTTCAAACAGCGCCTTGAAGCCCGAGAAGCGCCCGCGTTTGTCTTCGGGCACCAGGTCAGGGATCAAGCCCTGCGCGGCACCGTGCGCAATGTTCGAAAAGACCATCGATACCATGATCGCGCCGAATAGTGCCCAGTAACCGGTCGTGCCTTCGAGCGTCGAAGCGATGACGCCGATGGCAATGTAGATCAACACTTCCAGCAGTGCGCCAGCCATGATGTAGGGTCTGCGTTTGCCCAGTTTCGAAGTGCTGCGGTCCGATAGCAGTCCGAACAGCGCCTGCACCAAGAGCGCGATCATCAGCGACCACAGGCGCATATTGCCGTAGGCCGTGCCTTTGGTCTCATCACCGATGAACTGCTGCACCAAAAGCGGCAGGATCAGCGGTGTCAGCGTCTGGCTGCGTGCGGTCAGTGCAAAGAAATAGATATTGATCGTTATGTAGTCATACCAGCGGATCTTTTTTTCCATCAAACAACTCCTTTATGATTGATTTGGTCGATCTGTGTTCATATCAATGCCCCATGCATGCCGCGGGCGATCTCCCACGGGTAAATGATGTGGGCATCGGTCATTTCTGCGAAATAATCAGGCCGCAAAGAGCCAAACAGGTTGCGGTAGGGGTTGAAATGCAGCACGCAGGTGTAGGGAATGCCACCGGCGGCGCTGACCCGGTTCTTGACCGCGGTGATCGTCCGCCCCGAGCCCCACACATCATCCACGATCAAGATACGCCGCCCCGCCAGCTTCTCTTCTGGTGGGAACTGCAGGAACAGCGGCCAGGCCAGCAGGCGGTTGTCTTTCACCGCTTCCATCTCAGCGGGAAAGTCCACCGAGGCGACCATCAACGTCTGCTGCTTCATGGCGTCCGCCAGAAGGCCGCCCGGGACGATGCCGCCGGTGGTGATCATCAGCATGGCGTCGTAGGTTTCTTTGAATTGCCCCAACAGGCGGTCGATCATCTGATCCACGTCCTGCCAGGTAAGAATTTCGCGCCGCTGTGCCATTTATTGTCCCTGGAATTGCCGGTTGAGGGTCTGGGCGAGAATATCCGGGATCTGGGCTGCGGTTTGGGAAGCCCCAGCCTGGTCAACGTTGATCACCCAGCGGTAGATCGCCGTGTGGTAGATCATGCGGGCATAGGCATTCAGCGCCGCACCCGGCAGGGTAACCAGCCCGCCCGCCACCAGGCCCAGGCTGCCTGCCAGCATGATCTGTGTGACTGGTTTGATGCCCTCCGGGGTGAGCAGGATCGCCACCAGCGTGCCGGCGGCAATGCCCAGGATGATGAACAGCAGGCTGAGCCAAAATGTGATACGCCGCACTCGCACCAGTGCGGGATCAAAGCGTAACAGGTTGCGCGAGACCATGTCGTGGATGCGTGCCGGGACGTCCTTTAATTTTAGGCGTTCCAGCGCGATCAGCGGCTTGACCAGGTAGAGCCCCTTAAGCCAGGCTTTGGGGTCGGCGCTGCCTTCCACCCCTGAGAGTACTTTACGCGGTTTGCTGCCCGACCGGGAACGCAGGGATAATGAGGGATAAGCCAGGTCAAACCGCAGCACCTCGCGCCAGCCGCTTTTTCGTGCCAGTCGGGCGGAGGTCAGGTCAGGCGGGGTCTGGGTCTGCAGGTCGTCAAAGATGGCTGCGCTGGCCAGGCAGCTGACATCCGCCCAAACAAACATCACATAGAGCAGCACAGCACAGAGAAAGCCGATCAGGGCAAGCGCCAGCGGGTCGCGGTCCAGGAAAAAGATGACCATGTTGAGGGGAACAAGGAAGATGAGCAGTAGGAGAAGCGCGCCAAACAGGAGGGTCAAGGCAGGTTTGAGGAGGACACGGTTTGAGAAAGCCTCTTTTAGCGCCAGCCTGATGAAGTAGAACCCTCGCCTGTTACCCAGCAAATGCACAACCTCTCGCGCGGTATTTTGGCTAATTATAGTGCAAAAGTTAAAGCTGCAGGCTTAGAGTTGAAGGCAGTTTAAGTAAGTCTATGAATTTTTGCCCACCTGTGATCCCCTTATGATCGCCATCAACCCATCCTGAAAGGATCTTTCACTATGATAAAAAAAGGGGAGGGTATGCAAACCCTCCCCAACAAAGTTCTGCAATTCGAGTTACCCCGCCCTACTGCATGACCTCCACCCAGGCTTTTGCGACTTTGCGGTTGCGGTTCTCGAGAACCAGCATCATCTTCTGCAGTTTGGCCAGGATGTCGGCTTTCTGCCAGCCGTTCTGCTCGATCGTCTCCATCACCGCGATCAACAGGTCGGGGGTCAGGCGGGTCTGTGCCAGCATGTCCACCAGGCGCCATTCGGAATGGGCGCGGCGGATCTCATCAACGGTCAGCACTTCCAGCCGCCTGAGCGCTTCAGCCATCAACCGCCGCCCGATCTCAGGGTCCGAGCTTTCGACGTAAATGCGGTTGATCGGCTCGGTGCCTGAGGAACGCACCCGCAAGTAGTGCTGGTCGTTGCCTTTGGCATCGATGAACTGCATCTCCGCCAGGTCATAGCGCGTGCCGCCCAGGTACTTGATCGCCAACCCGGCGACCTTGCAGTCCTCAGGCCTGTGGTTCAGCGGCAGGTCGAGGTAATAGTCAATAAAGGCTTCCTTTGCCTCCAGCGGGGCGTCCACGTCGGTGCGCCCGGCGTTGGAAAGCGGGTCATCCGAACAGCCAAAGCTCTCCCACATACCCGGCAGGCTGACCATGTGCTCCCAGATCTCGGTGATCGTGCTCAGCGGCTTCTCCGGGCGTGTGCCAAAGTATGCCAGCATGTCCAGCACCAGCAGGTTGGCCCATGAGCCGTCCTTGTCGGTGACATGCCCGCGCGAGGTCAGCCCGGAGCTTTCCTCCCCGCCGATCAGGATGTTGTCACGCCAGTTTCCCGGCAGCACCTTGAGGTTATTGTAAGCATCGTCCGTGCGGCGGATCTCTTCGATATACTTGATGCCCACCGGCACAAGGAAGGCGTGTTTCAAGACGCGGTCCTCTGCTTTACCTATGCGCAGGTGATAGAAGGGGTGCGATACATAACCCGGCAGCGCACCTTCAGCGGGCTTGTTGGCTTCATTGCCCTTGATCATGCCCGCCAAAACCTCATTAAGCGGTGAACCGGTCTGGGTGGCGATCACCCGCCCGGTGATGCCGCGTTCGACGCCCAAATAGTAGACCAGCATCGGCAGAATCTGGTTGGGGCGGTAATACTCGCCGCCCTTGTCGACAATGCCATAGCGGTCGGCGTCGGTATCCATGCCCATCCCGACATGCGCCCCCGTTTCACGCACTTTGGCCTTCAGGGGGTTGATGAAGGGCTCTTCGGGGTTGGCATAGTCCAGCCCGGTCAGGTCGGGGTCGCGCTGGGCATGCACCACGCTGTAGCGCACACCCACTTCACCCAGCAGGCGGCTGAGATAGCCGCGTCCTGAGCCATGAAACTCGTCGATCAGCACCAGTTTGTCGGCAAAGAAGCGCCGGATGCGGTCATAGTCGACCGGGATGCGGTTGTTGCCCTTGCCGTTGTTGCGGATCCACTGCACGTAGTCCTCCAGCGGGTCAAAACCGCGCAGCAAGCCGCGTTGGCGTGCTTCCTCCAGGTCCGACACCCCGCCGCTCTCGTCGAGCATCTGGATCTCGTTGAGGTGGAAGGCGATGTAATCGGTGACGTTGGTCGGCGCCGGGTAGCCCAGTCGCGGGTTGAACTTGATGCCCTGCCATTCGGGCGGGTTGTGGCTGGCGGTGCAGATGATCAGGCCGGCAACCTCGTCCGGGGGCAGCACTTCGGTCTCGTAGAACACGACCGCCGGGGTCGGTTCGTCGCGCGTCGAAAGGTCAACGCTGAAGCCGTTCGCCAGGCAGGTTTCAGACACCCATCCGGCGACCTTGTCGGCATTGCGCCGCGCGTCATAACCGACGATCATCCTGCGCCCGGCACGGTTCTCGCGACCCACGAAGTCCGGCACGTCCAGGTCGTTAAGGTAATCGCAGATGGCCTGTACCACCTGGCGGGCACGCCGCTCGGTGAAATCTTCATTCCAGCGGCCGCGCACGCCCGAAGTGCCGAAGCGCAAATATTTGCGGTCATAGATCTCGCGCAGCAGGCCGAGCCGGCCGGGCATTCCGACCAGCACTGCGTCACTGGTGCGCAGGCGCAGGGCATAGAGGCGCTCATAAATATTGCCGATCTGGATCACGCGGAAGGGCATGTAGCGGTCAGGGTCCTGCTGGTAGTCCATCGTATCCAGCAGCGGGTCGATCTCATGGGCGATGTCGTCCCTGATCGGGTCAAAAACCGGGCTGTGCAGGTATTTATGGGCCAGTTCGATGGCTTTCCAGCGCAGCAGGCCGGTCATCGGGATGTAAGTGCTGAAGATTTCCTTGCGCATGGCCCCTGTGGCAGCGTCTTTGGCTTTGTACTGTTCCAGGCGGTACTGCGTGCCGGTGGCGATGAGCGTCAGCAGCATGCTGATGGCACGCGACGAAGTAACCACGTCGTTGGCGATCACTGCAGGCTGTGAGATGACCAGGCGGTCCAGTTCTTCCAGGAACTGGTGCATCGCCTCAACCGCCGGCAGCCAGCTTTCCGGTTTTTCCGCGACAAGCAGCGCACGGTTGCGCTGGTTGAATTCTTTTCCCAATAATGGTATTTCCATATCCTATCCTCCTCGATCAGGGGTTTTTAGCGCGGGTCGGGCATCAACCCGCCGCGGGTCACATTCAAAACTTCCACCGCCGCATCCGCCGGGGTGCCGGATGCAGCCTGCACGATGCGGCAGATCTGCCAGGCATACGCTGCCAGCTGGTCCTCGGTCTGGCGCGTATCCGCCTCGAGCATCACGCGGAACTTGGGCTCGGTGCCCGAATAGCGCAGGCTCTTGCGGGTCAGCCCGGGCAGGTCATCGATCATCGCCAGGACAGTCTTTTTCAACTCGCCCATCGTCTCCAGGTCAGGCTTGCTAGCCACATAGGCCGAGGCGACCAGCTGGGGGTACTTGTGGATGCGCTCGCCCATCGCCGCAAGCGAGCCAGTGCCGCTTTCGAGGTAGGCTTTGACCATGTAAAGCGCCGAGCGGATGCCGTCACCCGTTTTGTGGGTGGCGTCCATCAGGATGACGTGCCCGGATTGCTCGCCGCCCAGCCCGAATTTACCTTCTTCGGAAGGCAAAGCGCACAACTGAACCAGTTCTTCCATGATGTACTTGTCGCCTACTGGTGTGGCTTTGAACTGGATGCCGTGATCGGCGCAATAGCCGGTTAGGGCACCGTTGGCCATCTCGGTGGAAACCACCAGATTGCCTGCCAGCCTGCCCTGCTGGTGCAGGTGGTCTGCCAGGATCGCCAGCATGTGGTCACCATCCACCAGGTCGCCTTTTTCATCGACAAATATAACCCGGTCGGCATCGCCGTCAAAAATGATACCGAAATGGGCGTTGTACTGGCGGATCAGGGCTGCCATGGTCTGGGGGTAGCTGCGCACATGCTCGGAACCCGCCAGGTAGTTGATGTTGCTGCCGGTCGGCGAGGCGTTGACCGCCACGATGTTGGCACCCAGGCGGGCAAATACCTCCGGGGCATACCACGAGGCGGCGCCGTTGGCACAGTCGAGCACCACGCTCAGCTCATCCAGCCGCAGGCCCTTGTGTTCATCGACCAGGTCGTCAACATACAGTTCGCGCATGTCGGTGCCATCGATGCTGCGCCCGAAATCGCGCGCCTGCATGCCATCCAGCGGCATGCCGTTGTCGATCAGCGCTTCGATCGCCAGTTCGATCTCCTCGTTCAGTTTCATGCCCTGCTGGTTGAAGAACTTGATGCCATTCTCGTCCACCGGGTTGTGTGACGCCGAAATGACCACGCCGGCATCGGCATGCAGCTTGTTGACCATGAAGGCCACGCCGGGAGTGGTGATGACGCCCAGGTCAACCACCGTTGAGCCGCTGGCCAAAAGGCCGGCGGTCAGCGCGTTCTGCAGCATCTCGCCCGACTGGCGCGTGTCCCTGCCGATCAAAAAGGTCGGGTGGCTCTTGGTGTTGCGGCTCAGCACCTTGCCGGCGCCATAGCCCAGCTTCAGGGCGAACCCGGGGACCATCGGTTCCTGCCCGACATGCCCCCTGATGCCGTCAGTGCCAAAATATTTACATTTTCCCATAACAATATATCCCGGCAGGGGTGCCAGTGTAGGTTGCCCTGCCGCCTTTCGTCAATGAAATGTGATCTCGGCGATCACCGGCAGGTGATCCGAGACCTGCCTGGCCTGGCGCGAGTTCTCGACCCAGCATTCATAGCCATCCAGGCGGTCTTTGGGGTAGAAGAAGATGTGGTCCACCTGCCCGGCAACCGCATGCGTGGCAACCTTGTTGCGCGGCACCAGGCGGGTCAGGCCGATCTCTTTTTCAAGGTATTCGCCGATGTTGTACTCTTCAGGGGTGGCGTTGAAATCGCCGGTGATGATCAATGGTTCGTGTTTGTCAATGATGTTGCGCTGCACAAGGTCCATCACCCGTTTAAGCTGCAAATGGCGGGCGGACTGGGCGGCATCGATCACGTCATCCCAGGCATGCGGGGGACGCTCGCCAACCAGGGTGGTCAGGTGCAGGTTGAGCACGTAGGGGAAGGGCGCTTGCTTGATGCGTGCCAGGATCACATAACGCGGGTCGCTGTCACGGCTGCCCTCGTAGGAAAGCGGCTGGAAGATGGGCACGTTGCGCGGGTAACCCTCTTTTGTGGGGTCGCCCAGGCGCGAAAATGGTTGGCGCGAGAAAATGGCATTGCCCTTGGACCAGTCCCACCAGTCCATGAAAAGGCCGTCGACCATGGTATCCTTTTTGACCTGCATGTGGCGCTTCATGGAAAGCGTTTCACCGTAAAGGTAATGGGGATAGCTGCCAGCATCACGGATATGGTCGACCATCGAATGCTGCAAGCTGTCGGCGTCAATATACTGCGCCACCTCCTGCACGCAGAGCACATCAGCGTTCAGCTCGCGGATCAACCCGCGCATGGCTTCTTTTTGTTCCATGGGCATGCTTTCCAGCGAGCCTTTATACTGCTTGGTGCCGCCGCCCAGGTTGTGGGTGATGACACGCAGGGTGGATTGCGGGTTACCAGCCATTTTTACCCCCTTGAGGGTTGAAGAAACGGGCGCCAGCAGGTGAGCCAACGCGTCATGTGTGGAACCATTGGTACGCATCGCCATAATTATACCAATCAAAAGGTGACAAAATGGGCTATATAAAGTTTGAACAAGCTTGGGCTGGAAAAATGCACCGGTAGCGAATACAATTGGTGCTAAGAGGTGAGAAAATGCCCATAAAACGTAATCCAAAATATGACCTGCCCGCAAGCGAGATCACGCCGCGCGACCTGTATGCCTCACGGCGCCGGTTTTTGAAACAGGTGGGGGCCGTTTCGGCGGGAGCACTGCTCGCAGCCTGCGTGCCTGCGCTGGAAAACGTCGCCGGCGACCCCACCCTGCCCCCTCCCGTTGGTGAGGATGCCCTGACCGATTATGCCGCTGCCACGGGTTACATCAACTATTACGAATTTTCCTTCTCCAAGGAAGGCATTGACGAACTGGCCAAGGACTTCGTCACCAAACCCTGGCAGGTCGAGGTGGGCGGGCTGGTTGGCAAGCCGCAGGTCTTCACCATCGAGGACATCCTCGCCAGGTACGAGCAGGAGGAACGCATCTACCGCATGCGCTGCGTCGAAGGCTGGTCGATGGTCATCCCGTGGGTTGGTTTCCCGCTTTCCAAATTGCTGGCGGATGTTGAACCGCTGCCCGAAGCCAAATATGTCAGTTTTGAGACTGTCTATCGCCCCGAAGACATGCCCGGTCAGAAGAATGACATGTTCCCCTGGCCCTACCTCGAAGGTCTGCGCCTGGATGAAGCCATGCAGGACCTGACCCTGCTGGCGACCGGCATGTACGGTGAGCCGCTCACCCCGCAAAATGGTGCCCCGATCCGCCTGGTCGTGCCGTGGAAGTATGCCTTCAAGAACATCAAGTCGATCGTCAAGATCCAACTGGTCAAAGACAAACCGGTCACCATGTGGAACAGCATCGCACCCCAGGAATACGGCTTTTACGCCAATGTCAACCCCGATGTCGACCATCCCCGCTGGTCCCAGGCAAGCGAACGCAGGATCGGCGAGACAGAACGCCGCTCCACACTGCTGTTCAATGGCTACAACGAGGTGGCGCCGCTGTATGAGGGCATGAGCCTGGTATCCAATTACTAAAGATGAACCAACAGGGTCTTCCCACAGGAAAGCAGGCTTTCACTCGCTCTGAAAGGCCGGGCTTGAGCAAAGTCCTGGTTGCCCTGGTGCACGTTGCGGCGGCGGTGCCGCTGCTGGTTTTGCTGATCCGCGCCCTGGCCAACGACCTGGGCTTCAACCCCATCCAGGAGGTGGAGCGCTTCAGCGGGCGGGCGGCATTGATCTTTTTGCTGCTTTCGCTGGCTGTGACCCCCCTCAGGCTGTTAACCAGACAGCCCGGACTTTGGGCGATGCGCAAGCACCTCGGGTTGTATGCCTTTAAGTATGCCTTATTACACCTGGTGATCTACCTGGCGGTCGACCTGCGCTTTGACTGGCGTGCGTTTTTCAGCTCGCTGTTCAGCAACCGCTTCTTCTGGGTGGGCAGCGTGGCTTTCGTCATCCTGCTGGCCCTGGCGGTCACCTCGATTCCCGGTCTGCAGCGCAAAATGGGCCGTGCCTGGGATTGGCTGCACCGCCTGGTGTATGCCGCCGCGCTACTGGTCATATTGCACTACGCCTGGGTGGACAAGGGCAACCTGCTGAGCGGGCAGGGCAACCTGGC
>CAYSZB010000074.1:0-9973 GCA_964435475.1 uncultured Anaerolineaceae bacterium | reverse complement strand
ATTATTAGTGTTTAATTCTTTTTCACTACTTTTGATTGAAACAAGTTGATAGATTTTTGTTTTGCCTCTCTTTCTTCTCAATAAATATTATATTTGATTTATCCGGTTCTTAATTACAAACCCGAGCAGCAGTGTGTTCAGTATGTCCGGTTTGTCAAGGCACAGGGCGTGCCCGGCATCCGGGACAACAGCATATTCTGCATGCGGGATATGTTTAACGATCATATCACTATACTTGCGTCCCTTGATCAGGTCATCCTCGCCGATCACCACCAGCGTGGGGGCCTGAACGTGGTCCAGTTGATCGGTAATATGATACTTCTGGAAAGCGTTCATCATCTCGACCATCGCTTGCATGTCTAGGTCCGCAAAACGCGAGACTGAGGCTTCAATGGCCGCCTGGTGGGATGCGATCCAGCCTTCAGAATAGTTATAAGCCACCGAGGTACGCAGCAGCAGTTCGGGGTCTTTGCGCTCCGCAGCGATCCGCCATGGCAGGGTCTGGGCATACAGCAATGGATCAACCTGGGAGACGCCGTCCATCACGATCAATGAGCGTGTCTTTTCAGGGTAGCGCAGGGCAAAGACCATGCTGACCTCTGAGCCGTATGAGATACCTGCAATGTGCGCTTGATCAATATGAAGCCCATCCAGCAGCGCTGCCAGGTCGTCAGCATGCTGTTCCATGGAGTAAGGACCGGCCGGGTGTTCGGAGCGCCACATGCCGCGGCAGTCATAAAGCAGGACCCGCATATGACGGGCGAGGACAGGTGTCTGGTATCCCCAGGCGGCTGTGCTCATCATGATGCCGTTGGATAGCACAATAACCTCGCCATTTTCAGGACCGTGCAACTCATAATAGATCTTGATGCCGTTGGCAAGTATCTCGGGCATGCTTCAACCTCAGGCCTGGAAAGCCAGGTATTTTTTCTGTGCGCCTTCCGGGCCACGCGCAATAGTGGTCATGGAGAGGGGGGTGCCGATCTGGATCTGCTCCGGGTGGGTCAGGTCCAAGCCCAGGATTTGGGTGTTGACCCGTGGTCCTTCGTCCAGGGTAACAATGCCCACACAGTAGGGGTTCTTGCCATCATAGCCTGCCTGCTGCATCTCAGTAGGCGGGACGTAGATCACCGTGTAGGCTGCCAGTTTTCCCCGGCCAGAAAATTCGATAAGTTCCATCTGGTCGGCATGGCATTTGGGGCAGATCAAGCGCTGCGGGGCAACAGTGTAACCGCATTTTTTACAGCGTGATCCGATCAGCCTGCCATCTTCCAGGGCAGTGAAGAACGATTTGCTATTTAACGAAAGGTCTGCCATTTCAACTCCTGCTCTCAAAGATATGGACCACGGTGGTCTGACCGGAACCGCCCACGTTGTGGGTCAGACCGATCTTTGGCTCATTGGGCACCTGGCGGGCACCGGCTGTGCCGCGCAGCTGCTTCCAGATCTCAACCGCCTGGGCTGTGCCCGAAGCGCCCACCGGGTGGCCTTTGGACTTCAGACCACCGCTGCTGTTGATCGGGTGTTCACCATTGCGGGCAGTTTTTCCATCCAGGGCTGCCTTCCAGCCTTCTCCATGCTGGAAGAAACCCAGGTCTTCGCTGGCCATGATCTCGGCAATCGTGAAGCAGTCATGCACCTCAGCCAGGTCGATATCGTTGGGTCCCACCCCAGCCATCTCGTATGCCTGCCTGGCAGCAGTCACCGCCGAGGGTACATGGGTCAGCGAATCGCGTTCTGCCAGGGCACCATCGCTGGCCTGCCCACTGCCGATGATATATACCGGGTGATCGCTGTATTTGGAGGCCAGCTCTTCACTGACCAACAGGACTGCCGCTGCCCCATCGGAGACGGGGGAACAGTCAAACAGGCTCATCGGCCAGGCGATCCACGGGTTGCCGCGCGGGTCGGCCAGGAACTCCTTTTCACTCTGCCAGGTCGGAACCGGTTTGCCCTGGGCAGCAGCTTTGCTCTTTTTACCCTCATAGACGTCCTTGATGCTGGTTCCAAAGTGCGCTTTTTCGTTCAAAGAACCGTTCTCGTGGTTCTTGATGCTCACCTGGTTAAAGGCGGTCAGGGTCGCATTGTACTGGTGCATATATGCAGTGGCCATGGTCGCGTAAAAACCGGGAAAGGTGAACCCGGCCGGGATCTCAAACTGGGTATCAGCAGCTGAAGCCAGGGCTTTGGTCACCTCGTTGATCGGCAGATCGGTCATCTTTTCGACCCCGCCCACCAGCACCACATCGTAAATGCCGGCTGCAATAGCCATAAACGCCTGGCGCAGGGCCACACCACCACTGGCACATGCATCCTCCACCCGCAGCGCGGGGATGGGTGCCAGGCCAACCCAGCTGGCCAAAATCGGTGCCATATGGGCTTGTCCTTCGAACTGGTCACTGCTGAAATTGCCCATGTAGAAAGCCTGGATCTCGCGGGGATCCAGCCCCTTGTCCATCGATGCCTTCATATCCTGGTATGCTTCGACAAACAGGTCACGGGATGACTTGTCCGGGAAGGCACCGAACTTACTCATCCCGGCCCCTACCATCGCCACGCCGCGTAATAATTTTTTCTGTGTCATGTGTATCCTCTTCCTTATGCCTGGCTTTTGTTATAGCGCCTGGCGTCTGTGAAATCAACTGGCCGCGGTTGGTCCGGACCACCCGCCAATATCAGGCTCAATACATCGTTCTCGATCTTGAGCAGGCCTTTGAAATGGCCGACCAACCCGAAGGTGTGTGAAGTCTGGTCCATGTCGATCTGGTCCCCCCTTATGATGTATGTACCGCCCGAGTCGATACTCATGGCATCATAACGTGCACTGAAGGTACCGTCCAGATTGAACTCAAACCACAAGCCGGCATAGGGCTGCCCCTCTGCCTGGACCCATTTTCCAAGTATGCTATCCATGTCAGCCTCCTGTGTAAAAACGCTTGTCCGGGACGATGCCCAGGGTGTGGGCTTCCTCGCGGATCCAATCGCGGAAGTTGGGGTGTGCTACCTTAATCAGCGCAGCCATACGATCACGCACGCAGCGCCCGCGGAGCTCGGCCACCCCGAACTCAGTGACTATGGTATCGACATCCTGGCTGGGAACGGTCACTCCCGAGCCGGGTGCCAGGGTGGGCACGATGGTCGAGATGGTGCCGTTCTTGGCCGTTGAGCGCAGGGCAATGATCCCCCTTCCGCCTTCAGAGAGCTGGGCACCACGGTGGGTATCCAATTGTCCACCGGTACCAGAGAATTGACGAGTGCCAATGCTTTGAGAACACACCTGGCCCAGCACATCCACCTGGATAGCGGTATTGACACTGATCATTTTGTAGTTCTGACCGACCACATATGGGTCATTCACGTACCTCCCGCGCAGTATCTCCAGGCTGACATTGCGGTCAATGAAATCATACAATTTCTGGCTGCCCAGGGCAAAGGTGGCGATCATCTTGCCATGATGCAGGGTCTTCCTGCGGTTGGTGACGATACCGGCCTCATAGAGGTCGACCATGCCATCCACAAACATCTCGGTGTGCAGGCCAAGGTCCTTGCGGTTGGTCAGGAAAGAAGCAATGGCATTGGGGATGCCACCAATTCCTAATTGCAAGGTAGAACCGTCTTCGATCAGCTCGGCAATGTGTCCACCGATGGCCTGTTCGACCTCACTGGGTGCCTCAGCCGGCAATTCCACCAAGGGCACATGGTTCTCAACCAGCAGGTCGACATCCGAAATATGTACCTGGGTGTCACCAAAAGTCCAGGGCAGGTTTTCGTTGATCTCGAGGATCACCAGGTCAGCCACCGTGATCATTTCTTTTTCATACACATTGCCCAGAGAGAGGGACATAAATCCGCGCTTATCCGGGGGGGTGGCAGTGCCGATAAAGACATCCACGTGGTTTTTTGTGGCGATCAATTTATCAGCTGCCGCCAGGTGCAAATTATTGGGAGTGTAGGATACACGCCCTTCAGGGTGTACCTTGCGGTCCGGAGCACCATAGAACCAGTTCTCATTGAAGAAATGGCCTTCCATCTCGGGTTTGAGCAGGATGTCATAGGCCCGCATAGGCAGGCAGGTCCACAGGGTGACATTGTGCAGCCTGTCGCGCTCCCCTGCCAGGGCGGCCAGCAAGCCGGGTGGTTCTGCACCAGCCATCGCCACACAGACTGTCTGGTTGGAGCGGATGCGCCCCACTGCTTCCTGCAGGCTGACCTGTTTTTCTTGGTATGGGGATGAAATTTCCATGGTAGATTTCCTGCTTACGGCATGATGTAAGCTGTGGCAGCCTGGTTGTAGCCCACGCCGGAGCCGCAGAAGACCACCAGGTCACCGGTCTTGATCTTGCCCAGCCGCTTGGCATCATCGAAAGCGATGGGCAGGCAGGCTGACCCCATGTAACCCCACTTGTCCATGATCCAGTGAGCTTTCTCAATGGGCAGGCCAAGGTCTTCCATGACGAGCTTGATACTGTTGATATTGACCTGGGTGAAGATCACAAAGTCGATGTCTTCGATCTTGAAGCTGCCATTGGCCGCACACTCCCGTACCCGGGCTGGCCAGCCGAGATGGTTGACAGTGGGCGGGAAGGGGGTGACCAGTTTTACCCTGGTGCGACCGGCCTGAACGCTTTCCACGGTAGCAGGCTCATAGGTGCCGCCGGAATAGATGCCCCAGTGCTTGTGATACGAACCGTCCGCCTTGATCGAGCAGGAGACAAAGCCGGGTTTATCACTGGCACCCACCACTGCCGCACCACCGCCATCTCCATAGAAGAAAGCAGTCAAATCATGTTGGTAGTCGGCCAGTTTATGCATCATATAAGCGCCGATCACCAGGATGTATTTCATGTGTGGGTTGACCGCAATCAGGCCGGCTGCCTGGGCAAGGGCGGTGGGAAATGACGCACAGGCGCATCCCACATCATATGTTCCGGCATTGACACAGCCGAGTTTAAACTGCACCACCACCGACGTGGCAGGGGTGATGTAATCCGGGCTGTCCGTGCCCAGGATAATTAGGTCGATATCTTCCGGTTTAATGCCCGCATCGGCGATGGCCACCTTGCCGGCTTCCACTGCCAGGTCCGAAGTTGCCCAGTCATCCTGGGCATAAAAACGGGTCTTGATCCCGCTGCTGGCTTCAAATTTTCCAACCACTTCGGGCAGCTTGGGGCTGACCGCCGCCATCAAATCAGCGAACATGGCATTGGTGATCTCATTTTCAGGAATATAGGATCCTGTTCCCAGGATGGTTGCGTAACGTGTCATTTTTTTACCTCACTGTTCTTGAACTGGTCTTGACTCAAATGACCTGATGCTTATGTTCCCAGGACGATCCCACCATCCACACTGATGGCTGCGCCGTGGATGTATGAAGCCTCGTCGCTTGCCAGCCAGGTGTATACATTGGCGATCTCTTCGGGCTGCGCCAGGCGGCCCAGGGGTGTCTTTTTTGCCATGCCGGCAAGTACTTCTTCCGGCATTTTAAGCACCATGTCGGTCAGCACAAAACCGGGGCAAACCGCGTTGACCCGGATCTGGTATTTGCCAAGTTCACGCGCCCAGGTCTTGGTCATGCCGATAACCCCAAACTTGGTGGCAGCATAGTTTGTCTGGCCAAAATTGCCATACAGGCCGACCACGCTGGACGCATTAAGGATCACCCCGCCGCCGCCCTTGATCATCACCGGGCTGACTGCCTGGGCGCAGTTGAACACGCCCTTGAGGTTGACCGAAACCACCAGGTCAAAGGCATCCTCGCCCATCTGGCCGAGCAGCTTGCCTTCTTTGTATTTAATGAACTGCCCGTCGCGTGTCACACCGGCATTATTAACCAGCACGTCGATACGGCCGTATTTTACAGTGACCTCATCAATCCAGGTTTGTACTTCCTGGCGATTGACCACGTTGACCTTATAAAATGAAGCCTCCGGACCCAATTCGGGCAGCAGTGCCTTCCCGGCTTCTTCGTTCATATCACAGATGACTACTTTTGCGCCTTCCTGGGCGAACTTAAGGGCAGTGGCTTTGCCTATACCGGCAGCTCCCCCCGTCACGATACATACTTTATCCTTCAATCGCATTTTTCTCTCCTGAAACAAAATTTTATCTTGATAAAGACGATCTACAGCTGCGCATGCATGATGCGCTAATGTAATCTATCAAACATATATTACAGGACGGTTACAAAATGGTTACAAAAGTGATTTGTTTTTCTTTTCCTTCCGGGAAACTCTAAAAGGAAATGTCTTGTGGATCTGGAAAAGGAAGAATTGTTTATCTTACTGCAGACTCCAGAAATCTGTGAGGTCGATAAATTAGTTGGTAAGACCGCAGAGCCCACCCATCAATCGAACTGTTTGGACAACAATTATTGATTTATCCGCCCAAAATACGTAAACAGCATTTGTTCTTCATTATTTTGCTGTTTCGCCGCTCAATTCAGTGTACAGTGTCTTACACTCTGAAGATACATCGCTGCCAAAGAACTCCCGGGTCGCATTGCGAAACTGGCTGTATGCCATGCGCACCGCACCGATATCCCCCAGGGCATGCTGGATTCGCAGCTGCTGCAGGAAGGCTGGTTCATACAGGCGGTCACCATCCAGCACCCGACGAGTGAGGTCCAGAGCTTTCTCGTAAAGCTCTTGCTGAATGTAGTTTTCGGTCATCATGCCTGCTGTTTTCAAAAAGATGTCATGCAGGTACTGTTCCCTGGCAGTCAGCCATTCCTGCATAGGTTCATCTGCAAAAAAGTGCCCCCTGTACAGCTTGAGCGCTTTTTCAAGGTCAGCAGGTGAGCCCTTCTTTACCAACTCAAGAAACAACTCTGCATCGACCTGGATATCTGAATTGGGATTGAGCCCATACTGCTCGCGACGCCTGGTTATAAAGAACGGCTGCTGACCGGGTGTGCGCTGCGGTTCCAGCACTTGGTTAAGGGTGTTAAGTACTACTTTAAAATTGTTCGAACCAGTTTCGGGATCTGCCTCCGGCCACAGGTAAGCGGTGATTTGCTCACGGTTTAACCAGCGGTCTTTGTTGGCCACCAGCACCTGAAGCAGTTGGCGCGCTTTCTCACGTTTCCAGTCCTCCTTCTCTATTGGCTGGAAGCCTCGCAAGACCTTAAACCCACCCAGGGTCTGAATTGAAAGGCTGAAACCCGGGTGGTATTCAGTTGCCACAACTTTCAGGTCAGTCAGCAGGCTGTTGAGCAGGGTGTTATGCAGATCAAGACGTCTGGCTTCCAGCAGCAGTGGGATGACTATGGCCGGGTGAGGAAAACCCAAAAGAGTGATGCGGGTCAACAGGTACTCATAATGATGCTCCTGAACAAGGGGTAAGCATTTTTTGACATAGATCATGGCAGAATTGTTATACCCTTGCTGCCAAGCGTTCAGTGCCAGCCAGATGCGGGCAGCGCATAGGCTGAAGAGATCCCTAACCTTAATAGCCAGGGCTTCAGCCTCCGTCAGCACAGTCTGGGCGTTTGAATAATTACCAGCCACCAATTCTGCGGCACCCAGTGACAGTCGGATCAGCAAGCCAATCCATTCGTCTCCCGCGTTGTTGGCAATTTCCAGTCCGAACCTGGCCTGCTCTCGGGCTTCAGCAATATGCCCGGAGAAACCCAGGGCTCTTGAGATACCCCACAACGGTTCGACATGGATTCGGGCTACATTTACCTTGGCAATCGCTTCATTATATAATTCAATCGCGCGTGGATAATTATCCCCAAGGAAGCTCAACACAGGATCCATGCTGAGTGGATGGCCCAGTCGCATCATCCCGACACTCTGTACAAAAACTGAGCCAAGGTGTTCGCCAACTGAGATCCCCAGGCGGGCGTAGTATTCGGAGTGTTCCAGGTCTCCCTTGAAGGCATAGAACAGGGAAAGCAGCAAGGCTGCTTCTCGGTGAAAACGCTGCGGCCGGATGACTTTTAGGTCAATCTCCTGTGTATGTTTCATCTCCAACAGGCGGATACCCTCATCGATGTGACCGGTGCGCAGCAGCAAACGGGCTTGGACAAAATCAATCTCGCCGCCTGTATCGGCCCCCAGTTCCCGGGCTCTCAGGAGGTATGTTTCAGCTTCCTGTGGATCACCCAAATTGAGCTGGTTCTCGGCGATTAGGATCAACAAACCAGCCATATCATCACGCGATTCAACCGGGTCAAGTAATGCCAGGGCATCCTGCAGTGGCTGGACTGCACTTGCCGGGCGGATGGTATCTAGGTAGATCTGCGCCTGACCCCGCAGGGCTTTACTAATTCCCCAGCGGTTCCCAGCCTGTGTATACAGGTCTTCTGCGGCATGGTAATGGTTCAGGGCAGCTTCAAAATGGCCGGTATAACGCTGCACCTCGCCCAGCAGAAACTGCATGAACGGGAAGGTTAAACGCATATTCTGTGGGACCTGATCGATCCAGAAAAGAAGTGAGGTATGCAGCCCCTCGCCAACCAGGCGTTCACCGACCTGTTCCAAAACCTGGTTCAAACCATGATAATCCCCCGCCTTGACCAGATGGTCAATCGCCCTTTCCCAGAAATGATTGGCAATAAAGTAACTGGCCAACTTGCGGTGCAGGGTCTGTACAATCCAGGGCGCGGCTGCCAAGCGGGTTTCCAGGAATTCATGGAACAGGTGATGATAGCGGTACACACCCGGGTGCAGTTCATCCACGAATAGGCCCGCCTTGAAGAGTGAGTTGAGAACCTCGCCGCTGTCCGTGCGATCCAGCAGAAAATCACAACTCTCTCCATCCATCACGCTCAATACAGATGTTTTGAGCAGGAACTGCTGCTGGTCAGAATCAATATGATCCAGTACTTCCTCAGCCAGGAAGGCGAAGAGGGCTTTGCGGGGTTCATGTTCATTGCGTAGGATTCCCTCGAATGGCCGTTCTGGACTGCTGCGCAGGGATTGCCAGACCATCTGTAGCCCGATCGCCCAACCCTCCGTACGTTCGAACAATTGCTCAACCTGCTTCGGTTCAAGGGATAGTGTGTATTGGGTGGCAAACAGGTCAGATATCTCCTGATGTGTAAAGGATAGATCCCGGTCGCCTATCTCCAACAGGCTGCCCCTGGCGCGCCACTTATTGAGTGATGGGAATTCCACAGAACGGCGTGTCGCGATCAGCAGGTGTACCCGGCTGGGAAGATGTTCGATTATCCAGTCCACCTGTTCCAGGATCCCGGTGATCTCCCGGATATGATGAAAGTCGTCAAGCACCAGCAGGGCTTCTCCTTTGATATCCCTTGCCATCCCGTTCAGCAAAGCCACCAGCACATCCTGGAAGGCCGCACCGCTTTCCAGCATTCGCAGCGCCTCACCACCTATACGCATACCGTCCTGGGTAAAGGCACTGGCCAGGTAAGTCAGGAAACGGCTGATGTCTTTCTCAGAAGGGGTTACCGTGTACCAGAAAACCTGGATCGGGTTTTGTTGGATGAACGAAAGCACAGCGGTTGTCTTACCGAAGCCTGTGCCGGCATGCAGGAGTGTCAGGGGGTATGCCAGGCTGTTCATTAGCAGAGCATTAACCCGCTGGCGGACCAGCACATGACTGCGTTGGGCAGGAGGATTTACCTGGCTTAAGATGACCTGGCTGCGGATGCTCATACAGTTTTATTTTACCAGCCTGGAACAAGGTCAAGCCTGATCATTGTTGTATCAGAGATCCTGTCTATAGGTACTGAACTTCTGGTGGGGACTGAGGAAGGCCGCTTATCACTTCATTGACTTGAGGCAGGCAAAAACGATCATAAAGTTGCATTCTACACGGTTTATAGATATTAGAATTGGATTATTGAATATCGATTCATGTCACTAATCTTATAATCCATTATCGTTGTTATCGTTTACCATATTTCCATGAATAATTTTCAGATCAAATTTTTCCGTAAAAAAAGAAAAATGTGTAGTGGCAAAGTAGTAAAGTCCTAATGTGGCAAAGTTAAAATGTCCTATAA
>CAYSZB010000073.1:0-9993 GCA_964435475.1 uncultured Anaerolineaceae bacterium | reverse complement strand
CCGCCTCACCCCCGGTAACCGGGACGTATGTGACAAGATCGATATAAATATCATTGCCATCCTCATCCTTCCCATAGGAGCGGGTTTGAAAATAATCCACGCCGGGATTTTTCTCATAATCTGCATATTGTTCATTGCCAGCCCGGAACCAGAAAGTGTATTGTCGCTCTGCAGGAATGACGATATCGCCCGTTTTTTCACTGTCGCTCTTTGCACAAGCACCAAGGGGGAGCAATAAAATGGCGCATAGTAATAAAATGATTGATCTTTTCCAAAGTTTCATGATTTATCCTTTATTTATCTCAAACCCAATCTTTTCCACTTACTCACATTGAACCGTCAGCCTGGCTGACGGGAGGCCTTCAGCAGAAACGGTCAACTCGACCGTTCCCGGTACTCGTGGAGCCCGCAGGCAGATGAGCGCTTTTCCATTCCAGGTTCTGCGCTTGCCTGTGCCATAATTCTCTTCCGTGCAGGGGTTTCCTGAGCCCATTCCCGCTATCAGGGCTCCCTGGCAGTCTGCACCCAGTTCGATACTATCAGAAGGCACTGTCACACCATCCTCATCTGTCACCCGCACTGATATGTAGCAAAGGTCGTATCCATCCGCGCGAATTACTGTGCGGTCTGGGAAGAGTTCGATCTTTGCCGCGGGTCCTGCTGTGACGAGGGTATTGTGGGCTGAAGGTTGGCCATTGGTCCAGGCGACAGCTTCAAGCTTCCCGGGTGAATAGGGAACCACAAAGCTTGCCCGCAGTCTCTCTGGCACTGCTTTACCGGCACTTTTGCCATTAACCAGTAGCTCCACCTCGTCGCAATCAGCGTATAAGATGACATCCACCGGTTTACCAATAAATTCTTCCGGATAAGTCCAGCACTGCTGCACATCTTCCCACTGCCAGCCAAGACCATGGGCCTTTTTTCCAGTGAACCTGGGGTGCTGTGTGAATACGTATACACCTTTATCCTTACCCCACATGATCCCCCGGTAATATGACTGGGGTCTGCGGTCACCTGAAAGGTCGAGATCACCCTGGAAACAGCTGAGCCAGGGCCAGGCACCAGTCATTCCCGATGACATATCCTGCATATCGCGGATAACCCGACCTGCCCCCGCTTCGCCCAAATTGTCATAAGCTGTCCAGATGAAATCACCAATAACATTGGGATTGGCCATCATTTCTTTATAATAATCATAGGTTATCGAAGCATGGGTCTCTGTCGCATGGATAACCCTGTCTGGGAAGTGTTCGCGATCATACGCATATCGATTATGGAAATAGTTGTAGCCCACAATGTCCATCTCTGCGGCGACTGCCTCTGAGTTTACGCCCCAGTCATCTTTGCCCTCCTCGGGAACTCCCGAAATAAGGTTGAGCATGGCGAATAGTTTGTCCAGCGCATTTGGGTCCCGCAGCATTTCCTCAACCGAGGTATTACTGGGTCGAACAAAAGGATCAACTGGCTTATGGCGCATGCCTGCTTCAGGCTTGGTTTTGATATTGATGCAAATTGCACCAGTAACAGGCCGGTCCGGGTCAAGTTCATGGCAGAGAGCAGTCATTTGCCTTGTAAGTTCAACTCCATCGGAGGCACCGCCAAATTCCGGTATCTCATTCCCAATGGACCAGCAATAAATGCTCGGGTGATTTCGATCCCTCAGGACCATCGACGACATATCCCTGCGCCACCATTCGTTAAAATACAGGTGATAATCCTGGCTATTCTTCCCGTCATGCCAGCAGTCAAAAGTTTCGTCAATAACATACATGCCGACCCTGTCGCAGGCATCCAGCAAAGCTTCAGATGGCGGGTTGTGCGCTGTGCGCACTGCGTTGTACCCCACAGCTTTGAGCAGTTCGATCTTGCGTTCTTCCGCGCGGGGGAATGCCCGTGCGCCGAGCAGGGTATTGTCATGATGGATGCAGCCACCCAGCAGTTTGACAGGCTTTCCATTCACCCGCATGCCATTTTTGGCATCGATTTCGATCTTGCGGATGCCAATTGTCTTTTCCTGGATGTCCCGCCCATATTTTGTGGAAAGAATTGCTTCGAGTGCATAAAGACTGGGTTCCTCTGCGCTCCACAGCCGGGGGTTTTTCAGAGGTAACTCCACGGCAACAGGTACAGTCGAATTTGCGGGTAATAAGACGGTTTTGCTTGCTTCAAGCCCATCACACGCAATGGAGAACACGCCCTCAACCTCTAACCCGGAGGCATTGGTCAGAGTGGCTTCCACACGAACAAGAGCTCGCTGAGCTTTCACCTCGGGTGTGGTGATATACAGGTCCCACGGTTTG
Organism: uncultured Anaerolineaceae bacterium; assembly: GCA_964435475.1. Classification (GTDB taxonomy): domain Bacteria; phylum Chloroflexota; class Anaerolineae; order Anaerolineales; family Anaerolineaceae; genus CAYSZB01. Next base: position 7,693 of record CAYSZB010000073.1, on the reverse strand, counting down.
ATGTGGCAAGCCTCCCCGACAAATAAATGAACCTGGCGGAATATGCCCCCACCCGAATACCAGCGTGAATTGGGTTGCGTGCAATGCGTTATGATCTCGAGATCATTTTCCTCGCCCGCGATCAGGGCAGGGGTCAGGTCGACCAGCATTGGTGTATACCCATAAGGGTGGAGCGCAAGCCATTCGCCATTCAGGCGGATTTCTGCGTTCATATATGCACCATCAATGTTGAGCAGGATACTTTTGCCAGCCCATTCAGTTGGGACCAGGAAACTCTTTTTATAGGTCGCGATCCCACCCGGGAAATAGCCGGTGGATGGTCCAGAAACGACTTCAGGACTGCGTGGGAGGGTTTGGATGAAATCATCCGGTAAGTCTATGCTTACTTCCGCAGGGTTATTAAGCGGGTTCATGATCGAACGTACCCCGATCATGCGTTTCCAATCTATGCCAAAATCAATTTTTCTCACAAATTACTCCGTTTTATGGGTTTTAAAGTGGTCATCAGCTTCGAGACCATCAGTCCGTATACACTTTGTCTTTATCCTGTTCCTGCTCCAGGTCTTCTTTACGCATGTATTTCATAAAAACCTTTTCAATAATGGTGACGCTAAATCGTAGCAGGATTACGGGGAATATCAATACCAACCATGGCACAAGGTATATCCCGAATACCACCACCAGGATCACCAAAAGCAGTTTGATGTTCGGCCATGGGTTGCTCAACATGATCAGAACCGAATTACGGATAATGGTTCGGATATTATCCGTAAAGCGTGCCACGTACGCAAAAATATAAAGCACTAAAAGGATTACGACCACCAATAGGATCGCAAACAGGATATAGAGGTAGCCATATCCATATCCTGCCTGCAAGCTATTAAAAAAGTAGTAAATATCAAATAATAACAAGGTGATGACTGGTAAGCAGATCAGCCCCAACAAGGCACCTTGTTTAAAGTTGCGCTTGAAAGCACCAAAAAAGGTTCCCACCAGGTAGCCCCGGTCACGGACCAGGTTTTCCAGGAGAGTGTAATAGGCAGCTGAAATGGCAGCGCCTATTGTAAAGATGGGTATGCTGCAGATCAGCAGAAATGCATTGATCAGCAGGTATTTGCCGATCTTGCGTGTAAATGTTGAGAATTTACTATCGTATGCGAACACATCGATCTTTCAAATAGTGCATGGGGTCATCTATCCTTTGACTGCACCGACAACGACATTCTTTTCCATTTTTTCTGCAAAGAACGGCATGACCAGCAAAACTGGCATGGTGGCTACCACAATGAGTGCATATTGCACCAGGTAGCGGCTATAATCGGGGTTGGCACTCATCAAAAATCCCGCGTTATCCGCCACGATCTGCCTGATCCACAACTGCAAAGGCCACAGGTCCCGTTTGGTGGGTATGTATATGGCCGCATTGAACCATGAGTTCCACTGCATGAGCACACTGTTCATGATGATCACCGTGCCAATACTCATGGCTTGGGGCAACATGACATTCCACATCACCCGCCAATGATTGGCACCATCCATGCGGGCAGCTTCTATCGTTTCCCGTGGTACATCGCGGTAGGCAGCGACCATCATGACTACAAAGAAGGCATTAGTACATCCAGGGATTAGCAATGACCACCGGTTGCCCACCCAGCCGAGGCTTTTAACCACCATATAGGTGGGGATTAAGCCACCACTGAACATGGCTGTTAGCATGACCAGCAGGGTCAGAACCCCCTTGAGCTTTGTGTCCCGGCTTAGCACGTATCCACCGGTAATATTGATGAACATACAGAAGAATGTGGCACCAAACACATAGATCAGGGTATTCATGTAGCCTTTTAACAGGCTGGCATCTTTGAAAAGGTTCTTATATCCCTCCAGGGTTGCCTTACCTTCCGGGGTCCACAGGATGCCGGTATGAGCTAATAATGATTTCCCATCGGAAAAGGATGCCATCACCACGTGATACAGGGGAATAAGGCTGCTGAAGGCTACCAGCACCACCACCAGGATAATGAAGGACTGCAGGAATTTCTCGCCCGTGTTGAGCGTCTCAACCATGCCTTCACGTTGTGCCCTCAGTTTCCTTTTAAAATTTGTCACATTTTGCATGTCAGACTCCTTTAGAAAAGGGATGTTTTTGAGAGCTTCCTGCTGAGTGCATTGGATCCGACTAGCAGGAATAGGGAAGCCACGGATTGGAATAGACCTGATGCAGTAGACAACCCATAGTTAGCCGCACTGCTGAAGGCCATGCGGTATGTATAGGTCGAAAGCACATCTGCGGTCGCATAAGTAGATGGCATATACAATAACAGGATCTTGTCGAAGCCAACTGTGAAGAACAAACCACAGCGCAGGACAAACATCATGATGATCAGCGGTTTGATGCTGGGTAGGGTGATCTTGGTAATACGTTGGAAGCGTGTGGCACCATCCACCGCTGCTGCTTCGTGGAAATCTTTACTCACATTGGCAATTGCAGCCACGAAGATGATCGAACCAAAACCAATCTCCTGCCAAAGCCCGGTGAATAGGTTGATCAACCAGAATACAGGAATGTTGGGATTTGCCAACCAGTTCTGTTGTTCTAAGCCAAGAAAGGTCAACACCTGGGTGATCGCGCCTGTATTTCCGACAAATTCTCTGACCAATTGCGCCACAACCACGGCAGCCACAAAGTGTGGCATGTAGGTCATGATCTGGACAATGCGTTTAAACTTCTTGTTCTGTATCTCAGAGATCAGGATTGCAAAGAGGATCGGCAGGAAAAAGCCGATTGTCAGGCTCAGCAAAGCCATCGCCACGGTGTTGCGCATGACCTGCGGAAAAGTTTCGCCCGTGAATAGGTCAATGAAGTTCTGCAGGCCGACCCACTTGCTCCCGAAGATGCCTTTGGAAACCTTAAAGTCTTCAAAAGCGATCAGGATGCCGAACATGGGAATGTAGTTAAAAACAATAAAATATAAAGCTGTGGGAATGAACAACAGATACAAAGACCAGTTCTGTTGGAAGTCCTTCCGCCAACTGGTGGTTTTAACCCCAGATTGCGCCGGGTTGGGCGTTTTTTTCATATTGCCTCTCCTAACGCTAAAAATGTAAGAGAGTTAAGGTGGATATCTCCACCTTAACTCTCTAATTCAACCGATATTACGGTTTCGGGTTTGCAGCCTGGTAATCTGCAAAGGTCAAGGTCAGGATCTGTTCCAACTGGCCGGAATCATTCTTGAAAGTGAAGAAGAAGCCGGTCTTGTAATCGCTGGTAACCTCGATCGGTTTGTTCTCAAAAGTTGCATCCAGGGTGATAGCCCATGCAGGTAACTGGCCCGTGGTGTCCACAGTCCAGGTACCCTGGGTCACAGTACCCATGCCAACATAGTTCAGTTTACAGGTGCCATCTTCGAACATTTCGAGGACAACATTCGGGTCTGTCGTGCCAACCCAGGTGTACTTTGGTCCAGGGATGACCTGTTTCATGACCAATTGAACATCATTGACGCCGTCGGAGGTGGGGAATACTAAATCAGTGAACAACCTGGTTTCGTAGTTCAGGGGAACATTGACGGTCTGGTCATTTATGGTGATATTGAGAGAGTAATCAGCTGCCATCTCCCAGGTACCTTCGATCTCACGCACCTGGCCAGCAGGATATTCGAGTGCCAGTTTGGCGGTCTTGTCCTCATAGAGGTAGGTTATGCCTTTCATCTCGCCATAAGCAGCTTCTAGTAGGGAACCTGCAAATGTCAACTGGACAACCTTCTCCTTGGGAGGAACGAGGGTCAGGGCGGTGCCGTCCTGTCCAACATAAGCCCCTGTGCCGTCTTCGTTCATCGTGATGGTGTAGCTCTTGCCACTGTCGGCATCGGTCAGGGTGAAGACGTTGCCTTCTTTGACCCAGGTGCCCTCGATGATCATGTCAATGCTGTCCTGGAAGGTACCGTTGTGTTTCAAGGCTACCAGGCTGTAATCGTCATCTTCCTTGTACAGTTCGACGACGTTAACACCGGTCTCATCCGCAGCTGTAAGGGGGGAATCAGCGATGTGTTGGAAGTTCTTATTGTAGTAGGAAGGAAGGTTGACAACCCAATCCAACTCCGTGTCATAGCCAACCCGTGCATATTCCTTACCATCAAAAGTGGTGATGACGATGGTCTTATCTGCCATGCGTGGCTCTGCTGTCAAGCCAAATTCCTCAACCTCTTTTGTCTCAGGGGTCCATTCTAATGGCTCATCAATGATCTCATAATAACCGGCCATGAATTGGCCATTGTTATACAGTGAAATATAAACGACACCATTCTCATAGAAATGGAAGTAACCCAAAAACTCGCCGTATCCTTCGGGGGTAAAGCGATCTTCATAGACACCATCGAACATGGTGACCTCTTTGGGAGCTTCGGTGGGAGCTTCGGTGGGAGCCTCGGTGACAACCTCGGTGGGCGCGGCGGTCTTGACTTCCTCAGTCACGACCACTTCTGCTTCCTTCTTGCCACAGCCCGAGAGGACCATGGACAATGCAAGGAACAAGCAGACTAACGTTACGAACAAACTTTTCTTCATCTTTTACTCCTTTTCTTTTCTAATTTGATGATCAAATTTCTTTATTGTTTTTTTTTAGTACAGGTTAAGATCAGAGAACCCGGCAAATTGATTTTAGAGAATTGCCCGAACTTCTCACCATATTATCTTATACCCAAGGTCTGCAAATTGTATATCATAAAGTTCATATTTTTGTCATATTTTTCATTATTCAATCCATTCTCTCCTTTTCTAATTTGACTCATCCCAATCCGCCAACTTCAGAGCTGACGAATTCTCAAACACCCAATTCCTCTCGATATTGCTTGGGTGTTTTTCCCGTGGCTTGTTTAAACCGGACAGAAAAGTGGCTTTGCGAACTGAAAGCCAGCTGTTCGCTGATCTCAACCAGGGATAATGGCGAGTATTTTAACAATGTCTTCGCTTCATCGATCTTCGCGGACTGGATATAATCCTTGATCGTCTGCCCGGTCTCCCGCTTGAACACCGCCGCCACATAATGATCATTGAACCCGCTCGAACTCGCTACATGGGATGCTCTTAATCCATCCTGCACATGGGCATCAATATAGTCACAGCAATGCTTGACCATTTTTGAGTACTGGCGGGTATGCTTCTGCGCCTTAACCCGTTCGGAAAAATCATACAGCATCTCCCGCGAAATGGTAATGATCGGCAGCAGATCCTTCATTGCCTCAACCCGCTGAATATATTGGTTTACCAGGCTTTGAGCGACCATTGGATTCAATCCACCTTCTTGCGCTGCATAACGGGCAAGGGTTGCCAGGACAATAAAATAGGTCTTATGCTGTCGAATAGGGTCTGCATGCGGGATCTGTACTATTTGATCATATCTGGCGTTCCGTAACAGCATTTTTAATTTATCTGGGTTGCCTTCACGGACATGTCCTAAAAGTTGCTTCTCAAATTCATCCGTCTGACGGAACCGCACTTCCAAATTCTGCGATTTTTCATCTTCAGAAACCGCATCACCATGGGGAGCCTGGTCATTCCTGACCAGCCCGGCAATGGCAAATGAAGAAAAACCGGGTGTTTCATGAAACAGGAAGGCATATATCATGGATATCACCCGACCAATTTCTTCATGGGAGTATACCGGTGAATTGTTAAGGGCTCGGCTTAATTGAGCCCGGGGCTGACCTTTGACATCATAGTCCTGGGCATATTTCACGATCATCATCTTGGATGGTCCGGAAGTAAAGATCGGACCCAGGACAAGGATCCTGGCAATTTGGTCCCCATTGATCATGGGGATACCCGCCCAGACCTGGTTGAATTCGGTCGAGATCACCTGGGGTCTGTGGGTATCCAGGATCAACGGGAAGAGCAGTTGCCGGCAATCCGAAATGGTAAATAATAAAAGATCATCTTCTGCATGCTCTGAAAATTGCTCTACCAGATCCCCTGTTGGGCTGAATACCTGCAAGGTCAGGTGATAAGTGCCTGAAATGACCTGGCAAACCCATTGCTCATCGATGCAATAATTCAGCGTATTCATGCCGCACCGCTCACATCATCCGGTTTTCCTGGCTCAATAAACTGGATCAAACCCCATTTGCCATTCACCATCCAGGCGGGGTCCTGGCGTTCCAGTTCCTGTGCTTGACCTGGTCGTAGACCCGCCACAGTATCGGACTTTATCACCCGCAGCAAAAGAAGAGGGCTGGACAGTTGGAGGATCGCTGACAACGGGGTTGACTGCTCCCAGCGGGCATCATCCAGCCAGCGTCGGTAGTTGATATCCCCCTTGCTGATGATCAGGACAGAGTCTGCCAGCTCACGATGGATTTCAATCGGCATGCTGCGTGCCAGGAGGGGTGAACCCCAATAAAAGTGGGGCACCACTTTCATCCTGCCCGATTGTAAAGTCCGCTCCAGGTGTATCCCGGCTCGGTTTAGCCACTCATTACTGGATGCATTCATCCAGCGGATCGCCCATATGATGTCTGGAGAAATGATATCGGACACAAAACAAGGATGCGGCCGTACACGCAAGCTAATACTTAAGTCTGGTGACTTCTCAAGCAAGGCATCTGCGATCAGGAGGTCAAAGACCAACTCGCTGCCAAAATTATCCAGGATGATATCGACCCTGCCGCTCTGTATGGATCCCAGATAATCCAGGACATTCCCGCTCTGGTCAGCCACCAGGTGTGCCCGTCCACCTCCCCCTTGTGCCATGCCACCGCCCTGCCCTTTAACCGGCCACAGGCTGAGGTCTGCCTGGTTGGCCCACAGGGAAAGATCGATCAATTGGCGCATTCTTTCCAATGGTGGGAGTTCAAATAGTATGGATGCCTTTTCAATGGCTGCTGCTGCCTGTTCCAACCCCAGCTTTTTCTGTGCCAGGTACGGGTCAAAACCAGAATTTGGACCTGGCAGGAAGTAACCAGTAGCCTCCAGGACGCGCCGGTAGAAATACATTTCAGCTGCGAACAGGGGTATTTCCAACCAGCTTCGACCCATCAAAGGCTGCAGGCACTGCTCCCAGTCCTGCCAGTCAGCCGCCTGCCGGTCCTCCAATGAGCGGACCAGGCCTTGCGGCAGGTCTTCTGCCAGGATGGACAGGCGCATGTTGACCGGCTCATCAAATGTGTTTTCAGCGATCACCCGCCTGGCGATTTCCGGAAGACGCCTGGTAACGGTATCTTCGGCAAAGGTGCCGGGTTCTGAACCGCATAAAACTGGCAAACTGGTTGATGTTTTCATTAACTTTAGCTTAACTTACCTATACGCATTTACTCGATGGTTAGATTATATATTTTCATAGGACAATAAATTCACCTCAGCCCCTGGTTAAGGCGATAATACAGGTCATTCCAGCGCAATTTGTCATTGAATTCATCGATCCTGGTATGCTCATCGATCACCATGAACTCCAGACCGGCAATTTCAGCCAGGTCGTGCAGATGTGCGGCGTTGACCGCATAACTGAAACTGGTGTGATGGGCTCCACCCGCATAGATCCAGGCAGCAGCAGCAGTTTTCAAGTTGGGACGCGGAGACCAGAAAGCCCGCGCCACAGGCAGTCTGGGCAGCGGTTGATCGGTGGGAACCACATCGACCACATTGGCGACCAATCTGAAGCGCTGCCCCAGGTCGATCAGCGAGGCACCGATCGCTGGACCGG
>CAYSZB010000072.1:0-10158 GCA_964435475.1 uncultured Anaerolineaceae bacterium | reverse complement strand
TTTCCTGGACTGAGAATATTTCCATAGCAACCTTCACTTTGGACCTGATAAACTGTTTCTTGACTTAATAATACCCCTATGATAAACTATTTTTCGCTCGGGGGCGTGGTGTAGTGGTTCAACATGCGGCCCTGTCAAGGCCGAGACCGCGGGTTCAAATCCCGTCGCTCCCGCCAAAAAGGCTACCATCCGGTAGCCTTTTTTTATTAATTTTTGTCTGACAATAGGCGAGGAAAATTTTCTTGTTATATTTCTTCGCTAATTCCCAACTCAACAGCCCTTTTTGCCATTTCATCACGCAGCTTTTTGGAGTCCTTGGGATAAGTGAAATAGAACCCGGAAAAGAGAATGCCACAGATTACCCATGGGAATGGAACTGTCCATACCATAGCGGTTTGAATATCAATTCTGTCTGCGATGATGCCGAAGATCAAGGCGGCAATGGCAGCGAAACCACTTTCAATGAAGGTAGTCATGGCAAATGCCGTTGAACGCAGTTCAGGGGGAACCACACCCTGCATCATGGGTTCTTTGGAGCCTTTCCCAGGCCAGCTGATCAGCAAGGCTGTGATGAAACAGAGAATTGCGATCTGCAACATGCCCCAATTTGCAGTACGGGTAAACAGGAAATAGGTAAACGGTATGCCGAGGAAAACCGATAATTGCCCGATGAACGCGCGACCGTATTTGGGACTCTTCTTCTCTGCGTAATCTCCAATAAAGCCACCCAGAACATTGCTGATGGCCGTGCCGATGACAACGCCTCCGAAAACTAATGGGGCACTGGTTGTGGGAATATTTCGTACTTCAACCAGCCAAAGGATGAGAAAGGCACCCATGACCACCCAGGGCATGGAGCCGGCCAACCCCTGGACAATGGCAACCCAAATGGTTGGGATCTTGAGGACTTTCTTGATGTCCGAAAATTTTGCCTTATATTTATCTGCATCTTCCTGGGTAAGCATACCTTTAAGTTCAGGTTCTGATTCACCCCTGACAGGTTCATCTACAAGAAACCAGATAATAAATCCAGTTATAATGCTTGCAACTCCCAAAATGATAAATCCATATCTCCACATCTCCGGGGTTGCCAGTTGGCCCAGGCCGACTGTAAAAATGATGATCCCCAAAACACCAATGGCTTCCATGATGCCCAACATGCGACCACGCACCTTTGGTGCAAAGGTGTCAGCCATAATTGAGAATGTCGCTGGCATTAGACAACCTAAACCCAAGCCTGAAATAACACGAATTAATATCAGTTGAGAATAATTCTGAGTCAGACCGACAGCAATCGTCCATATACCCCAAAGCCCGGTGCCAATCAGTAAAACTTTTTTCCTGGAATACTTATCTGACAAGTAGCCCCAAAAAGGTGAGCTCAACGATTGTAATAAGCTGCGGATAAACGTGATCCAAGCCAGGTTCATATTTGAAAGTGACCATAATGCTTTTAAAACTGGCGAGAAAATGGACATTGCCTGTCCTTCACCCTGGTCTACAAAATAGCCCATTGACAGGGCTAACAACGTACGCCAGCGCTTACGCTTTACAACTGGATGTTGCCTGGAGGCAATTGGATCGATAGAAGATAAAAATTCATTTGTACTTGCCATCTTTTGTTACGCTCCTTGGGAATCTAATAAATTGATAGAAATGTAAGGGACTTGAAGTTGATTGATCATTAATATGTACCAATAAAGTTTTGTGTTATTATAAGCGACAAAGTTGTTCTAAATACAATAATCTGTTAATATTTTAGGCGAGAATTACCTTGAACTTAACCCAATCAAAAGAATACCAACCAACTGCATATCCCGATTCCATAGTTATATATGGAAATGCACGCTTTACCATCCTGACTGAGCGACTTTTACGGATGGAATTTGACCCACAAGGAACATTTGAAGACAGGGCAAGCCAGGTCTTTATCAACCGGAAACTACCACCTGTTGAATTCAAGGTTTTTGAAAAAGATGGTCTATTGACAATTGACAGCCAATATCTACACCTGGAGTACAGAGTAAATAAATTGTTCTCCCCAAACTCGCTTTCGATCCTGATAAAAGAAAACAATTTATTATGGAAATTTGGCGATTTAGACCGGTTAAACTTAAAGGGAACCTGTCGAACTTTGGACCAGGCAAATGGCAACGTTCCTTTAGAGAATGGTTTGTTGTCATTGGCAGGCTACAGCGTTGTGAATGATTCTCATAGCCTGGTCTTCACTTCAGAAGGATGGATCACACCACGGGACAAACCGGGGAATTATCAAGACTTCTATTTCTTTGGCTATAATAGGGATCACCTTGCCTGTATCAGGGATTATCAAACGATTTCTGGTGCTGTTCCTTTGATTCCCCGTTGGGCTTTGGGAAACTGGTGGAGCCGTTACTGGGCTTATTCAGCTGAAGAATTGACTGAGCTGATGGATGAATTTCAATTGCACAAGGTGCCCCTTTCTGTATGCATGGTGGACATGGATTGGCATATCACCCAAACCAGCAACACCTCATCCGGCTGGACGGGATTCACCTGGAATAAAGCCTTATTCCCTGATCCAAAATTGTTCATCGGTGAATTACATGCCAAAGATCTTAAGGTGTCGCTGAACTTGCATCCGGCCGAGGGCATCCATCCGCATGAAGAGAACTACCAGCACCTGGCTGATTTCCTCGGTGTTGCCGCAAGCAAAAATGAACCCATTCATTTCGACTGTGCAGACAAAGAATTCATGGATGGTTACTTCAACAAGATCATTCAACCTCTTGAGGAAGATGGAGTAGATTTTTGGTGGATCGATTGGCAACAAGGTGACAAGTCAAAAATGCCTGGTCTTGACCCGCTTTTCTGGTTGAACCACCTGCACAGCTTGCAGATGGAAGAAAATAAAGCCAAAAGGTCCTTCATCCTTTCCAGGTGGCCTGGATTGGGAGGTCATCGCTACCCGGCAGGTTTCTCAGGTGACACCTACGTCACCTGGGATTCCCTGAAATTCCAACCCTATTTCACTTCAACAGCGGCAAATGTGGCATTTGGCTGGTGGAGTCATGATATCGGGGGGCATATGGGTGGCATCGAGGAACCTGAACTGTATCTGCGATGGGTTCAGTATGGCGTGTTCAGTCCCATCCTGAGGCTTCATTCAACAAAGAATAGATTTAATGAACGCCTTCCATGGGGATTTGATGCAGAAACTGAAAAGAATGCGATACATGCATTACAACTTCGAAAACAATTGATCCCGTACATTTACACATCGGCATGGAATTATCACCAGGGAGGAATTCCAATCTGTTTGCCGATGTATTATCACCATCCAGGCAAAGCTGAAGCCTATCTTTGCACAAATCAATACTATTTTGGTAATGACCTTATAGTTGCACCTATCACCACACCGGCAGATCGAGATTCGTTACATGCCAGGCAGGTCGTCTGGCTGCCGGAAGGTAACTGGTACGACTTCTTCAGCGGAGAAAAGCTGACCGGCAGTGGATGGATTTCTTACTATGCGACAGCTGGTGATATCCCTGTTTTTGCACGGGAAGGGGCAATTATTCCACTTGATGGGGATAACATTAGTAATGGGTCTGATCTACCTAATACATTCGATGTTAGAGTCTTTGCAGGGCAAAAAGGATCCTGCATCATATTTGAAGATGATGGCTATTCACAAAAGCACAAAAATGGAGAGTATGCAATCACCACTATAGAGCAGGATATTAAGCTTGAGCGAATTCAATTAAAAATCGACCTGCCCAGTAACCAAATTCCTGACCTACCGGCAAGAAGAACTTATAATCTGAGCATATATGGCATAAATCAACCGGATTCGATAACTGTCAACAAGCATCTGGTCACAGATAATTTCAGTTTTGACGAAAATCATAATATCCTTCATTTTTCTGTTGAGGCAGTCGACTTGTCCCAGTTAATTGAAATCACCATAATGAAAAAAGACGGGGTCCTTGGCTCTTCATCGAGATTGATCGAAAAGATCGATCGCTTCGTACACCGCACCAAGGCACCCACCAATGTCAAAAGCCAATTAATAAATGATTTTGCTGACTTTATACAGGATCCCAGGAAGTTCACCACTATTGCCTCAAAACTGTCGCTTTCTCAGCTCATTGCAATTGGTGAAATGATAAGCGGCGTAAGCCCTGAACCTCTGGCGGATAACCTGGAAGATGCAAAACTGGATCTTCTAAGGAAATTCCTTCTTTAGTACTTATCAGTTAAGCAGGGTGTAAGGTTACCAGGAGAGCTCTGCCAAAGCCACCTCCCCTTCAGTTAAGGTTGCGGCAAAAGGCCATCCACTGGTGGTGATATACCATCTATCATCCACCTGGACGTAATTTGGAGCATGGGCTTGCAAGGAAGAGACCAAAGACCTGGAGGACTTCCTGCTTGAGTAAATTCCAAAATCATATGGGTTGGTTGAAAAGAAGACCAGGGTATCGTTATAAGATTTTTTATCCAGGAATAGATGTAATTCCAGGAATAAGGCAGACAAGAATGTTGACCCATTATTGTATGTGGTTGACAGGTAGTAGCCGTTTTTATAACTCATGACCTTTGGAGATTCCATGGAGCCGGTGACAAAATTTCTTTCCGATCCCCAGGTGGATCGAAGCGCAGGTCGAATATATTGCCAGAACTTCAAGTCAAACGATTGATAGATGTCAATTCGTGAGAAGTACTTTCCCCTAGAGGTCGCATACAACAGGTACTGGTTTTCTGATACTTTAATGATATACGCATCCCGAAAATATTTATGGTAAGGGCGTTCTATCACCACCTGGTGATTCGAAAAATATCTGCCATCGGTGGAGACCATGTGATGCAGCTTATGGGGTGACCAAAACAAATGGTAGTTATTGTTTTCAACTAAAACTTGAGGAGCCCACGCCAATTCCCCAAAATCAGCCAATGGTTCACTTTCAGTGCCCTCCTGAGTTGGGGGAAAGCCATCAAACTTGCAGGTGGAGAAGTATTTTTCCTTATTGTAATCCCCTGCTCCGTGTGAGGTAATGCCAATCAGCCTCCAGGTACCTGATTTATCCAGGTAAATGGAGTGGTCATTTATATAATCCCCGTATCTTGATGGTTTGAAAATCGGTTTCCAATTACCAATGATCTGCAATTCTTGAGCTTGCACTTCTCCTGTTTTACCCACTATAACCACCTCACCCAGGATCGAGCGCCTTGCTGTATGCCTGTTCACCTTGAGCACCCTTAACCTGGCATCCAAGCCTTTATAAAGGAATGAACCATATTCTGTTCGGGAAATGACCTGCCATTGACCGTACTGGCATATTTCTAAAAGATAATATTCTAACTTTGGGTCAGCTATCCAACCTAAATGGGTCCAGCCCAAGCCTTGTACTGTCTTGATTCCAATTGTGGTTTGATAATCCTGTAGCGGTTGAGGAGGTTCCGAGCCATAAAAATCGGTAGGCAGGCCATAACCCGCGATTACCCTGACCGCGATCTCACAAGTAAGCCACATAAAGATGAGTGCAATTATTATCCAGGCAAACCACATAATCTATACACCACATGAGAGGATAAACACCATTTCCTTTCCATTATAATTGCTTAGGATGGAACAAATGGATGGTCTGACAGTTAGTTATCCTAAAGAAAAAGCACTGATCATTGTCAATCCCTTTGCCGGAGTGATTACTTCCAACTTTACGCAAAATACTATCAATAATTTTCTTAATAAGAACCAGATCCAGTTTGAAATTTACCAGACAGCAAGAGAAACATCGTTAAGGGACCTGATAAGCAAGAAAATCCAGGAGGGATTTAACAAATTTATTGTTGCAGGGGGCGACGGTACGGTAAGCCTGGCGGCAGACGGGCTGGTTGGTGCCGGGTTCCCCCTGGCAGTCATCCCGACAGGCACTGGTAACCTTTTAGCCCGGGAGCTGCATATCCCACTTTCTGTGATCCCTGCGCTTAAGCTTGCATTTTCATCAGAAGCTGAAGTAAGAGCCCTGGATGGGATGAAAGTCAATGGTAAAAGGGTGTATCTTCTGAACATCAGTATAGGGATTTCGCCTGAGCTGTTCCAAGACGAAATTCAGAAAGAAAAGCGTTTCGTGGGGCGCGTTACATACATAATGCATTTTATCAAGTTGATCTTAAACCTGAACATTAGGAATCTAAAGGTCGATATTGATGGTAAAAAACAATCAAAATGGGCGTCAGAAGTTTTTATCTCCAATGGGAAGATACTGGGGTTTCCACCCTTCTCGTGGAATGAAACTTCGGCTTTGGATGACGGGATTGTAGGTTGCCATTTTATCAGGGCGATCAAATTTACAGACGTGATCAAATTTGTTTTCTCGTTATCATTTGCTCCAAAAAAGCTGGAACCTTTAGTTAAGTATTATGAGATTCGCGATCGGTTAAGAATTTCCTGTAAAAAGCCGTTAAAGGTTCAGGCAGATGGAGACCTGATTGGTTTTACACCCATCCTTATTACGATTGAAAAGAATTTATGTAAATTTATCGTTCCCCCCGTATCCCACGCTTAGGGATTAGTCATATAACGATCTATCTTCCCCTTCCTGCGAAGGATTTGTGTCTTTTTCTACCTCAAATATTTGACCAGTCAAAATTGTATTTTCCTTGACCACATCACCCAGCGAATTCAGTTCTGAATCAAGGTCTGCTTCGCGCATGATCTTCTGGGGAAATTCTTTGATCTCATTTGAAGTCGTTACCAGGTCATGCCATAATTGCGAGCGTGAGATCTTGCGAAACCAAGTCCCCAAGCGCCTGGCTGATGAAACGATCCTTCCGGGACCAAGGATAATGAATATCAATAGGACAAGCAGAAGGCCTTCAGGGATACCAATATTAAAAAGTTTCATTGTTATACAGTGAAAATTCTACAGTTTCTTCTCCTGATCGGATGCGTCACCAACTTTTTCTTCTTGTGTCTTCTCATCATCCGAATTGGCTTTCTTTCCAGTCAGACCTTCTTTAAAGGCCTTGATCCCTGAGCCCAATTCACCGCCCAGTTTACTGATCCTGCCTATGCCAAATAGCAAAAGGATGACCACCAGGATGATTATTAACTCTATCGGTTTTAAACCTGCTATCATTGTTTTTCTCCATCTTTAACATTGCGAAAATTGGCAAACTTAGCCATCAATACACTCAGAATATATAATACCAACAATGGCGCCATTAATAAAGCCATATTTACAGGGTCGCCGGTTGGTGTAATGACTGCAGCAAGAATTGCAATTACTACCACGGCTATACGCCAGCCTTTCAGCAGCATTTTCGCATTGACCAATTTCAATTTTGCCAATACGAAAACGACCAGAGGCGCTTCAAAACAAATTCCGACCCAAAAAACCAGGTTGGTAACAAAATCGATATAATTTTTCAGCCGGATATTGGTCTCGATCCCCAGGAATTCTGTCATAAAAGTCAAGGCAGGAGGCATCATGATGTAGAAGCTGAAAAAAGCCCCGCCGAGAAAGAACAAAACTGCAAGGGGTATGAAAATAAAGATCCAGCGGCGTTCCTTCGGTTTCAGACCCGGTAAAAGGAAGATCAATAACTGCAACAAAATCCAGGGGAGAGAAATAATAAACCCACTGAGTAAAGCTACGCGCACAAAGACGTTGACGTTTTCAGTTACTTCAATGGCCTGGAGGTTTTCAAAACCACCAATCGGGCCAGCGAGAAAAGCAATGACCTGATCGGAAAACAAGAAACTGGCGGCAACACAGATGACCAGGCCTATTATTGCCAGGATCAAACGTTTCCGAAGGTCCTTCAGGTGGTCCCAGACGGTCATTACTTGTGCATTGTTTTCCATAAATTTATTATACATGGAGATTAGATGGGGTGTTTGATAATACAATCATCTACAGAATTTTGCCAACAAAAACTGATTATTGTATGGTATAAGAATATAAATAATTTCAATAAAATTTCAATCTATGAGTAGGATACCTATGTCAAAAATCAGAATAATTACAGATAGCGATTCCAGCCTTCCGGAACAAGTAGCTGCGGAATATGGGATCATCCAGGTACCGATCACAATCCAGTTTGGAGAACAATCTTACCAGTCCGGGATCGACATAAATGACGAGTCACTTTTCAAGATGATCGACCAAAAGCATACCCTACCCACCACATCTGCTCCCTCCCCCAATGCTTTCAGTGATGCATTTAGCAAAGCATTTTCCCAAGGAGCAGAACAGGTCATTTGCATCTGTGTATCAAGCGTCATCAGCGGAACGTATCAATCAGCCCTGAGCGCCTTAGAAATGCATGCGGGAAAGGACATCACCATCGTAGATTCCCTGAACCTGACCATGGCCCAGGGTTTTATCGCCATCCTGGCTGCTGAAGCTGCGGCTCAAGGGAAAAGCAAGGAAGAGGTCCTGCAGGTGATCGAAGAAGGAAAAACCAGGGTGCATGTGTATGGTGTCTTACCAACATTAAAATACCTGGCAATGGGCGGCCGCATGGGCAAGATGGCAGCCGGCCTGGCTGATTCGCTGAATATCAAGCCAATCCTGACCTCACGCAATGGGAAGTTGGACCTGCTGGAAAAAGTAAGGACCATTCGCAAAGCGGAAGACCGCCTTGTTGAACTGGCACATGAATGCATCCAGGGAAAAAAGGTTCAGCGCATGGCAATGATCCACACCAATAACCCCGATGACGCAAGAGAACTTTATCTCAAGATCAAGGCTGACCAGCGGTTGGAGATCGAACCCCTAATGACCGAGTTTTCTCCCGGTTTGTCAGTACATGCGGGAGCCGGGATGATCGGATTCGTGTTACTTACCGAGTAACCTGTTCTTGTGTAAGGACACAGCCTTAAGGAACAAACGATCGATCATTGGTCGCCGTTCAGGTCTTTGATATAGATCCTTCGGCGTTTGTGCTGGCGTTTTTCATAGAGTTTCCAGAGAGACTGGACATTGGCATTCGTTTCCAATTCCGGGTTTGATTCAACCCTGGTGATTCCCCATTTATTGAAAACTTTCGTCATCTGATCCATCAGGACAGCATTCAGCCCAAGCCCCTGGTACGATTTCCTGATTGCCACAAGCATCAGGTCAGCCCGGTCGTTACTTCGCACCGCTTTTAACAAATGAAACCACCCAAATGGCAGCAATCGACCGTGCGCTTTTTGAAGTGCTTTGGATAACGAGGGTATTGCTATCCCAAACGCAACCATTTTCCCCTGCGCATCCAATACTGCAGGGATGAACTCGGGAGGAACGAAAGATATGTATTGGTCAATATAGGAATCGATCTCTTTCTCGCTAAGTGGATTTACGCCATACAGGTCCTTATACTCATCCACCAGAAGGTGAAACAGTTCTTTAGCATACGCCAGCATTTCTTTTTTGTTATGGAAGATCAATAAGCGAAGCTGATTCCTTTTCAATACAATCTCAGCAGCCCGCGAGATCCTTTCATCGGGAACAGGAGGGACTTTGATCTCAAATTCCATCCAATCAATGTCTTTCTTGTACCCATGATGTTCCATGTGCAGCGGGTAGTATGGATGGTTATAGAAGGTCGCCATTGTTGCCAGCTCGTCAAATCCCTCAACCAGCATACCCTCCCGGTCAAGGTCGGTGAAGCCAAGCGGACCATGAATGGACTGCAGGCCAAGTTCCCTAGCCCATAATTCAACAACTGAAAGAAGTTTGCCTGAGACTGTCAGATCATCCTCAAAATCCAACCAACTAAAGCGCAAGTACTTTTGCCCCCACTTTTCTTCATGTCGCCTGTTGTAGATCGCCCCGACGCGGCCCACGATCCTGCCTTCTTGATAAGCCAGCCAGAAACGGGCACTGGAATATTCAAAAGCTGGATTCTTCTTCTTATCCAGCGTGTTCAGGTCATCGCTTATGAGAGACGGAACATAGTTGGGATTGCCTTTGTACAACTGGTTGGGGTAATTGACAAATTTCTTCAGGTCTTTTTTCGTCATGACTTCAATAATTTCACAGGGCATTTACAACCTCGAATAATTTTATGAGTGATTGGTTCATTATAATTGATTACTGTTTATTAAAGTCACAGAACCAGGTCACAGATTGGGCTTGACGGATTGAGGATGATGGCCTATAATACCAACCTTGCACTGCGGGGTAG
>CAYSZB010000071.1:0-10344 GCA_964435475.1 uncultured Anaerolineaceae bacterium | reverse complement strand
TTGCCACTGCCGGGTTGATCATCCCGGGGTTGCCGTTGGCTGTATGGTCTTTGGCAAGCGATAGGCCATGCATGCCTTCCTGGAACACATGCAGCTCAAAAGGTACCTTTGCCTTATCCAGGGCTGCTGCAAATTTCAGTGAGTTTTCAACCGGGACCAGGCTGTCATTGGCGGTTGCAAATATGAAGGCTGGAGGAGTCTGCCGGTCAACCAGTTCAACAAGAGAGGGAACATGACTGGTTGTATTGCCTATGGCTCTTTCCAGGACAGTTGCATAGCCCAGGATAAGCAGGTTGGGACGGACCCTGCCCATGGTACCCAGGGCAGCAGCCAGGTGTCCGCCGGCAGAAAAACCGCAAACAGCGATCTTCCCGGGGTCAACTCCCCATTTTATTGCATTGGCGCGCACCAGTTCGAGCGCATCTTCAGCATCGTTCAAAGGTTTGGGAAAAGCAGCATTCTCGCGGATCGAGTAACGCAGCACAAAGGCATGATATCCCTGGTTGAGGAATGCCATGGCGACCGGTTCCGCTTCCCGATCAGATACCATGCGGTATCCGCCACCCGGGAAGATCACCACCGCCGGACGGACCTTTGCATTGGACATTTCATGCGACGGCTCTAATAAATAGGTGCTGAGGGTGACATTTTGATTCGTGTTCAGTTGAATGACATCATGTTTCATGGGAACTCCTCAAAATTCTTAAACTCCCTCATCGGGCGCTTCTGCACTCAAGCTGCTGCCAGCCTGGTCCATCCGGGCGATCCGGGCATATACCTGCTCCCTTTGAGACCTTTTCAACAAGGGGTAGAAGGACATGACCAGCCCGGCAGCCAATGCAAAGAGGGCAGGAAATAAAAAGTTCGCCATGCCCAGTCCGTTAAAAAGTGCTGCTGGAATGGTCGCAGCATCCTGGTAGCTTGCTGCATCATAACCCACCCCGACGAGGATGGCACCCACCACAGCCGCGCCTAATCCGGACTGGATCTTGCTGACCAGCTGTCCCAGGGCATTGATCATCCCTTGCATACTCTTGCCGATCGTCAACCGGTTGTAGTCCATACATTCCATGCTGATCACACCGACTGGCAAATGAGCCAGCGAGTTGGCCAGGAAGAACAGGGCAAGCAGAGGAATAAGCAGGCCTTTGCTGGTGATCGGACCTGCCAGGTTGATCACCCACAGGATAAGCAGGGGTATGGCACTTCCTGTATAAGCCAGGATCATCAGCACCCCAGGCGATAATACTTTGAGCAAATACTGAGCAAGGAAAGTAGCCAATAAAATGGCCGAGATCATCACCGTACCAGCCAGCATGGACATGGTACCCAGGTTTTCTGCCCCAAAAGCATACTTGAGGTAGTAGGTCATCGTCACCTGTACCAGGATGAAGACAAAGCCGCTGAAAACCTGTGCAAGAAGTGAGACCAGCAGCGGCTTATTTACCTTTAGCATGGTCAGGATATCCTTGAACCGTACCGCCTCTTCCTCAACGCCGTTCGTTCCTTCTTTGACCAGCGTAATACCCAGCAGGGCGAGAACAGTTACCGGAAGGATGAAAAGGATGACCGCCAGGCCAATATTCGGTGTGATGCCATCCGATCCCAGGGCAATGGCAATGATCAAAAAGAAAGACATCAGGAACGAAAAAATGATCGTCACAATCCAGGATGCCACCAGCAGTTTCGCCCGGACATCTGTGTCCCGCGTCAGTGATTGGATCAGCGGGTTGATCGGCATAAATGTGTAGGCCACCTCAAAAAGGATGTAGAAGACGTACATCCAGACTACCTTAAGTACATCCGGCAGCCCGGAGGGGATATTGAACAGGGCGATGATCAAGGCCACTGACGCGATCGTGCTGCCTATCATAAAAGGCTTGAATTTCCCGATCCTGGTCTGCCTGCCGCGATCCATGACAAAGCCCAGCAGTGGACTGTTCAGGCCGTCCAGGATGCGCCCGATCAGCAGCATGAGGGTTGCCACCGATGCCGCCTTACCAATGACACCGCTGTAAATCCCGGCATAGTCAGTGATATACAGCATCAGGTAACCGGAAATCAGGCCGGTGGCGATGATGTGGGTAAGGCCCATCACCGATACGCCAAACATGGTCCGGAAATCCTGGGGATATTGCTGCCTGTTTCCTGCCATGGCTAATTCATACCCCCAGGTTTCACTGTGCCATCTTTCCCAGGTAATACAGGCTTTCTTTGGGCATGCGGGTCTGGTTGGACCTGTCCACCGCGATCAGTCCAAAGGTCATTGAGAAACCCTTATGCCACTCAAAATTATCCAGCAGCGTCCAGTGCAGATACCCTTTGACCGGGATGCCCTCGGCGATACAATCCATGACACCCGCCGTTGCCTGCTCAATAAAGGCCACCCTCCGGGTATCATCCGCGGTACCGATACCGTTTTCGGTGACGATAATGGGGATAGGCAGCTCTTTTGCCACCTTGCGGATCACGTTAGCCAGTGCCTGGGGGTAGAACTCATAACCCATCTGGGTTCTTTCAACGCCATCCGCGACGGGCTGGGCGCCTTGTGCGTCGATCAATTTACGGGTGTAATTCTGGACACCAAAAAAATCGTCGTCCTTGATAAAAGGCAGGTAATGCCTGAACTCGTCATCCCATTCAGACTCAGCCAATGCTTCCCCACCCGGTTGCGCTTGCAGATCATGCAAGGAGAGGGTGATCCCCACCTGGAGATGCGGACAAGCAGCTTTCATCCCATCACGGGCTGCAGCATGGGCCAGTATAGTCAGTAGATCGCCTTCTTTCGTGCGCATATCGAGGAAAGTATGGATATCCCGCGGGTCCGACTTGCCAAAAGCCTGGGCGGTTTCGTTCACCTGGCCCATTTTTTGCTTTAATGTATCGAAGTTCATCCCCACCTGCAGGTTTATTCCCATCTGGCGCATGTAATCCCTGGCGATGGCAGCGATCTGCAGCCCCATATTGGCTTCATTGATCGTGCAGACATAGCCCATCAGATCGCCCAGTTTTTCCACGACATGCACACAGTAACGCTTGAAATGATCGACCACGGCCGGGCTTTCCCAGCCGCCCTCTCTGATCAACCATTGGGGTGAAGAAAAGTGATGCATGGTCACGACGGGTGTCACCCCATGCGTGTGGCAACATTGCAGCACCTTGCGGTAATGTTCGATCTCCTGTTCATCAAATTTTCCCTGTTCAGGCTCGATGCGCGCCCATTCGATGGAAAAACGGTAGGCATTCAGGCCGGCCTGCGCCAACAACTGGATGTCCTCTGCATAGCGGTTGTAGTGATCGACCGCATCCAGGGAGGGTTCAGCAAAAATGCTGTTGGCGACGTTCTCCAAAACCCAAAAATCACTGTGAATGTTATTGCCTTCCACCTGGTGGGCGGCCGTGGCCGCACCGACCATAAAACCTTTTTCAAACTTTTTCATCCCGGCTATCTCCTTTGTTGCTAAATTGTGAGCTAGATGCGGCTTTGTTCGCATCTAACGTATTTGATTTAATGATGATCAGGTCTGAGATCACTTCCCATACATCACATCGGCCAGTTCCTGGAATATCACTGTCACCCTGTTCGGATCATACTTGTACATCGCCTTTGAGAACGCTTCCCAATCTTCATCATTGAATGGATCTTTGGCACCTTTGACAAAAGGCGGCACGTTCTTGTTCATGAACTCGTAAATGCTTGTAGAAACTTTTGCGTAGGTCTTGGAATCCTCTCCTGAAAGGAGATTGGTAAAAGACATGGGCAATGTGGCAGTGTTTTCGTACATCATCCAACGCACAAAACTATCATTGTAGCCCTTATCATTTCCTGCCTTGCTGTTCAGAGAAAATAACTCGAGACCAGGCAAGCGGATGGCTCCCACTCCAACATTCAATCCCCGGCTGATAATGTCGGGATATATCTGGTAACGGGTCACACCGTCAGGGTCAACCACCTGGGTGTAAGAGCCTTCAGTCATGCCATTCTCGGTCATAAATTCATTGCGGGTAAGCTCATACTGTTCTTTGGTCAGGCCGAAGTTTCGGACCAGGGCACCATCCAGGGAATACATGTGATCGAGGAAGGTGAACAAGGTCTCGACATCTTTTCCTTCGATGGATGAAGTCACAATGTAAGGTAAACCTTCCTGGGAGTTGGTTAGCATGGCATTGGGCATCTTATTCTGCTGTGCTTCACTGCCGTAAACATCGTTAATCGGCTGCGGTGCGGCATAGCCCACAAAACCATCCAGGAACGGGTCGTCGGGGTTGGCTATCCTGCCGCCCAGGGCATAAGCTGAACCCCACCACAAGCCCACCTTGCCGGAGAAGATTTTGGTCTTGTCAATAATGTAGAAAACATCGGCGGTATGCTCTGGGAATGCGGTATCGATCCAGCCATTCTTATACCAGGTATTCATAGCCTGCAGGTAAGTTCGGAAAGTATCGCCTGTACCACCAAAAACGATCTGGTTATCCTCAGTTTTATACCAGAGGTTGTTGCCCCCACCAAAACCGCTCATCAGGTCACCAGTGGAAATGAACCCCGGATAATAGAGGCTCATACAGTAGCCATCGGTGATGCCCAGATCTGCCATGGCAAGGTCAAAAACGCCAAACATCCATTCCCAATCGCTGATATAGATGGGGTCCGGGTTGCCGCTGGGAAATACCACATTGTCTTCCCAACTGTCAATATTTGGCGTGCCATCCGGATTTGACCTGGCATAAGCGCCGCTGAAAGCGGATCCATCAAGCGGGTTTTTGCCGTATTTGACGATCCAGTCGCGGCGGTAATGAAAACCGCCCCACATATCGGGAGGAACGTCTGAATAGTTAAATATCTGGATAAAACGTCTCTCCCCATCGATGATATTGGTAGCCGTGGCTTTCAGATCGGGATGGGCATCCAGGAAGTCCATGTAATTTGGCATATACTTTTCCACAAATTCGGTAATATCCAGGGCAACCCCATCTTCATACAGGTCAATAGCCTTACCTGAATAAGCAGAGAGGTCCATCACATCCATGTAATCGCCTGTAGCGATCAGGGTGTTGAAATTATCTGCTTCAGAGCCCGAAACCGGCTGAATGAAACTTAGATCCAGGTACTTTTCATTGCCTTTTTCATCGATCCCATAGGACAGGGTCTCAAGGTACTGAATACCAGGGCTCTCCCCATAATCGGTGAATTGCCTGTCGCCAGTTTTAATCCAGAATGTGTACTGGCGTTCAGGTGGAACAACCCTCTCGCCTGCAGCACTTTCCTGGTTGGTATCACAGGCTGTTATCGGTAATATTACGATCACACATAGTACAATGTAAATCAATTTCTGCCAGAGTTTCATCTTTTTTCCTTAAGCCTAATTGAGTCTCTCAATCACTGTAAAGCTTGTCCACCAAGGACTGCAGGATAATGGTTACCCGATCAGGTCCATACTTGTTAAGGGCGTTGACAAAGGCATTCCAGTCCTCGTCACTGAACGGGTCTTTCGCGCCCTTGATGAAGGCTGGAACATTCTTGGTTTGAAATTCATAGATTTGCGTGAACACTTTGGAATAGGTCTTGGAGTCTTCTTCGGATAATTGACCCAGGATCGAACCACATAGCCAACCTGTATTTTCATATTGCGTCCACCGTTTCAGGCTTGTCACATAGTTCTTGTGGTATGAGGATGCACTTCGCAATGAATTAAGGTTAAGCCCTGGAGAGCGGAGCAGTTTTATGGCACCATCCCATCCACTATCAAAAACATTCTGATGGACCTTATAACGAGATTTACCATCTTCAACCACTTTAGAGTAAGCTCCCTCAGTAAAGCCAAGTTCAGTCATAAACCTGTCCCGGGTCACCTCATACTGATCCTTGGAAAGGCCGAAGGTTTTAAGGGCTCCCCCCTCTTCTGTGTACAAGAAGTCAATGTAAGTGAATAAGGCTTCGAGGTCCTTTTCCTCTGCACTCTTTGTAACGATGTATGAAGGTCCTTCCAGGGAACCCTGGTACACGGCAAAAGGTGTCTTGAATTTCTCGTTCTCGCTGCCGTAGATATCGTTGATTGGTTGGGCAGCTGAGAAAGAGACATAACCGTTCAGGTAGGGATCATCAGGGTTGGCCATCCTGCCCCCCAGTTGCGAGGAGAATCCATACCAAAGGCCAATCTTGCCTTGAAATATCTTGTTGCTGTCGATCGAATAGAAGGCATCGGCAGTATGCTCAGGAAAAGCACGATCGATCCAACCGTTTTTATACCAGGTGCTCATCGCCTGCAAATAGACCCGGAATCCATCAGAAGTTGACCCGTCGACAATCTGGTTATCAGTTGTCTTAAACCATGATGGATTCCCTCCACCAAACGCGCAAACCAGGTCACCCGCTCCAAAAAAGCCAGGGTAATACAGGCTCATGCCATAACCGTCTGTGATCCCCAGGTCTTCCAGGGCAATATCAAAGATCCCAAACATCCATTCCCAGTCGCTGATATAAACCGGGTCAGATCCGCCACTGGGAAACACCACATTATCCTGCCAGCTATCCACATTGGGTGAGCCATCTTCATTAATTGTGACATAAGCACCGCTGAAACTGGAACCATCCACCGGGTTCTTGCCATACTTGACGATCCAATCCCTGCGATACTCATACCCTCCCCAGGGTTCGGGAGTATCATCCTCATAGGAATATATTTGGATGAATCGTTTTTCTCCGTCAATGACGTTGGTCGCTGTTGCTTTCAAATCGGGGTGCGCATCCAGGAATGCCCGGTAATTGGGCATATAGTCTTCCACATATTCGGTGATGTCCAGGGCGATTCCTTCATTATAGAGATCCAACGCCTTGCCCGAGTAGGCGGTCAGGTCCATCACATCCATGTAATCGCCAGTAGCAATGAGGGTGTTGAAATTATCTGCTTCAGAACCCGAAACAGGAACAACGAAACTCAGGTCGATATACTTGCCATTACCTTTTTCGTCTGTACCATAAGGCAAAGTTTCAAGGTATTTTACAGCCGGGTTATCCCCATAATCAGGGTAGTGATCGTCTCCTTGACGAATCCAGAATGTAAACTGACGTTCAGGTGGAACAACCCTCTCACCCGCAGCGCTTTCCTGGTTGTCATTACAGGCTGTGATCGGTAAAATGACGATCACACATAATGCGATACAAATAAATTTCTGCCAGAGTTTCATCTTTACTCCTTTAATCAAATTGTGTTGTTAGTTCCCATATAACGCATTTGCCAGGTCCTGGAGCATGATGGTCACCTTGTCAGGACCATACTTGTTCTGGGCATTGACAAAGGCGTTCCAGTCTTCATCGTTGTAGGGGTCTTTTGTGCCCTTGATTAATGAGGGAACATTCTTGGTCATGAATTCGGCCACATTGGTGTTGATCTTGTAATATGTTTCTATATCCTCTTCAGAAAGTTGACCTGTAAAGGAACCAGGCAGCCAGCCGGTATTCTTATACTGCGTCCAGCGTTTTATACCCTCCAACCAGAGGGGATGATACAGTGCTGTTCCCCGCAGTTCTTCCATGTTTAGTCCAGGCAAACGGTCGCAGCGAAATGCCCCGTCCCCGATCTCCATCACAGTTGGATTGATCTGGTAACGGGTCACGCCATCCGCTTCCAAAGCCATGGTGTATGCGCCTTCCGTCACCCCGTTGTCGGTCATGAATTGGCTCTGAGCAAGCTCATATTGTTCCTTTGACAGGCCAAAGGAACGGATCGGGGCACCACCATCTGGATCATACATAAAGTCCAGAAATGTAAAGAGGGTTTCGAGGTCCTTTTGCTCTGCAGCAGTGGTAATTATGTAGCTCACACTTTCCTGGTTTGCCTGGTACATGGCGTAGGGAGCTTTGTTTTGCTGTGCATCCGCGCCGTAAATGTCATTGATCGGCTGGGCGGCTGCAAAGCTGACATAACCGTTGAGATAGGGTTCATCCGGGTTAGCCAGGCGTCCACCCAAAGTGGCCTGTACGCCATACCACAAGCCAACTTTGCCTGAGTAGACCTTGTTATTGTCGATCGCATAAAAAATGTCCGCTGTATGCTCCGGGAAGGCACTATCGATCCAGCCATTCTGGTACCAGGTATGCATCGCCTGCAGGTAGGTTCGGAAGGTATCCGAAGTTCCACCATAGACGATCTTGTTTTCTGGCGTCTTGTGCCAGGTCGGGTTGCCACCGCCAAAGGCAGAAACCAGGTCACCTGTTTCCACAAAACCGGGATAATAAAGACTCATGCCATAACCATCGGTGATGCCGAGTTCTGTCAAAGCAAGATCAAATATCTCGAACATCCATTCCCAATCGCTGATATAAACCGGGTCTGATCCGCCACTGGGAAATATCACGTTGTCTTCCCAGCTATCAAGATCAGGCGTGCCATCTTCTTTAAGATCTGAATATGCACCACTGAAGGCGGATCCATCCAACGGGTTTTCGCCATAATTGACAATCCAATCCCGGCGGTACTGGTAACCACCCCACATGTCTGGAACTTTATCCAGATAGATATAAAGTTGAATGAATCTGGGTTCACCATCGATGATATTCGTTGCAGTGGCTTTCAGATCCGGGTTGGCATTCAAAAGTTCCAAATAATTGGGCATGTAGTTTTCGACCCATTCGGTGATATCCAGGGCAACGCCTTCCTCGTAAAGATCAGTTGCTTTACCGGAATAGGCAGACAGATCCATCACATCCATATAATCGCCAGTGGCGATCAATGTGTTGAAATTGTCCGCTTCGGAACCCGAAACCGGTATATAAAAGCTCATATCTATGTACTTATCATTACCCTTCTCATCCTTGCCAAATGAAAGTGTCTCAAGATACTCGATACCGGGGTTATCGTCATAATCCGTATAAGCATTGCTACCCACCCGGAGCCAGAAAGTGTATTGCCTTTCTTCGGGAACGCTTTTATCACCCGCAGCAGTGTCTTTATCTCCCGTACATGCAGCCAGGGGTACCAGCAAAACAATGCACATTGCCAATAGGGTCAATCTTTTCCAAAGGGTCATTTTTGTAACTCCTGGATCTGTTCTCATAATCTGAATGTTATTTTGCATACAAATTATCCGCCAGCGCCTGGAGCATGACGGTCACCTTATCGGGACCATACTTGTTCAAAGCATTCACAAAAGCATTCCAATCAGCATCACTGTACGGATCTTTGGTACCCTTGATGAAAGATGGGACATTCTTGGTCATGAATTCAGAAATGTTAGTATTGATCTTGTTTTGGATCTTGGAGTCCTCTGCTGAAAGTTGACCTGTAAAGGAACCAGACAAGTAACCTGTATTTTTATATTGAGTCCAACGCGCCACGTTGGCCACATAACCTGGATGGAACGCTGCTTTACCCCTGACTGAGTACAGGTCAATGCCGGGGAAGCGCTCTGCTTTTACCGCGTTCTCAAGACCTTTATCAAATATCTCCTGGTGTACCTGGTAACGGGTCACCCCGTCATCTTCAACGACCAGGGAATACGCACCCTCGGTCAAACCGTTCCCGGTCATGAATTCGTTCTGGGTGAGCTCATATTGCTCTTTGGATAGACCAAAGAAGCGAACTGCAGCGCCTTCCCTGGAATACAAATAATCGAGAAATGTGAACAGGGTTTCAAGGTCTTTGTCATTTGCAGAGGTTGTGACCATATATGGAGCAGCTTCCTGCCCTTGTTGATACATGGCAAATGGGGTCTTGTACTTCTCATTCTCGCTGCCATAGATATCATTGATCGGTTGCGCAGCAGAAAAGGCGACAAAACCATCCAGATAGGGATCAGCGGGATCAGCCAACCTTCCACCCAGGCTGCCTAACAACCCATACCATAGTCCCACCTTCCCTGAAAAGATCTTGCTGTTATCGATCGCGTAGAAAATATCTGAAGTGTGTTCAGCAAAGGCTGTATCGATCCAGCCATTCTTATACCAGTTGTTCATTGCCTGCAGGTAGGTGCGGAAGCCATCGGATGCAGCACCATTGACAATTTGATTCCCCTCGATCATATGCCATGTCGGATTTCCACCGCCAAATGCACAGACCAGGTCTCCTGTTCCCAAGAAGCCGGGGTAGAAAAGGCTCATACCATAGCCATCCGTGATGCCGAGGTCTTGCATGGCGAGATCAAAGATCGCAAACATCCATTCCCAATCGCTGATGTAAACCGGGTGGGCATCACCACTGGGGAAGACGACATTGTCTTCCCAACTGTCCAAATTCGGCGTGCCATCCTCATAGAAGGTTGTGTATGCACCGCTGAAGGAGGAGCCATCAACGGGATTCTTGCCATATTTGACGATCCAATCCCTGCGGTACTGGTATCCGCCCCACA
>CAYSZB010000070.1:0-10637 GCA_964435475.1 uncultured Anaerolineaceae bacterium | reverse complement strand
CCGATTATGAGAAAAAACTGCTCATGGATATGGCGCTTGCCGATGACGCCGATTATTTCGCCAACTACATCTCCGACCTGCAGGATCACCGATTTTCGCTGATCCTAACCGAACCCGCATATGTGCGCTTCTTCAACGATGACCTGGCAGGACGTTTCCGCAGCGAGGATGACCTGTGGGTAAAATGGGTCATCGTCCCCCTGGTCTGCAATTATGAACCTGTTGAAGTGGAGATGATCAAAGGGATCAGTATGTTAATTCCAAGAACAAACCCTTTGCCTGCAAACCTTGTGATATGGTGCCAGAATTAGTTTGCCAATTATTCGAATTCCTTTTCATTAATTGATGGCTTTGGGTGCTGACTGGCTGTAATTATCGTCAATGTTATAATATTTTTATAAGCGTACCAAACTGGAGACATATTTTATGGACTTATCTTTAATTGTGCCCGTTTACAATGAGGAAGAAAACATTCCCCTGCTCTATCAAGCCATCCTTGATATCATGAAAACATTAACCCTCAGTTGGGAATTGGTCCTCGTGGATGACGGCAGCCGTGATCGCAGCCTTGCGGTACTTAGCGAACTCGCTCAGCAGGACCCGGATCATGTAAGGGTGATCTCTTTCAGGCGAAATTTTGGCCAGACAGCTGCCATCGCAGCTGGCATCGATCATTCTCAGGGTGACATCATCATCATGTTGGATGCAGACATGCAGAATGACCCGGCTGACATCCCCATGCTATTGGACAAACTCAATGAAGGTTATGATGTGGTCAGTGGTTGGCGCAAACACCGCAAGGATGTCTTCTTCACCCGTACGCTTCCCTCTCTCATTGCCAACGGTCTGATCTCATGGGTCACCGGCATCCATTTGCACGACTACGGCTGCACACTTAAAGCCTACCGTCGTGAAGTGGTCACCGGTTTTCGCCTGTACGGCGAGATGCACCGCTTTATCCCGGTCTATGCCGACACGGTAGGTGCCAGGATCACCGAAGTCCCTGTGAATCATCACCCCCGCCGTTTTGGCAAGGCAAAATATGGCATTGAACGTACATTCAAGGTGATTCTCGACCTGTTCGTGGTTAAGTTTCTCAACTCTTATGCCAGTAAACCAATTTACCTTTTTGGCAGTGTTGGGATTGGATTGATCCTTTTGGCGCTTGCTTTGCTGATCTTTCTGTTGGTCCGCCGGGTTGCCTTCAGCGTATCGGTTTTTGACTCGCCTTTCTTCCAGATGTCGACCATGATCTTCATCCTCGGCTTTCAATCCATCTTAATGGGTCTGATTGCAGAATTACTGGCGCGCACATACCACGAATCCCAGGGCAAACGCAATTACACGGTCAGCAAGTATATCAATGTGCCTGGCTCAAAGATCCAGCATCATTCAGACACAGAATAAGCCATGCAAATCCTGGTATTGACCCATGAATATCCACCCATTGGCGGTGGTGGTGGCAGGGTGGCGCAGGATCTCTGCCTTAGTCTTGCAAAAAGGGGTCACTCTGTGACCATTCTCACTGCCAATTGCGATCAACTGCCTGAACATGAAACACAGGATGGCGTACAGATCATTCGTTTGATTAGTGGAAGGAAAGAGCCTTTCCGCGCAAATTTCAAAGCCATGCTGGGATACATTTGGGCATCTTTCTGGTTTGGGTTAAAACTGGTCCGCCGCTCCAGGCCGGATGTCATGCATGTTCACTTTGCAGTTCCCGCGGGTGTCAGCGCCTTTCTTATAAACCTGTTCACCGGGGTTCCCTACGTATTGACTGCCCATCTTGGCGACGTACCCGGGGGTGTGCCGGAAAAAACCGGGAAATGGTTCCGCTGGATTTTTCCCTTCACCCCACCCATCTGGCGCAAAGCAGCTGCAATCGCTGCGGTCAGCAAATTCACCCGCAGCCTTGCCCTAAAAAAATACCCGGTACCAATCGAAGTCATTCCCAACGGGGTGGATACAGACTCCCTGGATCCCGGTCAGATCATTGTCCACCATCCGCCAAAGATTGTGTTTTCAGGTCGCTTTATGCCACAAAAGGATCCCATCTTCATGATCCAGTGCCTGGCACAGGTCAAAGACCTTCCCTGGACCTGCACCCTGATCGGAGACGGACCACTGCGCGATCAGATGACCGCAGAGATCGAAGAATTGGAGATGAATGACCGCTTCACCTTTACCGGTTGGGTTGACCCTGAACAGGTCATCGAAGAGTACCGCGCAGCAGACATCATGTTCATGCCATCCCTCTCCGAAGGCATGCCCGTCGTGGGTGTGCAGGCATTGTCGATGGGCCTGGCCTTGGTCTTGAGCCACGTGGGTGGTTGTGTTGAACTGGTTGACGAAGGACAGAACGGCTACCTGTTTGAACCCAAGGAAATCGATGGTTTTTCTTTCGCCTTAAGAAAGTTGCTCACCGACCAGGACCTGTTGCTTGATTTTCGCAAGGCAAGCCGCAAGAAGGCACAGTATTTTTCCTTACAGAATATCACCCTTCAATATGAGGCACTGCTGCAAACGGTAGTTGCCAGGGAGTGATCAAGACTTTGCATCTTTTGACTGAGAGCTTTCATTAACCGCAACTTCCTGTAAATACGTCATCCCACCGCCCTCAGTACCTGCCGTTGGCTTGCGAGTATAATAAATCGATGTGCCTGGAATATCAGCGGTAAATAGTGACAAACAGACAACAAGCCATGTCCAGTAATTTGACACCATCAAAGATCGCCTTCTTCCTCCCTGACCTGCGGGTGGGTGGCGCCGAACACATGATGGCAATCATTGCTTCGGCCATTGCCAGGCGTGGGTATGCGGTGGATTTAGTCCTGGTCAAGGCGGAGGGTGGATATCTGGCAACACTCGATGACAAAGTCAACCTGATTGATCTGAACTGCGCCTCAACTTATAAGTGCATGCCAGCTTTAATAAGGTACCTTCGCACCCACAGTCCGGATATCCTGGTATCCGCCCTGGACCTGACTAACATGATGGCTCTTATTGCCCGCAAGGTGGCAGGTCATCCTGGACGCCTTTTTATTCGCCTTGATAATACCCAATCAGCCATCAAACGCTCCAAAACCAAGAAGTGGCTCGAAAAAATGCTCATACGCCTGTTATACCCATCGGCGGATGGTATTATTGCCGTCTCAAATGCTGTGGCGGTGGATTTTGTCAGTTATATAGGAAAGTTGAAGACCAGGATCCACACCATCTACAACCCGATCATTAACCAGCACATTTTAGAGAAAAAAACTCGCCTCCTGGATCATCCATGGTTCGCCCCCAACCAGCCACCAGTCATATTGGGGATCGGCCGCTTGAATGAGCAAAAGAATTTCGAATTACTGATCAAGTCCTTTGCCTCACTGCATACCAAACAGCCCTGCCGCCTTTTGATATTGGGCGAAGGCCCACTCCGCACAAATTTGGAGAGCCTGGTCAAGAGACTGGACCTTGTCAAAGATGTCGCGATGCCAGGTGTGGTGGATAACCCATACCACTATCTCGCCAATGCCGACCTTTTTGTGCTTTCTTCAAATTATGAGGGCTTGCCGACTGTCCTGGTTGAGGCATTGGCTTGCGGGTGCCCGGTGGTCAGTACAGACTGTCCCAGCGGGCCGCGTGAGATCCTGGATGGTGGAAAATATGGACCGCTGGTCACAGTTGGTGATGAATATGCCCTGGCATCTGCCATGGCCGAAGCCCTATCGCTAAAAGTCCAGGCAACAGACCAGGAATGGCTTAAGCAATACAGTGAAGAAACTGTGGTCAAACAATACATGGCTTTATTTGGCCTGCCGGATGTTCCTGTCACCACGAACCAGCCTGGGATGGACCACGAAAACCTGTGAAAACTATGAAAATTATTTAAGAATCAGAGCCAATTATTTAATAATGAATATCTTCAAAGCAGCAAAAGAAAAGTTTTTCAAGATCTTTCCGAGGGTGACCGGGGATATTCTGCTGTATGGCATCGGCGGTTCTCTATTCCAACTGGTTGGACTGATAACCATCCCCTTCATAACCAGGATCATCCCCTCTGACGAAATGGGCATAGTGGATGTGGTCAATGCCATCGCCACTTTTTTGACCATATTAATGGCGCTCCAATTGGTTTCAGGCTTGATGCGTTACTTCTACGAGGTCAACGGGCAGGATTCTACCGATAGAAAGCGGATGATTTCCAGTGTGGTCTGGTTTACCTTGTTATTTGGTGGGTTGCTGGTTTGGATCGTTTCGTTATTTAGCGCTCAAATCTCGCAGGCGCTCTTCTCCAGCCCAAAATACGCCACGGCGATTGTGTTAGCTGCTGCCAGCCTGCCATTTACTGCCCTCAAAGATATATTTACCAGTGTCTTGAGGATGCAGCGCAAACCCCTGGCTTTTTTGTTATTGAACCTTTTCTATGCACTGGCGAGCTTCCTTCTGATCCTTTTATTTGTGCTTTCTTTAAAAAAGGGGATCAACGGTTACTTTACAGCCCATATTATTGCTGCGGTTTTCGTCGCTATGCTGAGCGCCTGGATGTGTCGTGGTTTCTTTGGGCTCACATTTTCAAAGAAATGGTTCGGCATTGTTGCTGCTTACTCCATCCCGATGGTGCCGGGCGGGCTATTAAACTGGGGAATGATGTCCATCAATCGCATCCTGCTGACCCAGTACACCACCGATTCGCAGATCGCCTATTACGGTCTTGCCATAAAAGCTGCCAAAGTGATCGAGATGGCAGTGACTGCCTTCATCATGGGTTGGCTGCCTGTATTCCTGGAGAATATCAACAGCGAAACCTTTCATAAAAAAATGGATAAGGTTTTTCGCTATTATATTTACGCCACGATCAGCATGTCTGCCGTTGTGACCGTGTTCGCCAGGGAATTCTTTATTATTTTGGCACCCGATGAGTATGCTGTTGGTGCATCCCTGGTTGCGTTATTGTGTCTCAAACACGCTATCACAGGTTCGACCTACACTTTCACTGTGGGCATCACCAAAATGAAAAAAACCTACCTGGTATCTGTTTCCACCGCCGCAGGTGTGGCTGTCACCATTCTGGCCAGCGTCTTGCTTTCCCCCCGCTATGGCATCTTTGGCGCTGCCATTGCCGATGTCCTGGGGATCCTGGTGTATACCCTCTTGATGTTGATCTTTTCCAATAAGCTTATCAAGCTTGAATTGGCCTACAAACCGATTGTCCTGTCAGTGTTGACCTTCTTGGGCTTGTGGATTGTCACCATAACCGTGAAATTCGCGAATGGCTGGATCGACCTGCTTTTCCGCGCTGGGCTGCTTGCTATATTCTTCATTGTTGTGTTTGTTCTCATTGACCACAGGAAATTACTTATCACCCTGAAGAACGCTCTTACTTCAGGTTCACCTAAAACCGTTAATTAACTGGAATAGCCTATGAAATCAAACCCTCTTGTCTCTATCCTGGTACCGTGTTACAACTCCAGAGAATTCTTAAAGGAAACGCTCGATTCTGTTCTGAACCAGACATACCAGAACTTCGAACTGATCCTGGTGGACGACGGTCCCCCGGATCCCATAAAAGATATCGCCGATTCCTTCAACTCTGACAAGATTCGCTATTACTATATCGACAATATCGGACCGGCAAATACCCGAAATTTGGCAGCCCAAAAAGCCTCCGGGGAGTATCTGGCTTTCCTCAACCATGATGACCTGTGGACGCCCACCAAGCTGGAGGATCAACTGAACGAGCTGGAACGACTGCAGGCAGTATGGATCGCTTCCGGCAGCCAAAGGGTTAATTTCTATACGCATAAAGTCCTTGAGAGGCATGAGGGCAGGGATTATTTCAAGAACGTTTTTTATGACATCCTGGAAAAGAAACATCTGTGGGCTTTTTCCACGGTCATGATCCGCAAGGATGTATTTATGGATGTAGGCATGTTTGCGGGGGAGATCTGGTTCATGGATGACCGCGACCTGTATTTGCGGGTCGCTAAAAATTACCCCATCGCCTATCTATCCAAAGTGCATTTGCTCGACCGGGTTCACTCATCCAACATTACATCCGCTATCTCCATGGAAAAGATGCTCAATGTGCACAGCACGGTACTGGAGAATGCCCGGAAGCTGGATGATCATATTCCAGACAGGGTGATCAAGAACTCCAACCGTATGATCTACCAGACAGTTTGTATTGAATACCTGCGGGCGAACAACATCGCCGGTGTGCGCAAGATGGTCAAGCTATTAGACTGGGATCTGCGGAACATCAAGTTCATCCCATATCGAGTCCTGTGTTTGTTCAATGACCAAACCATCATCAAGATCATGACCCGCCTGCGCAAGATCAGACAAAAATTAAATCCATCCAGGATCTATCCTGAGACAGCAGAATGGACCGGTCCCAAGATTGGGTCTTCAGGTCAATAGAATTCACCCGTGAAGAAACGCATTGGCATTTTCATTCCAACGCTTGAGGGGGGTGGAGCTGAATCCACGATGATCGTCATGGCTGAGGGTCTCCAGGCTAAGGGATATGCTGTTGATCTGCTTTTAAAGAAACGACACGGAAAATTAAGCGAGGCGATCTCGCCTTCGATCAATGTCATAGATTTTAACGTGCGTAGCATGCGCTTTACATTTAAAAAACTGGTGCAATATATCGATCGGGAAAAGCCACATGCCCTGATATCAGCACTTGAACTGCCCAACATCATTTCGATATTATCTACCAAGATCACCAGGCACCACCCCGAGGTGATCATATCCATACATGGGCTGATCTCAAAGCAAAAGCCAATCTATAACAAATTATTCGACAAACTTTTATTATCCGCCATCTATCCCAACGCGGACAACATCGTTACCGTTTCACAAACCTGTGCCCGGGATGCCATAAATTACCTGCGCTTGCCACAGCAAAAAGTTAAGGTTATCTACAACCCCATCATCAATGACTACCTCCATCAAAAAACCAGGGAACCGGTCCAGGCGGATTGGTTCAGTGACCGGACAAAGAAAACAATCCTCACCATCGGTCGTCTTGAAGCGGTCAAAGATCACAAAACCCTGCTTAAAGCCTTTCAGGTCATCAATACAAAAGTCAATGCCCAGCTGATCATCCTCGGGGAAGGTTCGCTGAAGCAGGAGATCCAGGAAACAATTGACCGCATGGGGCTGACTGAGAACGTCCTGATGCCCGGGTTCATCTCCAATCCCTACCCGATCATTGCCAAGGCAAACGTCCTCGTCATATCTTCATTGCATGAAGCATTGCCCAACGTGTTGGTTGAAGCCCTTGCCTGCCACTGCCCGGTGGTCAGCACAGCCTGCGGCGGCCCCGAAGAAATACTTGGTTACGGCAAATACGGTCACCTGGTGCCGATCGGTGATTTTAATGCCATGGCTGAAGCGATCGGGAAGGTTTTCCAGGGAGATCAACGCCTGGCAGACCACGAATGGCTCGATCAGTTCTCAGTAGACCGTAACATCAACGAATACTTAAAACTCATCGAAAACTGAAAATTTATAGCCTGCCAGCAGCAATCTACTGCCCGGTTGGATCAGACAACTCGATCGCGGCAGCCAGGCTGGCAAGGGCTTGTACTTCTGCCTGGTCCCGCCCCTCAGCAAGCCACTGCTGGGACTGCGCCACCAGCAACTCGGTTGCGTCTGCATCCTCCAATAAACCCAGCCGGCTTTCTGCCCTGACCAGGTCCTGATCGACTGTGTAAGCCATGGCGATCATCAGCCGGTACTGTTTTTTTCCTACGCTTTCCAGCATTGAAGGCGCTATATCACCGTAAGTCACCGGCATAACCACCCAAGATATTACCAACCCGATGACCAGGCCCAGGATGAACCCTGTAAGCAGGTACCAGGAACTTTTCTGCTCATTCGAACTCGAACCAGGGTCCTTACTGCTCATTCTTGTGCCTTTTCAGCGAGCGAATCCCGCAGCAACCTGATTTTCATGATATCTTCAGCAGAATATCCCACCTGGGTGGCATAATTCAAAGCGCTTTCCACCAATTCACCACCTTCTTGCTCTCCCAGGAACAGTAGGTCTGATTGTGCCCTGGATATATCCTGTTCATCATAAAAAATCTCAGCCACCATCAGGACATAATCCGTTTTGTAATCCATGCGCAATGCGGCAGGTTCCTGGCTGGTCTTATCCAACGGGTTCACCACCCAGCCATAGACCAACCCGGCGGCAAGCCCAACCAGGATGGTCAACAGGAAAAATACGATCCGCCGCTTGCGCAATTTACTTTCTCCTTACTTTAACATAGGGATCCTTACCCCATGCTCTTTGGCAAAACTGATCGCCTGTTCATAACCGGCATCCGCATGTCGCACCACGCCCATCCCGGGGTCGCCGGTCAACACACGCTCCAACCGCATGGCGGCCTCCGGCGTACCATCAGCCACGATCACCTGCCCGGCATGCTGGCTGAACCCGATCCCCACCCCACCACCATGGTGGAATGAAACCCAGGTCGCACCATTGACCGCATTGAGCATGGCATTGAGGATTGGCCAGTCACTCACCGCATCCGTCCCATCCAGCATGCTTTCCGTTTCGCGGTTGGGCGATGCCACCGACCCGCAATCCAGGTGGTCACGCCCGATCACGATCGGTGCCGAGACCAGCCCATCTGCTACCAACTTATTGAATGCCAGGCCGGCTTTTGCCCGTGCCCCATAGCCCAACCAGCAGATACGCGAAGGCAGCCCCTGGAATGGCACCTTTTCGCGCGCCATTTTCAGCCATCTTTGGAGGTGCTCATCTTCCGGGAACAGGTTTGCCACCACTTCATCGGTCTTGTAAATATCCTCTGGGTCACCAGACAGTGCCACCCAACGGAAAGGTCCTTTGCCTTCGCAGAACAAAGGGCGAATGTAGGCGGGAACAAATCCCGGGAAATCAAAAGCATTGCTCACACCAAAGTCAAATGCCCTCTGGCGGATGTTATTGCCATAATCAAAGACCTCTGCCCCCTTCTTTTGCAGTTCCAGCATGGCTTCGACATGCTTAGCCATCGATGCCTGTGAAAGCCTGGCATACGTCCCGGGGTCACTGCTGCGTAAGGTATTCGCCTCAACCAGTGTCATCCCCGCCGGCACGTAACTCATAATGTCATGCGCCGGGGTCTGGTCAGTGACCACGTCCGGCACCACACCCCGCAATACCAGCTCAGGGTATATCTGGGCAGCATTACCAATCAACCCGATCGATCGGGGTACCTCATTTTTTACTGCCTCCTCCACCATGGTCATGGCATCTTCCAGCTCATCGGTTAATACGTCCACATAGCCCACCTCGTGCCGG
The DNA here is from genome assembly GCA_964435475.1 of uncultured Anaerolineaceae bacterium. GTDB lineage: Bacteria > Chloroflexota > Anaerolineae > Anaerolineales > Anaerolineaceae > CAYSZB01. The sequence goes on along the minus strand of CAYSZB010000070.1, from coordinate 1,324 downwards.
CGCCGCGCCCGCTCTGGGTCGATTTCCACAATCAAGCCCACCCCCTGGTTCATGGTGATCGCCAGTGGTTGTGCCCCGCCCATGCCCCCCAGTCCGGCAGTCAGCACGAACTTGCCTTTCAATGATCCCCATCCCCGCTGTTGAGCCAGCGATCCCAATGTCTCATACGTGCCCTGCAGGATACCCTGGGTGCCAATATAGATCCAGGACCCGGCGGTCATCTGCCCGTACATGATCAAGCCCTTTGCAGCAAGCATGTCAAAATGCTCCTGGGTAGCCCAATGCGGCACCAGGTTGGAATTGGCGATCAACACCCTGGGCGCATCTGCGTGAGTCTTGAATACTGCAACCGGCTTGCCGGACTGCACCAGCAGGGTCTCATCAATTTCAAGTTCCTTCAAGGAGGTAAGGATGGCATCGAACGCCTCCCAACTGCGGGCAGCCTGTCCCCTGCCGCCGTAGACCACCAGGTCATCCGGTTTTTCTGCCACCGCCGGGTCCAGGTTGTTCTGGATCATGCGGTAGGCAGCCTCTGCCTGCCAGTTCTTGCAAGTCAATTGTGATCCGCGTGGGGCATGAACTTCTCGAGCACCGATCATCAGGTTCCTCCTGTGAATAATGTTGAATTTATTATACATTGAGTTGCCAGCCGGGATAACAAAACACAAAAATATAGCGCAGGTGGCTTCACCTGAGAAATATCAATCAAAATATCTTGATACTCTGTCACCGGGCAGGTTATTTACTTGATATAGATACCCTGTGGGTCAAGCTCATTTCTCAAGATGCGCAGCTCATCACTTTTTGGCGCCCGCGTGGTCCTCAATGTAGGACTGACCTTCAAAGGCCAACCAGTGTTTTCCTGCGCCTTCTCCACCGTAACCCCCGGGTGCAGTGCTGCCAGGATCAATTCCCCGTTTTCATCCGGTTCTAGGATGCCCAGGTTGGTGACAACCGCCTGCGGACCCTTTCCGTGCAGACCCACCCTCTCGCGCTCATTCCCGCCATCCATGAAGCCCACGGATGTCCTGAAGTCCACCCTTGCCGGGAAGCGCCTTGCCTGGTGGGGGGTGATGATGTAGCAGCGGTTCGCCCAGGCAGCGATCTCCATCGATCCTCCCGAGCCGGGCAGACGTACTTTTGGATTGGCATAATCGCCAATCACCGTTGCGTTGATGTTGCCAAACTGGTCGATCTGCGCCCCACCCAAAAAGCCAACATCCACATTGCCGCGCTGCAGGTAGAGTGTGAACATGTCGTACATGGAGCAAACGGAGGTGGCGCCGCTTACCAGCGTCGGGTCGCCTATCGAGAGCGGCAGGCG
>CAYSZB010000069.1:0-10670 GCA_964435475.1 uncultured Anaerolineaceae bacterium | reverse complement strand
GATCTGAAAGCTGGTTCTGGGCAAAGTCACTGATGCCAATAATGGCAACATCATCAACAACCTTGACCCATTCATCGGTTTTCTGATATTTTAATTCTGCTGGAAACTCCATTTTGTTACTCCTTTTATGTAATAAAAATATAACAGAGTCATATCACTATGTCCCTGTTATGTTGATCCTTGCATATATCTTCCATTTCAGAGCGAACAAGATAAGCGGGTCTATTTACCTGAGAGATTCATTCCAAAAGGAATTTGCCCCTTCGGTGCCACACGCGGACTCTTCCCACTTACTACTCGCGAATGATTGTATAAGTTAAGCAAATAAATGTCAAGAATAACCATACATATTTCAGGTATCTGATATGTGATTTAAGTAGTATAATAAAATAAAAGGGATAGACTTCACTAAGCTTTGGTCTATTCTAAGCCAGCGATGTCTTCCTGATATTAATTACTCTTATTTGTAAAACTCACAATTTTATATGCATGCATCTAATACGGCTTTGGGAAAGCGAGGTAAAAGGTATGTGTAAATGGATGCGATTGAATCGGAAAGTAATCATCCTTATCGTTGTATCTTTGATTTTAGTAGGGTTCCTAAAAACCTCCCAAATTGGGGTTATTGCGAAATCCGGATTACAGCTTGATCATTCTCCAACGCTTGATCCTTCCGAGATGGTGCAGAATGCCCTGAAAAAAGCACAAATAGCCGGTACCTACCTGATTTCTATCGACGTGCAGCAGACAGTGAGAGCTGTTGGTGCTCTCAACGACGCCTCGTCATCCATGCACATCGATGGTGAGATCGCCGGTCCACATCAAGCCCGTTTTGTCATTAAAGATGGTACAGTGCGGGTATCCCCATATCAGGATCAACTAATCTCTGGATCTGCTGAGGAAGAGATCCTCATCTCAGGCGGAAGCATCTACCAACGCCAAGGCGACCAATGGGTAGAGCAGCCGCAGACACTTTCTGCACCAGGTCTCACCGGGGACGGTTTGCTCTTGCTTGAAGTGGCTAAAGACCATCAGTTTCTTGAACCCATCGAGACTGTTGGGGGAACCTTTGAACGGGTTGCCTTTGCCCTCGAAAGCCGTGATGTGCTCCGATTCATGCTCCGTCAAGCTGGACAATTCGATTCCGAGACGGAATTGCGGTTATCTCTCAGTGGCTTGAAGTATGGTGGGACAGGTGTATTGTGGATTGACAGAGAAGGCTTTCCTGCGCACCTGGGACTTGATCTTGAGATATCTCGCAGCGGTAGTAACCCTTATGAAGCTTTGGCGACCAGTAGCACGATCTTTTCGGATTTTGGTAAGACTATCCCTGAAAGTCGCTTTGACCCAACCATTGGACCTATTTCACTAGAGAGTACATCACCAAGCTCAGGACTGCATGCGACGGTGGAACAGTTTACCAAGCCGCTTATAGCAGCGCTAATATTATTGGGATTGTTTTGGATGCTTCTGCTACACAATGGGCGGTTGGTCCATGCTGCTCGTACCGCCATATGTATCACCCTCATCTTTGCGATGGTTACTCCACCTATCGCACAAGCAGCTGCTCATAGCAGTTCGTCTGGTGATGAGGTAGCTAAAACTGGCGAGATAGAATCGTTAGTCAAAACGGTGCAAAAGGCAGGCGACCAGCAACAAGCTGAGATCGCAGCTCGGGCAAGCGTCCTAGATGACTTAGGGGATGAAGACGGTGATGCCTTACCCAATGGCTATGAACTTAAGCTGGGCACCAACCCCTTTTCCTCAGATACAGATCTGGATGGCTTGACCGATTCGGAAGAGGTCAAAGGGATACCATGCCTGGTTGGTACTGACACGATTAACGTAGAAACAGATCCGCTCAATCCTGACAGCAACTCTGATGGAATCAGAGATGGTGACGAGTTCGACCAGGGTGTGTGTCGTTGGCTTTATGGGAATAAGCCTTACCCTTGGAGCGATGATAACGATGGCGACACCGTACCAGATAACCTGGACCTCTCCCCCTTTACCTTATCGGAACCGTATTCTGATATCGGCGCAAGCTTTACCTTTAACCTGATGTATGGAGATGGTTATTACTTTGAATTGCAAGTGGTGCCGACCGAGAAGCGCTTGCTTCGATACGCCTACCACTCCTCCCTCTTTTGGCCTGTAGATACATTGGGGCAGATCGGTCACGACCCAAATCTTGGGTCGACAGGCGCGCTTCAGGTTGCTCCCTACCTTGAAGTAACCGTTTTGGAAGATGACTTGCCTACACCCCAATCCCTGGAAGATTACGGTATTGGATGGTCGCAAATCGCGGCAGAAGATGGGACACCCAGCGGATATTATAAGTTAATCATTCCTCTCGTCCCCATCGAGCATGGCGGCATCGTTTATGCGTTACAGGCTAAGGTTTATCAGGATCATGCCACTAAGGATGGTGTGGTCTACTGGCAGGATGCACGCCTTAAATGGGCAGTGCAGGGCGATGTGTTAAAACCAGATGATACCGGACAATTGGTACCCAGTCCCACAGGCCTATATGGGATCATGGTATATGATGAGCCTTACCGCATCACTGGCTTGCAGACTTCCCGCCAGGTTAGAGCCTCTGCCATGCTCGCTGGTCTGAAACAAACGGGCGAAGGTGAACCTGATTTAGCTAACCTTATTCTTTTACGGGGATTTCTTGAATCCCAGTACCTCAGTGGGCGCTTATCACTGGCTGATATCTATGAGCGCTTTGGCCCTTACAGTACAGCCACAATGGAAGAGACCTGGGGTCTTTCACAAGACTTCAATTTATCTGATCCAGCTGATTACGATCACATGGATCAAATGCTCCATACGGTTAATGTGACCACTGCGCGCAGTCTCCTTAGTTATTACACCATGGATGCCAATCCCACGCTCCTGGTCGCCACTGAGCAGCAGACTGCAGTTCTGAACATTGATGACCTGCCCGATCCGGACTTGAGTAATCCCGTGATGAATCTTTGCCTCACCCAGGTCGTCACCAGCCGCACGCTCAAGCTGACCAGTTATAAGTGGGACCCGACAGCCATGAGTTCTTCTGGATCACCAGAAAATAGTACCTCATCGTTGAGCAGAGACATTGGTGACTGGGTAGCGTTGGGGCTGGAAGAAGCTTTAGCACAGATCCGCGCGGATTTCGAGGAAATTGATGAATATTACGAGGAGACTGTATCTATTCTGCAAATGGCGATGACCGTGTGGTACCAGGGTCAAACGGCAGTTCAATCCATTGGTGATTTGGACCTGACCCAGATAACGGACGCGCTGGATGACCCCGCCTTTTACGCCAACATTGTCAGCTTGCTGCTAGAATATGCTCTTGATGGATTGCCGAAGGAATTTCGAGTCGCCATCGAGTTCCTGATCGGTGTACTCGAATACCCGGGTGGGCCGCTTCAGTGGCTGGAGGATCAGTGGAACACCATCATATCTTTTGGAGAGGAATTAGTCGGTAGTTTTAAGGAGATCGCTGCTGGCGAATTTTCACCGGATTCACTGGTAAGCTTTACCCAGACCGCCATTAATGTCCTGACCTGGCTGGCATCGATCCTGGATTTTGGTTTCATCGGGCAAATCATAAAAGTACTCTCCAGCCTATTGGAAATCTTTATGCAGGTTCAGGCGCTTTGGAATGTGATCCAAATGATAGTTACCGAGGGTATTCAGGTGGCAGCCGAGGTACTCAGCGCGGTGATCGGGAACATCACATCGCTTTCCGAGGGTCTGCCATTCCTTGGTCTGCTCTTTAGTGTTTTCAGCACGCTGTTCAGCATGTTTGTTCAGATTGCATCCGGTACCCTCAGCGTTCTGGGAATAATTGGGGTTATCTTCAAGGCGATTGTTGAAATCGCAACAGCTGTCGTGTTATTTGTAATTGCCTCCATGTGGCCGTATGGCACAATCCTTTCCCTGGCCATCAGTGTCATTAACCTGATCACCGGTTTCCTTAATGAGCACTTTGGCGATGTAGGTGCGGTAATCGCTGCCATCCTTGACCCCCTTTGTGCCATTCTCAATGCAACAAATCCGGACCCGGAATCACTCGTCAGTTTCCTGGGTGATCCCCAGATAGGTAACATGGAGTTAGTCACCTATGAGGGTTATCCGTTAGGTGGACTGGTTGCCGGTCAAAGATTTGGTTTTCGCATTGGCGGCACCATCACCATGTCTTCCATGAGGACCAACGCACTCGATCATACCAGTGCCTATATCCAGTTAGGTCGCTATGCCAATGGTGATAGCTTTGAGCTATGCGGTTTACAGGCAGTTCAATACATACAAGATACAGCCCAGATCGATAACACCTTCAGCCATGTGAGCGCATATAATTACGGCACCTGTGTAACGTTCAGCTTCGCCCGTAAGTGGAATTGGGACTACAACTCTGGAAGTGTCTATAATGCTGATGATATAAGAATTGCCCAATCGCTGCCGGGGTCTGGTGAGTGGATTCCGCCGGTACTGGCAAGGGATTTCCACTCGGTCACAACCCTGGATATCATGCCTTATACGCCAGCGATAAATGGTATCGTGTCTCTCGATATCAGCATGGCTGTCGATGAACTTTGGGAAAATTGCGGCATCCTTGGCGTTGACTGTGACCAGTTCCACGAAACCTATACTTCTCCACCCAGCGCGGCTTTTGCCTTCTTTGACATTTTACCCAAAAGCCTTATTGAGTTTTGGGAGTGGGATGCCCTCGAAAATGTCGACCTGGATGGTGACGATCTTACCGGTGGGACTGCGGAGCAGGACATTTTTGGCTTTGACAACACCCTGTGTGGTGACCCCAATTCATACCTGGATCCCGATGTTGACGACGACAAATTGTCAGACAGTTATGAGCTTTTCGCCACTGGCAGCTCAGCATGCAAGTCCGATTCCGACTCGGATGGGCTTGACGACTACCAGGAGTTCGTTTCAGGCACAGACCCCCTTGATCCCGACACGGATGATGACGGGTTGAAGGATGGTGAGGAGGTAGCCTATTGGGATTCATATGAGGGACTCATCGTCCCCTGGCGTATCGATATGGGCGGCGCCTATAGTGGCTCACCTAACTTTCCGGCTGCTTTCTCCAACCCGCGCATTGCCAACGCTGACCGCGATGGACGCAGTGACTTAAAGGAGAAGCAGCTTGGTTCGAGTCCAAACGCCCTCAACTTGAGCGATCTCGAAATGGTTGTCTCCCAGGAATTGGTCGAAGGTGGCGGTACTCAGCTCAGGTTTACCAGTTTTCCCTGGACTGATGACCTCCTGGCTGGTATCGATCCCCGTTTGTCGATCACCTTACCCATTGCCTTCTCCGGAATTACGCTGAGTGCCCGCCTGGTCAAAAGCGGGCAGCACGCGTTGCATTATTTCAATGCCACCCAGGTTTTCGGTCAACCTCCCAATACCTATGCCTGGGACTTCCCAACACTGACCAAAGGGCTGATGGTGGAGGTAAACCTGGCAGGGCTGCCTGCAACCATTCCAGTTGATGAGGTCTTTGTTGATGTTAACTTCAGCTACACGGAAGGTAATACACTAAGACAAAGCCAATCCGCTGTTCCGCTGCTCCTTAACCGGGGTGGTCCTGCCGTCACTGTTACCTCGCCCGCGGAAGGCAATGCCGTGAGTGCCTACCAGGGACCCATTCGGATTGAGGGGAACGCGGTGGATGGCGAAGGCGTTCGCAGCGTGGAAGTATGCCTCACGTCAGGTGCATCCTGCACCGATTCCCAGTGGAGAACTGCCACTGTCGATGTCCTTCAAGGTCAGCACTGGAATTATGCATGGACGCCGCCAGCCGACGGCGCTCACCGGATCTACGCCCGCGGAGTGGATTCCTATGGGGTCGGCGGATCAGAATCCCAAATCATCAATTTCTATGTAGATAGCCAACCCCCGGAAAGTGCCCTATTTGAGCTTGATGGTACTGCCTACATTTCAAGTGTTCCGAACCCTGATTCCATGGCAGCATTCACTGTCACAGGCTCAATTCATGATGCTCCCGGAGGATACATCTCCGGTGTCGGTGAAGCAAATGTGGAGGTCTATCTCTCCTCCGCGGACGGCTACAAGCACCTGCCTTCCCAGTCGATGGTCGCTGAGCCAGGTAATGAAGCCAGTACCTTTTCATCAACTATTTCACTGCCCATGTCGCCGCTGGGTGGTGCAGCATCACCTTACGCTCAGGGACTGTACCAGCTCACCCTCAGCGCTTCCGACACCGCTGGTAACTTCCTGGTCAATGCTGACTCACTTGATGTGGTTATCGATGACACACCCCCCTATGCCGTTCTGAACGTCCCGCAAACTGTACTCGGGAATGATGTAACCCTGGGAGGGCGAGCTGATGAAACCGTGCTCAGTCCTCTCCGCCTCTCCCATGAAGCTTATCCTGAAACCCAAGCGCTGGGCGATCAGGATGCATTGTTTTATGATGAATTACAGGAGACACGTAGTTACGTGGTCGACGACCTGAACGGTGATTCGATCGAAGATATTGTCCTCGTATCCTGGTCTTCCGGAAACCCGGTCGAATTGGGTATCTTCTTCGGACAGACAGACAGCTATACCCCCAACCTGAGCCTGGAGTACGCAGATGTCCTGTTACATGGTGAAAATGACCTTGGCAGAACCAGCTACCGGCCGTCAGTTGCGGTAAACACCCCAACAATGCTGGATGTCAACGGTGACTCCATAGCGGATCTGCTGATCGGAGACCCCAACGCGGCTTCTGGCAATGGAAGAGCTTACGTGATATTCGGACGCCATTATTGGCCGGAAAGTCTGAACCTCGTAGATGCTGAGTGGCGCTTAAGTGTTCCAGATACGCTGGCTTTTGGCAGTTCTGTAGCTGGTGCAGGCGACAGCGATGGGGATGGACTTGGGGACATCCTTGTTGGCGCGGTCTACAAGGATTTATACAGCGAGATCGCTTATTTATACCTGGGCCAGGAACGTTTCGTTCCAGAAGTGGTTTCGAGTGTCTACTCCCGCATGTGTGCCTTCGGTACATGCACACCCCTGACAGTGCCCAACCTTGCTGGTTTAGGCGACACGGATGGCGACGGACTCTCTGATTGGCTACTTGCAGGCTATTCCGGAGTCTGGCTGATCGGTGGCCAACCCCGCCAGACCTTACCATCGATGCCTTCAGCTGCAAGTGTGGCGCTGACAGAACTGCAGGGTGTAGGCAGCCAGCAGACCGTGTCACCGGCTGGTGATGTAAACGGGGATGGTCTGCGGGATATGCTCATCGGTGATCCTTTGGCCAGCTCTTCACATGTTTATGTAGTCTTAGGACACCGTCCTGAAACCGCTTATCCCATGCCATTCAACCTGTTCACTGCCGCTGATCTATCCTTTGTGGAACCAGTTGGTGTGATAATGTCGCTTGGCGTTTCGCTAGCACCGATGGGTGACCTTGATCATGATGGCAAAGATGATTTTGCCTTCGGCGAAGCTGCCCCCACAAGTGGCGCGGCAATTGTGCTCAGCGGTAGGCTGCCTTGGGAGCTTGACCTCCCACTCAACTGGGCGGCATACACCATGCTTGGGACAACCGCAGCGGATGGAGTTGGCGAATATCTCAGTAGCGGGGATGTCAACGGCGACATGCTGCGCGACCTGCTTGTCGGAGTACCTGCTCCAACTCAAGCATCGATCAGGGGAGCTTACCTTTACCTGTCAGAGCCACTGCCTATTGTGACTTCGGGTGTCAGCAGCGTGGAAGTGGGCTTTTTTGGACCGGTCACCGACCCTACCGTTCCGGTCACTGAGACGATACCGGATAATTGGAAGGTCACTGCGCTCACTTCTCCTAATGCTGCCATCAGCACTTACCAGGTGTACCTGGAATTTCCGGGAAATGGTGATTACCGCATCTATGCGCGCGCGACAGACCGGTCAGGCAATCAACTATCATCAGAAGGTTGGTATGTTGGAACAACTTTCGCAAATAGCAATGCTAATGAACTTCCGGACATTGGCGTAAGCATTAATACCCCGCAGCTTTTTAAAGAAGGCTTCTTGAGGGTAGTATTGGAAGGCCAGGTCGATTCAACAGATCCTATTCAGTCCTTGCGGGTTTATGATGGGGAACACTGGCTGCGGCAGCCGCTCATAGCCACTGGAGTAGCAGGTTTCTCTTCAGAATCGAATATCAAGCGTTCCGATCTCCGAGTCATCACATTCCGGGCTGTGGTGCGTGATGCCTTTGGCAACGTTAAACACGACTTCATCACCATCCCCCTGGACACCATGGTCGCCACGCCGGAGACTGAAGCCAACCTGTCAAGCAACCAATGGAGTACGGATATCACACCGAATCTGACCGTCACCTGGCCGCCGATCGTTGAAAGTGGTTCTAATGTGCAATCCTATGCGGTGATCGATCAGCATGCTAAAACAAACCCACTTGATCCCGTCTTCCCTGTTGATGGCTTCTGTACCATTTCCAGTTCACTGGATAGTGTTGGCGTATGGTACACGCACGTTCGCGTGCAAGATGCTGCTGGCAATCAAAAGACTGTCCATGCGGGGCCATTTGGGGTCAACCGTAGCCAGACCTACTCGGCGATCTTGGCGGATGGCTGGCTTGATTACAGCGGTGGAGAATATCCAACTGGGATGGTCACCAATTATGATCCCTACAGCGCGTTAGAACCTGCGCTGTTGATGACTACATGGGATGAGAATTGGCTTTATATGGGCTTTACGGGCAGAAGCTGGTCAGTCAATCAGCGGTTGGAGATCTATCTCGACACCCGCGTAGAAGGTTCAACCGCATCTATCGGGAATGACCGGCCTGTGCATACCTTGCCCTTCGAGGCTGATTTTGCCCTAGTGATCGATGGGTCATCCTCTTTCAAGTTGTACCGTTATGATTCAGGTTGGATAGAAGTGGCTGAGCCATTGAGCTTTGCTGCAACAGGGAATGGCACTGAGATCGCCTTCGATCGGAATGAGCTCAACTTAAGTCCATCAGAATATATCTCGATCTTGGCATATATTGACACCACAGATGGTGTCGCTGCAGTTATTCCGCCAAGCGCCCGTCAATCTACCGATCCCATCCTCCCTGGCACAATCACCTTTATAGATTCCATTGTCTTGTCTCAATTGTCAGGTGGTTATTCCGATATGCCCGTCCAGCGTATTGCCCCCATCGTCAGCATGCAACATCCTGGCGTGGTCACCCACCTTAGCCCCGGTAATCAAGGAACATTGATGGTCTCGGTCACCAATCCGGATGTACTTGCCTACCAACAACAAAAAATGTCTGTGACACTTGGTGGAGACGAGAAACTAATGCAATTTGTCAGCCTGGATGAGGGTGCTGTCTGTGCTGACACTTGCTTACCTGGCGAAAGCCAATGGACTGTCCTAATCGATGTTGCGCCAGGGGCGACCACGATGGTGAGTTTCACGATCACGGCAATCACACCAAGCATATCCGGTATATTCAAAGTGCCAGTCAGTGCTGAACTCCAGTTCCAGGGCATACCAGCAGTGCCACAACCACAAGCGACAACTGATTACACGGTTGATTACAGCGTGGCACAAATAAGATTTAGCGCAGTGAATTCTAAAATTCTTACAAAACCGGGACCCTTTGTATTGCCGATATTCACCAACCTCGCTGGCTGCAATTTAGCATGTGACCAGACAATTAGTGTGAATCGAGGCGCAGGCATATGGGAGAGTCTAGGAAACCTTAGCAACATCTTGAGCATTACAGATGATCTGCCTTCAGGCTATTCAGCATTATGGCAGTTGCGGGTTGAGGCACCCAACGGACAGATCTCCATTAGCAGCATCACGGTTGAGACAGATGGCACTGCCCCGGTTGTGTATATAGAGGATACCCTGCAACGTACTGGGACCCCCGGTTACCTATATGGGACGGTGTTTGATGCATCTGGAAGTCTGCGGGCTGTTGAAGTGAGTCTCGATAGTGGACCTTTCCGGTTGGCTATGCTGAATAAGAATGACAATACATGGAAATTCCCTGTCAATACATGGCGCTATGATGGAGAAGTGGTAGACGTGAAGGTCCGTGCGGTGGATGAGGCGGGTAATGTCAGCGATATTGCGACAACGACGATCGTAATCGATGGCACCAGCCCTGAAGTTACGATCACAGCAGACGAAATCTCCTGTTCTGGCACGGCTGCAGATGGGTCTGGTGTGGAATCAGTGAAAATCAGCCTTGATGGCGGCCTCAGCTACCAGGATGTTGTGATGGGTGACCTCGGCTGGAATTTCGACTATATCTCATGGGTCGGCGGGACGCCAGTAGGTGTGATCATCATTCGCGCTGTTGATTTTTATGGCAATGTGACACAGACGGCTGTTCCCTATAAGTTTGAACCCATCCATATTTACTTGCCAATCGTGTTTAGTTCTCAATAACTGCGTCTGAATGGAGGTTATTACAAGCTACTAGCTTGCATTGTCGAAAACTTTTACACAGGTGATCAATTCACCTGCCGAAATCATATCGGAAAAAAATGATCAGATTGTTATAAATCTATTATATGGGAGAAGTTTGAGTCCTGATCTATCAAGCTAAACCATCAGCCAGATGACTTTCAGAGGGAGTTAAGTATATTCGATTCCAAAATAGGAATTCGTAATTTTTATCTGTAAGTAAT